>NZ_CP019791.1:1518204-1821845 GCF_002007645.1 Anaerohalosphaera lusitana
TTACAGTGACGATTATCCGAAGATGGGCATCGATATCAATGTCGGTGCGTGTGAGGATGGTGTTGCGTTGAGGCGGCTGGCGGATTCACCGTGGGATGAGGTTAAGGAAATTCGGCTGTATCCTTATTTCTTCCCGGATGTGTTCTGCGAGGGCGGCAAGCCTACGGAAGAGTCCGTGAGCAACTGGGTGAAGATCAGGCGGGCGATGCTTCGCAAGCCAATCGACAGGATCGGTTACGGGGGGTATTTGAGCCTGGCGAAGAAGTTCCCGGAATTTGTCGAGCAGGTGAGCGGTCTTTGTGACGAGTTCAGGCAGATCAAGGAGAACAGCGGCAAGACTGAGCCTTACAGTGCGCCGGTGAAGGTTGCAATACTTAATGCGTGGGGCAAGTGGCGAAGTTGGCTGAATAATTTCGGGCGTGATCAGAAGTTCTTTATAAAGCGGCCCGACGTGATCGCTGTTGCCGGATCTAATCTGCTGGAGTGCATCAGCGGATTGCCGGTCGAGATACAGTTTATGAGCTTCGATGATATTCTCACAGGCGGTGTGCCGGACGATGTCGATGTAATCATTAATGACGGCGAGGACGGAACTGCTTGGAGCGGCGGTGAGTGGTGGGTCAATGAGCAGATCGTATCGACGATCCGCGAGTGGATCTACAACGGCGGGGGCTTCGTGGGCAATCTCGGGCCGAGTGCGTACCAGCATCAGGGCAGGTATTTCCAGTTGAGCGATGTTATGGGCGTCGAGCGTGAGATCGGCAACCAGGTTATGGCGGCTGGTCGCAAGTTTGAGGAAAGCGGTGAGCACTTTATTACGGCTGATGCCGGCGGCAAACTGGACTTCGGCACGGACAAGAGCTATGTCTTTGCGAGTAGTGAGGATGTGCGTGTGCTGGAGGCGAACGGTTTGCATATTCGGCTGGCGGCGAAAGATTTCGGCAAGGGCAGGGCGGTGTATATGGCTGGTCTGCCTTACAGTATCGACAACAGCAGGATGCTGCACAGGGCGCTGCTTTGGTCGGCTGGTCAGGAGAGCGAGCTGAAGAAGTGGTTCAGCTCGAATGTCAATACCGAATGTGCGGCGTATCCTGAGAAGAAATGCTTTGTGGTTGTGAACAACGCGAGCAGCGAGCAGACGACGACGGTTTATGACGGTGATGGCGAGTCGTTCGAGTTGACGCTGGATGCTTACGGCAGTAAGTGGTTCAGTATGGAGTAGGAAAGTCGCTCTAGACATGAGTTTTATATAAGCCGGCAGGGTTTTTTATGATCTTGCCGGTTTTTTTGCGTTTATGGGGTGTTTGGAACGTCCTTTTTGCGGAGTTGATTAATAAGGGCGAATCTGCTACATTTAATTGTTGTGGGTTTCTTAACTTTTTACGGCTTTAATCCGGTTGGAGTGCGGCATTGTCGGCAGATCGGATACGTATTCGGTAATCGAAAGGACTTGATTGTGTTTAAGTGCAGATTTTTGTGGGTTTGTGTTGTTGGGCTTTCTTTTTTTGCGGTTTCTTCGGGACAGGCGGTTACGATTGATGATGCCGATGAGCCGGTAGCGATAGATATGTGGCTGATGAGCGGTCCTTTCGATGTGCCGATGCCGGTGGATGCGGAAGAGGAGAATATTTTTGATAAGACGTATGGGATTGACGATCAGCTCAAGTTTGATTTTGTGAATGTGGATGAACTGCGGCCCGGGGCGGGGGATGGGTTTGCGTGGAGTACTGCTGAGCGATCGAGCTGGAAGGTGAGCGGGGCGGATGGATCGGGTAAGCTGGAGCTGGGGGGCGGCGAGGGTGACGTGCCGCAGGTGTATTATCTGGCGGCGTATGTTAGTGTGGATCGGTGGACGCAGGCGGATCTGACGCTGAAGAGCTGTCATCTGCTGGAGGTGTTCGTTGACGGTGAGTCGGTCAAAACGAAGACGTCGTCGCAGAAGCCGGGTGATGACGGGGAGGCGAGTGCGGGGGAGCTCAAGGCGGAACTGAAGCTGGATACGGGAAAGCATCTGGTGGTCGTGAAGTGTCTGCGTGATCCGGAGAATGCGGCTGGGTGGTTTGTAGAGTCAGTGTTGAAGGTTGATGAAAAGACGGTACCTGCTGAGATGAGTTTCGATCTTGCTCCGGCGGGGCCGATAAGTCTTTCGGAGGCGATGGACGCGGCGAATGTTTCGCATGTGTCGGTGTCGCCGGACGGTTCGGTCGCGGCAGTGGTTCAGTGGCAGTATCTGGACGGCGGGGACAGTCATGAGTACTGGCTGGAGCTACGGCGGGTCAGTGACGGAGAGCTGCTGCGGACTTATCGCGGGCCGATCAGTATCAAGTCGCCGGAGTGGACGCCGGACGGCAGGGCGATAAGTTTTGTCGATCGGGACGGGGGCAAGAGTACGATATGGGTGATGGATATTGAGAGCGGGATGATGGAGCCGGTGCTGCGGGGAGTGAAGGATTTTGGCGGGTATTCATGGTCGCCGGACGGGTCGTTCATTATTTACAGCGTTACGGAGAAGGAGTCGGCGGATTCTCTGGGTGTGCATCATGTGAGGGATCTGGACAGGCGTGACGGGAGGACTCGGAGCGAGAGTTATCTGTACCTGCTGAACGTGGAGGCGGGGACGAAGAGGCGGCTGACGTTTGGTGACCCGGGGACACGGCTGCAGGATATCAGCCCGGACTGTGAGCGGATCATTTACAGCAGGAGCTGGCGGGATTATAGCGAGAGGCCCTTCTCGAAGAGCGAGTTTGTTGAGCTGGATCTTGAGACGATGGAGGCGAGGGAGCTTTGGGAGAACAATTGGTACGCTGGTGCCGAGTATTCGCCGGACGGTAAGAGGCTGCTGGTGGTAGGCGGGCCCGACATGTTTGGCGGAGCGGGTAGGAATACGCCGAGCGAAACTATTTCGAATGCGTATGACAGCCAGGCGTTTATCTATGACCTGGAGACGACGAGCATCGATCCGATCACGAAGGATTTCAGGCCGGAGATCAAGAACGGGGCGTGGAACGATTTTGACGGCAAGATATACTTCGAGACAGCGGATAAGGCGTTTGTTCGGATCTACAGGTATGATCCGGACAGCCGGGAGTTTGAGATGGTCGAGACGGACAGGGAGGTTGCGAGTGATTGGGATATGGCGGATAAGGCGGGGGTGGCTGTTTACGAGGCTGCGAGTACGAATGTGCCGGGGGAAGTGTTTGCGATGGAGCTTGCGAGCGGACAGAAGTGGACCCTTGTTGAGCCTGATGCGGAGTTTTGGGAGCGGATCGAGCTTGCTGAGGTGAAGGACTGGTCGTTTGAGAACGAAGACGGCGATGAGATCATGGGGCGGGTTTATTATCCGCTGGATTTTGATCCCGCGAGGAAGTATCCGTGTATCGTTTATTATTATAGTGGGACGAGTCCAACGTCGCGTAACTTCAGTACGAGCTTTCACAGGTATGCGGCGAATGGTTATGTTACGTATGTTTTGCAGCCCAGCGGTGCGGTCGGGTTCGGGCAGGAGTTTTCGGCCAAGCATGTCAATGACTGGGGTAAGAAGGTTGCTGGCGAGATCATTACGGGCGTGAAGAAGCTCGTTGAGGAGCATGATTTTATCGATGCCGAGCGGATCGGCTGTACGGGCGGTTCGTATGGCGGGTTCATGACGATGTATCTGCAGACGCAGACGGACATTTTCAGTGCGGCTGTTTCGCATGCGGGTATCAGCTCGATCGCAGGTTACTGGGGAGAGGGCTACAGCGGTTTCGGTTATTGTGCGATCTCGGCGGCGGAGAGTTATCCGTGGAACCGGTGGGATATTTATGTGAATCAGAGCCCGCTGTTCAACGCGGACAAGATACACACGCCTTTGCTGCTTACGCATGGGACAGCAGATACGAACGTGCCCACTGGACAGAGTACTCAGATGTATACTGCGCTGAAGCTGCTGGGTCGGCCCGTTGAGATGCTGGAGTTCAAGGGTGAGGGGCACGGCATTGGTAATTACAAGAGGCGGGTTGCTGCTGCGAAGGCGAAGCTGGCGTGGTTCGATAAGTATCTCAAGGACCAGCCGCAATGGTGGGACGATATGTATGGGGAGGATGAGTAGCGAGGTTAAGCTTTTTGTGTACAAGGGATTTCATGACGCCGGCTGATTTGCTTCAGTCGGCGTTTTTGCAATGGCGCTCGATGTGCTTTTTGACGGTTCGGCGGTCGAGGGCGGTTCGGCGGGCGACTTCGCCGAGGGTGCCGTATTTATCGTAGAGTGTTGCGCAGTAGCGGGCGAGGAGCTGCTGGGCGTCGGGTTCGTCCGAGATGTCGATGGTGGATCTGTTGGGGTTGGCGGTTTGGCAGTGTCGACCGTCGTAATCGCGTTTGATGATAACGCTGCGGACGCACTGTTCGAGTTCGCGGACGTTGCCGGGCCAGGCGTAATGCTTGCCCAGGCGCGACTTTATTACATCCATTACCATGGGGGCGAATTCGGTGTTGTCTCCAGCGATGCTTGCGATGGTTCTGTTGACGAGTTGTTCGAGTTCTGCTGGATCTTCCTTGATTCGCTGGTGGAGGCTCGGGACGGCGATGCAGTCGGAGCAGAGGCGGTAGTAGAAGTCGTCGCGGAATTTGCCCTCGGAGCGGAGGGAGTCGATGTTCTGGTTGGTGGCGGCAATTACGCGGCCAGAGAAGCGGAGTTTTTCGTGGTTGCCTACGGGGGAGAATGTGCGTTCCTGCAGGACGCGGAGGAGCTTGATCTGTATCTGGGTGGAGATGTCGCCGATCTCATCGAGGAAGATCGAGCCGTGAGGGCTGCAGAGGGAAAAGATGCCTTCGTGTGCGGATACCGCGCCGGTGAATGAGCCCTTTGTGTGGCCGAACAGTTCGGATTCGATCAGGCTCTCGGGATATTCGGACAGATTGATCGGTATGAAAGTGCGGGTGAAGCTTTCGGCGAAGCAGTTTTTGTTTTCGTCGAAGGGTATGTAGCCGCTTTGTCCGATGGCGGCAGCGGCGGTTCCTTTTCCGCAGCCGGTGGGTCCGAGCAGGAGGGTGGAGAAATCTTCCATTTTGTCCCAAAGATAGCGTTCGTAGTGCAGGATGTCGTGGGTGAAGATGTTGTTCCACAGGTTCATGCGGAGTTTTTGCATGGATGGGGATCGGCCGAGGAGGTTCTTGTCGATGAAGAAGAACGCACGGCGGATCTGGTAGAACAGTTCGAGGTAGCGGCGGGCCCGGTCACGCGCGAGGCCGGCGGTGCGGAGACCGGCGAGGAGTTCGGGTGCGAATGGGACATCGATGCTTTTGTCGGGGCTGGCGAGCTGCTGATCGATTATGGCGTCTAGTTCATATGCATACTTGTGGAACGCGTCGAAGAGCAGGGCGTGTTCGATGATGGTGCGGTCGGGGTGGGCGAAGTCCTTTATCTTTATGGGGGCTGTCTCTTCAAGAGTCCTGAGACGGGTGCTGACTTCTTTTACGGCCTGGGGCATGATGCTGGGCCATGATGCGCCGTCGTTTCGGCCGGATATGCGTCGGTCTATCTCGACCCGCTCGGGGCTGAAGGGGTTGGTGAAGGTCGCCCGGGAGACGAGCTCGAAGAAGTTGCGGTCGCTTTGTGTTAATTTTAGCTGATCCATGCATGCAATGTATAGGGTGTGCACATTATTTGCCAGTGAATAATTGGCGGCTGGTGTGGTTTTATGCTCATGTCGCCATAAGTGTTTAGCTGTCAAGTGTTTATGTTAAATGTAAAATGCTGGCACGGGGATTGCTTTTTAGTTAAACGGATTATTTGATGATTCTTGAAAAGTGAAAACAGTACACATCTCCGTTTGGCGGCGGCTCCGGGCGGTTCGGAGTCGCTGTCATCTTGTCTTTGGTTCAATGGTGTGCACGAATTTGCGAAATTATAGAAGGAGAAAGCAAAATGTTGAATGCAGAGGTCTTGATAGCGGCTGTTGCGATCTGGGTTGTTGGGATCGTTTGGGGTTGTTCGTGCGGCGATAATGCCGCCAGCGGGAATAGTGAGAGCTAATTTGGAGACAGGGTCAAACAATAATGGCTGGTAAAGCTATAAAAATAAGGTTGAAATACGCGATATGGCTGATAGGGGCAGTTGTTTTTTGCTGTTTTGTGTTTGGTATGGTTAAATATGCCAAGGGACATGCAATGGATGAGAAAAGACATACAATTCAGTCGCAGCTTCAGCCCCTGTCGCAGGCGAACGGTGAGTATCCGCAGGCCGTGAAGGAATATTTCGATCATTACGGCCTCGGTGCGGGGGAAGGGCGAGGCCAGGTCGAGCATCTGTTCGGGACGTTCGAGTCGCAGGGCTATACGTTGGCTGGGCACATATACCGGCCCGAATCTTACAAGGCGACGGTGGTGCTGATGCATGGTTATCTGAATCATTGCGGGCAGTTGCGTTATATAATTGAATATCTGCTGGATCACGGGTTTGCGGTTGCTGCGTATGATAAGCCGGGGCACGGGCTGTCGAGCGGTGAGCGGGCGGCGGTTGAGAGTTTTGACGTTTACCGAAAGGCACTGAGGGATTTCAGGGATGAAGCAGCGAAATATCTTGACGGTCCCTATCATGTGGTGGCGTTCAGTAACGGCGCGTGTCCGGTCATTCAGGATGTGCTGGGGGATGAAGGCGGCAGCTTTGAAAGGGTCGTGCTTGCGGCTCCGCTGGTCCGGCCTGTCGCGTGGAAACAGACGAAATTCACATATCCGCTTTACAGCAGGTTCGTGACCAGCGTCAAACGGCTGCCGCGGTGCAATACGAACAATAAAGAGTTTATCAGGTTCAACCGCAACGAGGACTTTCTGCATGCCAGGGCTGTTCCGCTGGTCTGGGTTAAGGCTCTGTTCGACTGGAACGACTGGGTCGAGCGTGCAAAGCCAAGCGACAAGGAGGTGCTGATCGTGCAGGGTGACAGAGACGGAACGGTGGACTGGGTGCACAATATTGCATTTCTGGAATCGAAGCTGCCGAATGCGCGTGTGGAGTTGGTCGAAGGGGCAAAGCATGAACTTTTTAATGAGTCGCTTGGGCTTCGTGAGCAGGTTTTTGGTACGGTGGTCGATTACCTGGATGGAAAAGGTTGAATTCTGTAGCTTTGCGGGTATTCTTAATTTAGTTAAATATGTCGGAATTGGTGAGAGGTGAGGGATGTCCTCTGAAGAGCAAAAACTGGGAAGATCTTTTGTATGGCACAATGTGACGCAGTTTCTCGGTGCCATGAATGATAATATTTATAAGTTTCTGATCATTCCGTTTCTGGTTCCTGAAAGTCAGGCTGATCATGCGACGCGAATAGGGGCGATCGCAGGTGCTGTGTTTGTTGTGCCGTTTTTGCTGTTCACGGCTTTTGCGGGCAGGCTGGCGGATCGTCTGAGCAAGACAAGCATTATTCGGTGCGTGAAGGTGGCGGAGCTTGTGATCATGTGTGCCGCAATGGCTGCGTTCTGGTTCGGCAGTGTGTGGGGTTTGTACCTGCTTTTGTTTGCGATGTCGACGCAGAGTGCGTTTTTCGGTCCGGCCAAGTACGGCATCATCCCTGAGCTGGTGGGCAGGGAGAAGCTTTCGCGTGCTAACAGCTTTATCGAGGCAATGACGTATCTTGCGATAATTGCGGGGGCGTTTATGGCGCCGACGGTTCTGCGGCTGACGGGTCGCAACTATGTTTTGGCAGCGGCAGCGTGCGTGATGGTAGCTGCGGTTGGGATAGGGACGAGCTTGGGGATCAAACGTATGCCGTCTGCCGGCGGGGGAAGCAAGGCTTCGGTTTTCTTTTGGAACGATATAATAAAAACTCTCAAAAGCATCAAGGGCGATACCTCGCTTCTGTTTGCGGTTTTCGGGGCGGCATATTTTCTTTTTTTCGGCGCTTACATATATGTGAATCTGATCCCTTATGGTATGGAAGTTCTTGGGCTGGATAAGATCGCAAGCGGGTATTTGTTCTTCATTGCGGCATTGGGTATCGGTGTGGGGTCCCTGCTTTCTTCGAAGCTTAGCGGCAGGCACGTGGAGTTGGGTGTTGTGCCGATAGGAGCTTTGGGGCTGGGTGTTTCAGCGATAGTTCTGGGTCTGATCACCGACAGCAGGATTGCGGCATATGTCTGGATATTCGTCATGGGTGCGAGCGGCGGGCTGTTCATTATACCGCTGCACGCTTTCATACAGCTCAGGAGTCCCGAGAAGAACAGGGGCGAGGTGCTGGCGGCTTCAGGGTTCATCGGCTGGCTGGGTGTGCTGCTCGCATCGGGAGCCATCGGGCTTGTGCAGTTGGTAAATTTTGGTCCGGCAGGATCGTTCGTTGTGCTGGCTGTGATGACGCTGCTGCTGACGGGATTGTTTATTTACAAGATGCCTGATCTGCTGGTGCGGTTTGTTGCAGTTATGCTGACGAAATGCTGTTACCGGGTGAACACGCCGGGGATCGAAAAGGTTCCGTTTGACGGCGGGGCGTTGCTGGTGTGCAATCACGTTTCTTATGTGGATGCGTTGCTGATCGGCGTTACACAGCAGCGGCGAATTCGTTTTGTGATGGATCGTGATATCTATAACTTGTGGTGGGTCAACTGGTTTTTCCGGCTGATGAAGGTGATACCTATCTCGCCTAAGGATTCGCCTAAGAGGATCGTGAGGTCGTTGCATGAGGCTCGTGCGGCGATGGATCAGGGGGATCTGGTCTGCATATTTGCCGAGGGAGCCATCACGCGTAACGGTTTTGTGCAGAAGTTCAGGCCGGGTATCGAGAAGATCGTCAAGGGGACGGACTGTCCGATCATTCCGATGTATATCGGCGGTGCTTGGGGAAGCATATTCAGTTACTATCACGGGAGGGTGATGTCGACGCTGCCGAGGAAGTTCCCGTATACGGTTACTATTGTGTTCGGCGACCCGATGCCTTCGGATTCGAAAGCGTTTGATGTGCGTCAGCGTGTGGTCGATCTTTCATGCGAGTATTTTGCGGATGTCAAGAGAAAACGTCAGTCGATGGGATATAAGTTCGTGCAGACAGCGAGGCGCAAGTGGTTCAGGCATTGCATGACGGATACGACGACGGGTCAGAGGCTGACGTTTGGTAAGGCTCTAGTGTCGGCTGTTGTGCTGGGTCGGAAGATCGAGAAGGTGACGCAGGGGCAGAAGCATGTCGGAATAATGCTGCCTCCTTCGGCGGGCGGTGCGCTTGCGAATATAGCCTGTACGATGCGGGGTAAGATACCGGTCAATCTGAATTATGTGACTTCCGGCAAGAATCGAGATCACTGTGTCGAAGTTTGTGATGTCAAAAAAATTATCACGTCGCACAAATTCATTCGCAAGCTCGATACAGTCGAAGAGTCGGACAATATGGTTTTCATCGAGGATATGGTCAAAGATGTCGGGTGGTTCGATAAGTTTGCGGGATTTGTCAAAGCGGTGCTGATGCCGAAAAAGGTTCTGGGCTGTTCGGAGGGGTTTGATCCGGACAGCACGGCCACGGTGATATTTTCTTCGGGCAGTTCTGGTATGCCCAAGGGTGTGCTGTTAAGTCATCATAATATTCTTTCCAATATCGAACAGACCAAGATGCTGGTCAAGGTTCGGCCGGGTGATAACGCCTGCTGTGTTCTGCCGATTTTCCATGCATTCGGTTACACTTGCGGGCTGTGGCTGCCGTTGATCAGCGGTGTGCCGGTGGTGTTCATTGCGAATCCACTGGATGCTTCGACGGTCGGTAAGGCTGTAGAGGAAGATAAGAGCACGCTGCTGTTCGCGCCGCCGACGTTCCTGATGCGTTATATGCGTCGGGTGGAGCCTGAGCAGTTCGCTACTTTGCGTTTTGTTGCTCCTGGTGCTGAGAAGCTGAAGATGAAGATGGCGAGGTCATTCGAGAAGAAGTTCGGAATCAAGCTGCATGAGGGGTATGGTGCGACTGAGGCCTCGCCGGTGATATCGCTGAACGTCGATGATGTTGATCGGGGCGGCGTTGAGCAGGTTGGACATAAGGATGGCACGGTCGGTCAGCCTCTGCCTGGGGTGTCGGTGAGGATAAAGCATATCGAGACAGGTGAGCAGTTGAGTGCGGGTGAGCAGGGCCTTATAACGGTCAAGGGGCCGAATGTGATGCAGGGCTATAAGGATGAGCCGGAGAAAACGCGGGATGTTCTGCAGGACGGCTGGTATAATACGGGTGATATTGGTGTGCTGGACGAAGACGGATTCTTGACGATAAAGGATAGGCTGGCGAGGTTCAGCAAGATAGGCGGCGAGATGGTTCCGCATATGGGTGTCGAGGAAGTGCTGATGCATGGGCTGGACGCTCATGAGCAGGTAGTTGCAGTGACAGGGATACCGAATGAGAAGAAGGGCGAGGAACTGGTCGTTCTTTACCTGTCGGACAAGACGGATGCAGATCAGCTTAACGAGATTATATCGAAGAGTGATGTGCCGAATATGTGGAAACCACGGGCGGACAATTATGTGCCGATCGACGAGATGCCGATACTTGGTTCGGGCAAGCTGGATATCGTGAGGGTGAAGGAGCTTGCCAGGGAAGCCAAGAAGGATTCGTCATCAGTGGGTGTTTGATTTACGAGGGTTTTGAGCTTATGAGATATGCGGCTGTTTTGTTTTTGGTATGTCTTGCTGCGCCGGCAGTGTTGGCGGACTTTGATGAGGAGAAGGCCCGTCAGAATGTGATAAAGTGGCTGGGCGATATTGGTCTGGAGGATGAGTTGGGGGCTGGTGTCAATGTGGAAACTGATGAGTCGGGGCTGCTGTCCATTGTCGACGAAGGACATTATCTGCTGCAGTACGGTCTGCTGACGCCGGCCAGAAGTGCTGATGCTGAGGTCACGATCAGTGATGAGTTGAAGATCAAACCTACGGCGAAAAACTTTGTGATCGTTGTGCATGGGTGGTTTGATAAGGGAGAGGGGGACTGGCCGGAGGATATGGCGGGGGCTTTTTATGAAAGGACGGACCCTAACAGTTGGGTGTGCGGATATTTTGACTGGCAGGGCGGGGCGGCGGTCGCGACGCCTATGGATGCTGCGCGATATTCGTGTGATGTGGCGGGGCCGAGGCTGGCGAAGGCTCTGCTGTCGCTGCCGAATGAGATAGAGCATGTGCATCTTATCGGACATTCGGCTGGGTCCTGGGCGATCGACACGGCGGCGGAGAGGATCGCACGCAAGACGGGGGCGACGATACATTTGACATTTCTGGATGCTTATGTGCCGCCGAAGTGGGACAAGAGCCTGTTGGGGCATGTGAGTTCGGCCAGGGATGGGCGTGTGTATGTCGAGCACTATTATACGCGGGACATAACTTATGAATGTACGCATGAGGATCTGGCTCGGGCGTGCAATGTTGATATCACCGATATCGACTTCGGCATCAAGGAGCACGAGTTTCCTTACAGATGGTACCGGGCGACGGCGGCGGGAGAGTATTTGAAATCGGAGATGGAATACGGCCAGGCGGTTGTATTTAATCAGGATGGGGTGGCTTACGGGTTTGCGAGGGGGCTTGAAGCTGGTAAAAAGAGCTGGAAGCAAAGTCTCAAGCTCGTGGACAGGGAGACGGTGATGATCAGAAAGCCCAAGCGCAAATCAAAATGGAAGCTTTTCTAGAGGGCTCATTTACGGTCGTCTAAAAAGCGGGGCTTTTGCTGTTTTCCAGGGTCACAGAGAGCGTTTTGCCCTATAATTTCATGCCTGCCAATGCTCGGAGCAAGGTTTTTTGGTCAAAATTTAATCCTTGACAGTATAGATTTCCGATAGTTAAGCTAGATGAAAATGGTAGTTTAGGGCGGCCAGAATCGTCCTTCAATTCTACGAGAGGGTTAAGATGGGCAAAATGAAAAACCTGTTTACTACCGGCGAGGCCGCTGAGATATGCAGCCTGAGTCAGCAGACCATTATAAGATGCTTTGATTCGGGGCGGCTGGGCGGTTTTCGCATACCCGGTTCGAAGTTCAGGCGGATCCCGCGTGAGAGCCTTGTTAAATTCATGAAAGAAAATGATATCCCTCTCGACAGCATCGATACGGGCAAAAAGAAAGTGCTGATCGTCGATGATGATACTGAGATCGTGGAACTGATGGTTGATGTGCTTACGCGGGACGGCCGGTTTGACATAAAGACCGCTTCCAGCGGTTACGATGCGGGTTTGCTTACGCAGCAGTTCCAGCCTGATGTTATTATTCTGGACTATATGCTGCCAGACGTGAACGGCAATATTGTTTGTCAGACCATTAAGCGGAATCCTGATTTCGACGATACAAGGATAATTATCGTCAGCGGTGTGGTTGACGAGGATGAGATACAGGATCTGCTGGACGCAGGTGCCGAGTCTTTTATGAAAAAGCCATTCAGCATCGGCGAGCTGGTCGAGAGAATCAGTTCTGTGCTCGAGATGGTCTGATAAGCTGGGACGAAGCAATTGAGCAAAGAATCGAAAAATACCGCGGTTGTACGACAGGTGGAGATGATCATCAGGCAGTTGCCGAGTCTGGCGACGCTGCCGGAAGTGGCGGCTGGTTTTCTGCCTAATCTGCTCGATCAGCAGGCAGACATTTCTAAGCTGGCCGATATTATTCAGGCCGATCCTGCGTTGACCGCGAGGATCTTTTCGCTTGCGCACGATCATGGAGTGCGGTTTGCGCATGATGTGCCCTCTGTCAGTGAGGCTGTTTCCAAACTACCGGATCCGGTGGTTCGGGACGCGGTGCTTTCCGTGAAGGTTTTCCAGGCTTTCGATGCCGATTACGATCCGGACAGCGGGCGCGTCTTTCCGCGAAAGCGGTTTGCGATGCATTCTCTGGCGACAGCGTGTGCGGCACGCAAGATAGCCGAGATCGTGATGCCGGAAGAGAAGGCTGAACAAGCTTTCTCGGCTGGGCTGCTTCATGACATTGGCAAGCTGGCGTTGTGCCAGGCCATGCCAAAGAGTTTTGACAAGATGGTCGAACAGGCGCGCGAGGAGCACAAATCGCTTGGCGCTGTGGAGATGCAGAACCTGGGTCTGGATCATATGATCATAGGCAAGAGGCTGGCTGAGAAATGGCATCTGCCAGCGGAGATAGCTTTCGCGATATGGATGCATCACAGTGATGCAGAGGCCCTTTCGGATGAGTTGGCTGGTGCGAAAATGGCTCAGGTCGTCAATCTTGCTGATTCCATTGCGAGGCATTGTGAGATCGGGCTGAGCGGCAGTTTTGATCCTGTGGATATCGACGATGCTGCGAGGACAATTGGATTGTCTGCCGAGCAGGTTGAGATGATAGCGGCTTCGTTGAAAGAGGAAGTTGCGCAAAAAGCCTCCTTGCTCGGACTTGAGATGACGGGCGGGCCGGCAGCTTACTGTGAAATGATGCAGGAGACGGCTGCTGATCTGGCTAAGAATAATACGACGCTAAGCAGTCATAATCGCAAGCTCGAAGCAGATGCTGTGGGCATGTCATTTATTCGAGAGATGCTTGCAGGAGCAGAGCCGGGCAAACCGGCGATTGAGATCGGGGCGGAGTTCGTGAAGAAATTTCAGCGGGCCTATCATACGGGTCCGGCCTGTTTCTATATGCCTTGCGGGGAAGACGGTGATTGTGTCGAGGCGGCTGTGGTGGACGATCACGGCAATGTCCACATAACGGTAGTTCCGGTGACGGAGCAGCGAGTCATACCCGAGCAGATCGAAAGTGAGTTCGCACTTGTGCCTGCAAACAGGATGAGTGATCTGTTGGAACTTTTTGACATGCAGATCGATTTTACGGGTTCGTTCGCGGTTCCGTTTATGGCAGGCGGCAGGGCAGCAGCGGTTATGGTGTTCGAACAGCGGATGCCGGTCGAATCACGTATGCTGGCCGAGCGGCTAGAGGTGCTGACGTCTGTTGTGGGCAGTATGCTTGCAGGGGCGAGGGCGCTGGAGGAGCAGTCGACGCTTGCGGAACGTTTTGCTTCCGTTTTGAATTCACTCAAGGAATCGCGTGAGGAACTGACGCAGGCAAGGTCTCTTGCGGGCATAGCGGAGATGGCAGCGGGGGCGGCGCATGAGCTGAATAATCCGCTTGCGGTTATAAGCGGCCGTGCTCAGTTGCTCGTGGAAGCGGAGACCGATGAGAATAAAAAGCAGATGCTTTCGCAGATACGGCAACGTACGGATGAAATGGCGCATATTGTTAACGACCTTATGTCGTTCGCAAAGCCGCGCGAGCCTGAAAAAGTTCGCATACCTGTTATGGACCTGATCGATTCGGCGGTAAAAAAAACACAGGTAAAGCACGGCCTTGAAGAGCTGCAGATCGACTACAGCAACATTCAACCCGAATGGCAGGTGAATGTGGACAGTGAGCAGGTTGTGACAGCGATCGCGAATGTCATGTCGAATGCTCTCGAAGCTTATGATGGGGGTGAGGGTCCGATATGGCTGTTCGGAAGCAGTAAGAAAGGCGAGCAGTTCGTCGTGCTGCAAATACGGGATCAGGGGCGGGGAATGTCTCAGCGGACACTTTCAAAAGCGGTGCAGCCGTTCTTTTCTGATAAGCCGGCCGGCAGGCAGAGGGGGATGGGGCTGGCGCAGTCACAGCGTCTTCTTCGGTTGAATAATGCTACGCTTACTATCAGCAGTAAGCAGGGTGAAGGAACAAGTGTAACTGTTCGCTTGCCGCGAGCATAAAACCCTTGTGGGCTCGAGTGTCCGTTACAGGTTTTTGAAATGCCAAAAGCAGTTTTGCAACAGCTTCTAACCTGATCCAAATCACTTTCTGCATCTGCCTCTGTTGGGAAAGTGACTAAATGTTAAGAACCTGCAAGGAAACAGCTAAAGCGGGGCATTGTCCAGGCCGAAACATCATCAGAGAGAAAACTTGTTTTTTTGAGGACGGCCTTGGACGACACGAGATATAGAAGAATACGATCGCTGGTTCGCAAACTGAACAGACAAAGACACGAGCAAGCCAAAAAGATCGATCTGCTTTGCAATGACATGGTGGGGGCTCATCGCGAATTCGTTTTACAGTTGGAAAATCTCAGTGCAGGCTTTACTTTTTATGAGTCGCTTTTGGGCCATAATGATCTCGGTCAGATCCTGGCGACGACTTTCAATTATGTTTACAGGCATGTTAACGAGTGCGAAGTGGCTATATTTCTCACCGACGGGCACAACTTTCAGGTGCACCAGGCGGAGTCACGGACCGCAATCAGCAAAAAGGTCGAAAAGCTCTGGGGCAGCTTCACAAACGAGACCGTAAACGAGATTTCGCGTGCAAATGCTATTACCGAACTCGGTACGATGTTCGAACTGGGATTGCAGGGCAATCTTCGGCTGCTCAACGAGATATCGGCTGCCGCGGTACCTATAGGGCGGGTAAACGGCCCGTTAGGATTTATTCTTATCTGCAGGGATATTGCGAATCCGCTCACCAGCGGGGAGCTTGCCAAGGTTAATGCTGTGAGCCTGGGCCTATGCAGGTCCATAAGGTCCGGTAATTGTCTGGCAGATCCATCGTCGGTGGATGAATAGATTTTTCAGTGTTTTGGGGGTGAGTTTCTGGTGTCATATGTGACCCAGGCGATAAAGTTGTGAACTACACCAACGACGTAGGGGTGTATGGCCTTATATGTCAACGATTTATGCCCGATAATCACAATTTCGAAAAAAGTGTTATTTTTCTGTAACATTTTCTTTTGTCCACGCGTCTAAGTTATGTAATCGGTGGCGGCGGCTCTGTTGTGCGGTTTTGGTTTGCACGCTGCCCGAATCGCGTTTATTATCTGAAGTTCTGAAAGGTGTTTCCAAGCTGGTTTCCTTTTTCGGGGGTAAGGGCCGGGCGGCAAAGCATCCGCTGTTCAGATAATCCTATTTTAATTAACAATGACGCTTGGGGTCAAAAGTGGATCAGGTTTGTGAACGGAAAAAGTTGGGCGAATGGCTCTGCGAGAGATCTTATATCAGCGAATCCGCGCTGGAGCACGCGCTTTCTCAGCAGAAGCATCTGGGTGTGAAGATCGGCCAGGTCCTGCTGGATCTTGGTTATATTAATCAGCACCAGCTCAATGAAGCGCTGGCGCATCAGGTCGGTATTCCGCGGGCAAGCCTTGAAGATGCTTCTATAACTCCCGAACTCATAAGTATGATCCCTGCTGACCTTGTGAGTAAACACAATCTCATACCATTCGCTCGCCAGAACGGGCATATCGATGTGGCGATGACAGATCCATTCTCTTCGCAGGCGATAGAAGAGCTAAAGCTGGTTACGGGGTGCCGGGTGCGTCGGTTTTACGGAAGTCCCTCCGAGCTGGAGAAGGCGATACTTAAGCATTACGGCAGCAATGTTGCGAGGATGGTGGACAACCTCGCGCCGGACGAGAAAGAAGATGATGAGGACGAGGCGGGCGAAATATCGGCGGCACGACTTCATGAGCTGGCGCGACAGCCGAGCCTGGTGAACCTGGTCAATCTGATCCTGCTGGAGGCGATCGAGGCCAGGGCTAGTGACGTTCATATCGAGCCTTTCGAGAAGGAAGTGCGGATAAAGTATCGGGTTGACGGTCTGCTGATCGAGAAATCAAGCTCGCCTAAGCGGTTGCATGCCGCGATCGTTTCACGCATAAAGATCATGGGCGATATGAACATTGCTGAGCGTTTTGTGCCCCAAGACGGGCATATAGAATTTTCAGGCAATAAGGGCAAGATAGATATTCGTGTTTCAACGGTTCCGACGGTTTTCGGCGAGTCGATAACAATGCGTATTCTTGACCGCAGTGCCGCGCTGATCAGCCTTGAGGAGCTGGGCATGAATCCTCAGACGCTCAAGGGTTATAATCAGTGTTTGAACAAATCGCACGGTATTGTACTGGTCACGGGGCCGACCGGCTCGGGTAAGACGACGACTCTTTATGCGGCTCTTCGCAAGATATACAAGCCGAGCGTGAAGATCATCACGATCGAGGATCCGGTTGAGTATCAGCTTGACGGCATTATCCAGATGCCGGTGAACCCGCGAAGGGGGCTTACGTTCAGCAGGGGACTGAGGCATATTCTCAGGCAGGACCCGAATATCGTGATGGTTGGTGAGATCCGTGACAGCGAGACTGCTGAGATAGCGATACGGGCAGCGTTGACGGGGCACCTTGTGTTCTCGACGCTGCATACGAACGACGCTGCCGGGGCGATTACGCGTCTTATTGATATGGGCGTAGAGCCGTTCCTGCTTGCGAGTTCACTTGAGGGCGTGCTGGCTCAACGTCTGGTCAGGCGTATTTGTCCGAGATGTAAGACTCAGTATGATCCAGGTGAAAGTATTCTGCGGGGGCTTGACAATTCCGTTATGGTTGACCGGGATGCGAGCTTTTACCGGGGGACGGGTTGTGATGACTGCAACCATACAGGTATGCGGGGGCGGGTTGGCATATTCGAACTGCTAAGGGTTACGGAAACTATGCGAAAGCTTATCGCTAATAGACCTTCATCCGAAGAGTTGTTGAGGGCGGCTCCGGCGGATCATGTGAGTATGAGACATGACGGCATCGCTAAGATGTTGGCGGGATCGACGACGCCGGAGGAAGTACTTCGGGCGACACAGGGCGTAGAGGAAGAATAAAAGAATCAGTGAGGCAGTTGCGGAAATAATTCGGGGACAGCGTTTTGGCCAGTTTTACTTATAAAGGAGTAGATAGAGCGGGCAATTCTGTGAGCGGCACGGTAGAGGCTGCGGACAGAAGTCTGGCCATTTCCGTGCTTACCGCGGAAGGGACTTATCCGACTGAGTTGATGGAGGGAGCAGTGAAGGTGTCCGCGCCCAAGGCTGAGAAGGCTTCCGCAAGTAAAAACAGGAAAGCACCTGTTCTGGGTTCAGGCAGAGTCAAGAGCAAGGATATACTGGCGGTGACAGAGCAACTTTCTACCGCACTTTCCGCTGGGCTTCCGCTTTTGGATGCTTTGGACATTATCAGGTCGCAGCAGGTAAAACCAGCTATGCGTGAGCTGCTTGGCGATCTGGAAAAGGCGGTCAGTTCGGGCAATTCGCTTTCGGGTGCGATGGCTGAGCACAGCGAGCATTTTTCCAAACTTTACGTGTCGATGGTTCGTGTAGGTGAAACGGGCGGGATACTCGATGAGACGATTTCGCAACTGGCGACGATTCTTGAACGTGAAGAGAAGATCAAAACCAGCATGACGAACGCGCTGGTGTATCCTGCGATCGTTTTGACACTCGGTATCGGTTCGGTGATAATAATGCTGACCGCGATCCTGCCGAAGATCATCAATGCTTTGGGCGAGGAGGTGCTTCTGCCTTTGCCGACACGTATGCTGTTGTGGCTGAGCGATTTTCTGATAGTTTACGGGTGGGCGGTTGGTCTTGCTGTCGCCGGGGCAGCCTGGTTTTTCTATTCATGGAAAAATACCGAGCAGGGCAAACATAAGTGGGATGCGTTCAAACTGCGCGTACCTGTGCTTGGCTCGGTGCTGACGAAGATTGCCGTGGGGCGGTTTGCACGTACGCTTGGTTCGCTGACGGGTTGCGGGATAACGATACTTAATGCTCTTTCTGTTGTACGCGATATCATGGGCAACGAGCAGCTCGGTGGGGAGATCGATGAGGTCGCATCGAAGGTCAGCATGGGTGAATCGCTGGGCGAACCTCTTGCGGCGTCCGGACATTTTCCGCCGCTGCTGGTACAGCTTGTCTCGCTTGGTGAACAGACCGGCAAGCTGGATGAAGTTCTGCTCAACGCTGCGAGGACATTCGATAGTGAAGCGGATGCTGCCATAACACGATTCATGGCGGTGTTTCCGGCTTTGATAATACTTTTACTGGCATTGATCATATTCTTTATAATTGCGGGCACTTTGCTGCCGATAGTAACGATCGACTTCGGCGGACTTGGTGTTTGAGCGAAAGGGACGAATCTATATGAGAAGAAGAAAAGGCTTTACTCTGATCGAAGTTTTGACAGTCGTGCTTATCATTGGTCTGCTGGCCGGATTTGTGGTACCTAAAGTCATTAACAATCTCGGTGATACGAAGCGTTCGATCGCAAAGAGCAAAATGGCCCAGGTTGAACAGGCTGTTACAACTTTCTATGTCAACTGCGGACGCATGCCCAGGGATCTTGACGAGCTTTTGGAGGCTCCCTCCGACGTGGAAGAGAAGTGGGCCGGCCCGTATGCGAAACGCAGTCAGTTGATGGATCCGTGGGACAACCCCTACGTTTATGTTGAGGAAGGCACGGTCAACCAGGGCAGCTTCGATATCATAAGCTACGGTGCGGACGGTGAGCCGGGCGGCGAAGACGAAAACGAAGATATCGTCAATGACTAGCTGGTCCTATAGAAATACGAGGGCTTTTACGCTTGTCGAGATACTTGCCGTGGTTCTGGTCATAGGTTTGATCGCTGCGGCAGCGGGTACAACCGGTTTTAAAAGCTTTCGCAAGATGCAGGTCAAAAAGGCGGCCGGCGAACTTTACCTTGCTATGAAATACGCACGCCTGACAGCAGTTGAAAAGCAGACCGAATGCAGGCTGCTCATTGATAAGGAAGAAAACAGTTACGCGGTTGTGGTAGGGTCATCGGAAGATATCGAGCAGTTGACCTCCGTTTCTGATCTGGACAATGATGCCGAATCTGTGCAGGTGGTGTCGAATCAGTATACCAAGCCTGCTGAACTTGGTGATGGAATAGCTTTCGAAAAGGCGGAGATCGCCAGCATGTACGGTGATTATCAGTTACAAAATGGGATCGTATTTCGCCCGGACGGAAGTGCGGATGCTGCTGTCATCCAGTTGGGTAACGGTGAGTACATTTACAGCATCAATGTGATGGTTGCGACAGGTAAGGCGAAGGTTATCGAAGGGCCTGCTGAGGAAATGACGATCGGTGTGGTCGATCTCGATGAGCAGGGGTCATATTGAGAACGTATGGTAAAAACAAAGGTTTCAGTCTTGTAGAAACCGTAGCGGCGTCGGTATTGCTGAGTCTTGCTGTTGTTACGCTGAGTACGATCAGTACCCGCAGTGTGCTGAATGTGAAGAACAACAGAGAGTATGAACAGGCCTGGGAAATTCTGAACCGTCAGTTGACTTATATAGACTATATGGGCGTAGAGGCTTTCATGGAGCAGGGCGAGTTCAGCGGGAAGCTTGGAGACGAGGAAAGCGGTGAGACAGTACACGAATGGGCCGTGGATATAAACGAAAGCAGCGACTATACGGGCCTTTACAGTGTGGATATAAAGATAACCTGGGGTCCTGAGAGAGGTCGTCGAAGTGTGTCGGCTTCTACGCTGCTGAACGAGGATACGAGTGAGTCGGAGCTTGAATTGTTGGAGACTCAACCCGAGTGAGAGACAAACGGGCACAATCTGGTTTTACTCTGGTGGAAGTTACCATCGCGGCGGTGATAGGTTCGTTCATTGCCGTGATCGCGATAGGTGCTCTGCGGGCTGCTGCGAGCTCTCGGGAGAACGTCGAGAAATTTTTGAGCGTAAACGATGAGCTGCGTTTTGCATCGAATCTGATCAGGCGAGATATTCAAAACGTCTATCGTAGTGCGAATTATGGGAATATGCAGTTTCTAGGGAGTGTTTCCGAAGATAGCGAGACTCCATCTTCGGTGCTGAACATGAAGATCGTTTCCACGCAAAAGGCCCGTCCGCAGAGGCCGGAAAGCGATGTATATGTAGTCGAGTATTTCATCATGACCGAAGAGGAGAAGAACTACTTGATGCGTCGGTACTGTCCGGTGGTCGGTCACGAGGAGCCTGAAGAGACCCAGGGCGGGATTTTGATTCCTGTCGGTGAGAACATCGTCGGCTTTGAAGTGCGGTATTTTGACGGCACCGAGTGGCTTATGGATTGGCCCGACACGCAGGAATCCCTGCCGGGCCTGGTCGAGGTCACTCTTGCCGCTTCTTTGTCGCAGGACAGTTCACCGGAAGATATTGCATCGACAAGTTTCATGCTCAGTTTTCCCAGGTCCGGTGAGTCTTCGCAGCAGGACAGCGTCGATATGAATGCTGATCAGCAGGAAAACGTCGCGGAACAGCGAGGGGGGCAGCGATGAGGTTTTCTGACATGAAAAATAGAAGAGCTGTCATTCTGATCGGTGTTCTCTGGGCAATCGCACTGGTGACAACGATAGTCGTTGTGGTGGCCCGGTCGAGCATGCTGGACAGCCGGATAAGTTTGACCTCGGCTGAGAATATCAGAGGACACTGGGCATGCAGGGCAGGTCTGGAAAAGGCGATAGCTGTGCTGGCTTATGATGAAACGTCGGTCGATTCGTTTGCGGATCTGTGGTATGACAATGTGGAAGATTTTAATGATGTGCCTTTGGACCTGTGCTCATTTAATGTGGCGGTCGTGGATGAAAGCTCTAAACTCAGTCTCAATTCCGCGACAAAAGAACAGTTGATAGAGTTGCCTTACATGACAGACGAAATTGCTGATTCGATCATCGACTGGCGTGACAGAGATGAAAATGTTACGGGCGAAGGCGCGGAAACAGGTTATTATCTGAACCTGGAAAACGGCTATGAGCCTCCGAATGGGCCTTTCACTACGTTTGACGAATTGCTGCGGGTTTGCGGTGTTACGGAGTCCCTTGTTTATGAGACCGCCAGGTGGGATGATATGTTGACGTGCTGGTCCCAGTCCGGATCGAGTTCGGATGATACGACCGAAAAGATCGATGTAAATCGTGTAGGTGAACGGCAGTTGAGGAACCGGCTTTCGCTTGCCCAGGCTCATGCGAGGTGGATCGTTGAAAATCGCGATTTCGACAGTATCGGAAATTTGCTCGCGAATAACAGTCCCGATGAGCCTCAGCGCAATGCAGACAGAAGTGAACAGCCGATGCCTCTCGACAGGCAGACCTTTTTCAGCATAATTGACCAGGTTACGGTATCGAGCAATAACAATCAGCAGCAGGGCCAAGCAAAGGTGAACATTAACACTGCGCCGAGGGATGTGCTTGTAGCTGTTTTTGAAGGTGATGAGACGCTGGCAGAGGAGGTGCTGTCCTATCGGGAAGGTGCGGTGGAGGGGTTTGCTTCGCTTGGGGACCTGGCGGAGATCAAGTCTTTGACGAACAGGAAGATTCGAGAATTTATTGATTATCTGACGGTGAACTCAAGCGTTTTTAGGGTGACAAGCGAGGCGGTGCTGGATGCGACCGGTACAACAAGGAGTCTTACAGCTATTGTGGATCGCAGCCAGACGCCTGTGCGGATTCTATACTATTACGAAGGGCCGAATCGTTGACGGCCAGATCTAATTGAAAGTTTTCATGTTATTGTGTCTTAAGATACTAAGAGGGATCTATTGACTGACACGACAAAACATTTTTCGGCTGATGTGACGGCAGCCGTGTCCCTGGATACGGACTCTATGCTCAGGGCCGTTGCGTTGAGAAGGACCGGCAGCGGTTTTGAGGTCGTCGGCCACCATTGTACCGAAAAAAGCAAAGATCCGAGCATACTTCCTGAACAGATAAAGGGCTTTGTAGAGTCCTGCGAAAAGAAAGGCTGCAAAAGTGCTGTCGGCATAGATTCGTCATCGGTAGCCTTTTACGGCCTCGATCTGCCTCCTGTTCCTGATGATAAAGCAGAACCGATCATAAAAATTCAGCTTGAATCTTTGCTGCCCGTGCCCATCTCATCGGTGGAAATGTCGCCGGTTCTATTACCGATGGGTATGCACGGCCGAACTGCCGCGGCAGCAGTGGCGGGTAAATCGTTTCTTAATCAGGGCTCATCACTAAGCGATGCTGTCAAGGCTGAGAAGGTTTACCTGGACTGTCAGGCGATCGTCAAAGCATGGCGGCAGTTGTGCAATCCTGCGGATGAAAAGGCTTTGGTACTTCATCTTACCACAGCATGTGCCCAGGTGATTTTGACGGAAAAGGGACGTGTTCTCAGTGCAAAAACTTTTGACACTGTATTCACGAGTGATAATCCTGACGGTCGGCCCAATCCGGAGCTTTTGCTGCACGATATCAGAAGTGCCTTGGATGGTTCAAAGTTCTGTGATGATGCGATGCCGCGGATGTCTCTGTTGTGCGGTGATGCCAATTCGGACGAATCACTGATAGGATACCTGCGGGCGGCGGGGCTTGATATTGAGCGAGCCATACCCGATCCGAGTAAAATTGAGAGCGAGGAACTTTCAGCGACTCAGATTTGCGATTACATAGTTCCTATCGGTGTAGCGATGCTGTCGGCGGATGGCGAGACGCCGGAGCCTGATCTGTTTGGTTCACTCGCACGAAGTCAGGAAGAGGTTCGAAGCCAGAAAAAAAGCAAATCCTGGGTTGTTGCGGCTGTGGTGCTTGTGCTGGTTACAGCGGCAGGTCTTATCACTGCCAGGCAGTTGGACGAAAAGGCTCTGGCAATGTTGGGTACAAATGATTCGAATGAGCTCGGTGAGCAGCGGGAGCTTCGCGAGAAGATAGCAGAACATCGTCCCGAGGTGCTGGAGTTGCTGAGTTTGATAAATGAAAGGCTTCCGAACGGTATGATGCTGGACAGCTTCACTTTCAGCAGAGGCAAGCCTGTGACTCTCAGCAGTAACGCCGCGAACTGGTCACAGATGCGGCAGTTCGAAGACAAGCTGGCTGAACAGCCAGGGGTAAAGAATATGACCGAGCAGAATCCGACGCAGGATGAAAAGACCAAGAAGATATCCTTCCGGTTGAGTTTTGACTACAAGAATTATACGGGTGAGGAATAGATGGCGGTGACAATTACGGAACGAGATAAACGAACGCTCAAGATAGGCGGAATAGCAGTCGCAGCGATACTGCTGTACTTCCTGGTGCTGGAGCCCTGGTTCGTGGGTTGGGGATCGGTAAGGACCCAGTTGGCAGAAAGGCAGGAGGAGATCGAGCTGACGGGGCAGGGCGGCGGTCAGGCAAAACTGCTTGGTGTGATGAAAGTGGTGCCTGCCTTTGAAATGCCGGCAAAGGCACCGGAGCAGAAGGTTCTGTTTCGTGATAAATTTGCTGAGCAACTTCAGCGTGCGAGGATCAATTACAAATCCTTTAAGATATTCGAGCCAGCCAAAACTGACTCATTCGCTTCGCATAAAACGATCAAGATGCAGGTGCAGGCAACGTGTAAATACCCTCAAGTGATCGACGTGCTGGCCGCTCTGCGGGAGAACCCGTATTTTGCGGCTGTGGACGAACTCAAGATAAAACAGCAGGACAGAAAAAAAAGACTGATCGATATTGACCTTACAGTGACTACGCTGTGTGAGACTAACAATGAAAACGAAAATACTGAATAAACTGAAACTTAACAATGGAAGCTTGTCGCGGGTGATGGTGTTATTGACCATCGCGGTAGTTGCGGTTACAGCGGGCAAGGTCATCGCTTATATGCAGATGGTCGAGCAGGTGCCGTCTGAAAAAGAAAAGTCGGTAGATTTGACGAGCAAGATGGATACTGAGACGCTTGTGAAGCCCTATAAAGAGTTGGCAGGCGAGCTCAAGAAGCGTGACATATTCATGCCGCCCGCACCCAAGCCAAAGCCGCAACCGCCTGTATGCCAGGGTATCATCGGGGACGGCGTTCTGGTCAACGGCAAGCTTTACAAGAAGGGTGACAACGTACAGGGAGCCGAAATACTTGCAGTGGGCCCGTCCAGTGTTCGCATAAAATGGCAGGACAAAGAGATGGATCTTGCACCGTTTCTGGCAAAGATCGAAGAGCAGCAGGGACAGCAGAATAATCAAAAATCTGCCGGTCGTCCATCCGGCAGGCAGCAACCTGTGGCGCAGGAAAATCAACCCCAACCGCAATCCCAGCCTCAGCCTCAAAATGAGCCTCAGCAACGGCCTCAGATGGGGCGAGGCGGTTTTGGTCCGGGCATGAGAATGAGCCAGGAGCAACGGGAGCGGATGAGGGAGCGATGGCGGCAGATGAGCGAGGAAGAGAGAGAAGAGATGCGTAATCGCATGCGTGGAAGACGCCGTCCCGGCGGACGTTGATCAGTCATAAAGCAGCATATATACTTTTTGAAATTTCATTGCTGAAGTATAACAAGGAGAAAAACTTGAAACGCTACGGAATTATAATTAGTGCCATAATTGCAATCACATTTGTTTTCGCCATCTCCGCGTGTCGTAAGGATACGCCGCAGGTTTCGGGTGCTGAGGATAAGGAGACGCCTGCGCAAACAACCGCGGCGCAGCAGGACTCAACTGCAGAACCCGAGCAAAGCGGGACAGATGCGGGATCTGAAATGGCAGCAAAGTCTACCGAAAACCCGGACGATGAAATTTCAACAACTGAAGAAGGCGGGGATGAAGCCGATCAGCAGGTCCAGGAAGATGCTCAAGAGGATGCGGGTGGATCTTTCGAGAATGGTACTGAAGAGCGAACGGGTGAAGAAACAGAGGGAAAGGATTTCAGACGTGAAGGACGAATGCAGGGGAGAAGGGGTTTTCGCAGAGGGCCTGGTGCACGTCCGGGTGGTGAAGATCAGGCAGATGCTGAAGATGCACAGGAAGCTGGTCCGCCGGCGCCGGGAGATCCTAACAGTCCCGAAGAGGATGACAACATGGTTGCCATCAACCTGAACAATGTCGAAATGAAGCATATAATAAAGACTATCGGTGACTGGACAGGCAAATCGGTAATACCGACAACTGACGAACTTATCCGGCAAAGGTTGACCATTTATACGTCAGAGAAGATGGAAAAGGAAGAGGCTTTGTCGCTGATATATGCGGCGCTGCGGACCAAAGGATTCGTTCCTGAAGAGACGGACAGCAAGATATTTCTAAAGCCGATCGCCAAGGCAAAGGTTGGATCGGTTCCGACGATCGGCGTGGATGAGCCCCTGGCGAGAGTGGCCAATAAGTCACAGATAGTGGAGAAATTCTTCAAGATCGAAAACTACAGTCCTTCAAAGGTGGCCGAGATAGTGACCCCTCTGCTGGCTGACTACGGTCACGTAACAGCGGTTGAAAGCAGTAACTACGTTTCTGTAATCGACACAGTTGAAAACCTGATGCGGATAGAACGCATAATTGAACAGCTCGATGTGCCCGAGTCCGAACAAACGGTCGAAAAACTCTTTGAGATAAAGAACGGCGATCCGCTCGAAATTGTGCAGGTCGTAGAATTGATACTTAGTGAAGGACGAAATAACCGTGGCCGGAATTTCCGCAGACCTTCAAATAACAACAGGCCAGGCGGTAATAATGGTGCAAGCCCAGCTACGAGTGTGGTAATAGAATCCGAAGACGTTGAGGCCCGATTGATCCCGCTTCCCAAGCAGAACTGGATCATTGCAAGGGCATCGGCGGCGGATATGAAACTGATTACCAACTGGATAGAAAAGCTGGATATACCTGAATCCGTAAAACAGGAGCAGACGGTGATACCCGTCCGCCACGTCGACGCCAGGCAGGTTGTAGATATTGTTAAGCGAACTCTTCAATCGATGCCTGGTTCCGAGCTTCGCGCGAGCGTGGTTGTCGAGGCTCTTGCTGATTCGAGGCAGGTTGTCGTTTTCGGCAGCGAGGAAAATCGCAAAATGGTCGAGCGCATGATAGCGGAAGTCGATCTGCCCAGCGAAGATACCTTCAAAGAGAAGACGTTCAAGCTCAAGCACGCCGACCCGGATCAGATCAAAGAAAATATTGACAACCTCTATGGGGAAGAAACAACGTCTTCCTACAATTACTATCGCTATCGTTACGGTTCTCAGCAGGATGACGATGACACTGTCAAGGTTATTTCGTATCCGACACTACGTCAGGTGACGGTGATCGCTTCCGAGGCCAATCTTAAAAAGATCGAAGGTCAGGTAAAAGAATGGGACGTACCTCTCGATGTCAGCGAAGAACAGTATCAGATCGTTACGTTGAAGAATTCTGACCCTGTAAAGATGTGCGATCTGCTCAAGACGCTGTTCAGCGAGGACAGCGACAGTTCATCGAATTTCTTCCGCTCCATATTCGGACGCGGCAGGGATTCAGAGACCAAGAAAAAGATTGTCGGTTCACTGTACGGATTGCTGACCTTTGAACCAGTGCCCGATACGAAAAAGATAATCGTCATAAGCAAAATACCCGAGGCGTACGATGTCATCAGGGAGCTTGTGGAGGAGCTAGACAGTCAGGAAATGGCCGAAGTTCCAAGAGTGATCACTCTCAACTATGCCGATGCGGAGGATCTTTGCGATCAGCTTAACGCGATACTGAATGAGCCGGGCACCACTGCCACTATTCGGCGACGGGTGGAGGGTCTTTCGGTCAATAGTGACTCATCTGAAGAAGTCAAGAGCGGCGAGGCTTCTGCTAACGATCAAAACAATAATCCGGGTGAACTCAGGCCATGGTGGGACGGCCAGAGACGTACGGATGACGAAATGCCTACCAGTAACCTGATCGGACAGGTTAGATTCATACCGGTTCAGAGGAGCAAGGCGCTTCTGGTACTGGCTCCGCCGGAATACATGGATGCTATTGAACAGCTTGTGGAAGAACTGGACAAACCCGGAAAACAGGTCATGGTCAAAGCTGCTATTTTGCAGGTCGATCATTCGTCGATGACTTCTCTGGGCGTTCAGCTTTCGTCTAATGCACAGGCGTTTGGCAATCTTGGTGAAAATGCGGTCCAGGCATTGAGCAATCTGGCCAACGCCGGCAGCATCGGTTCCTGGACGATCGATACCACCGTGCCGGTCAATACGCTGATCGATTTCCTGGTCAAGGAGGTGAATGCGAAAGTACTCAATCAGCCTACCCTATGGACGAAGGACAACGAAGAGGCCGTTTTCGTTAAGGCTCGTAATATTGCTTTTGTTGTGGCGGATCAGTCTGATTCGAGTAACCTCAATAATATCCGGCGGACATTCGACTATAAAGATGTCGGTGTGACACTTCGAGTCCGGCCCAATATTACGCCCGAGAATTTCGTTGATACGACCGTCTATCTTGAAGTTTCAACGCTGGAGTCGGAGTTAGTGAACGGTCAACCTGCAACTAACAGACTCGATACGACGACGCATTTGATCGTTGACGACGGTGAGACTATCATGTTGGGCGGTATTTTATTCCAGCAGGACTCTTTGACTCATCGCAAAGTTCCTTTACTTGGGGACATTCCACTGGTTGGGCAGATATTCAATCATTATGACAATGAGCTGGTCAACTCAGAGCTTCTCATCTTCCTCACGCCTTATGTGGTTGAGAACGGTGTTGTTTCGCCGGCATCGCTGGATGAGGTCCAGGGGCCAAAGCTTAATTTTGAAGAAATAATTGAGGAACTGAACGAAACCCTATCTGCTGAGGATCTGCTGACATCGCAGGACCCAAACACTAATTAACATATATTTTTCTTCGCATTCAAGCCCGGTTTTCGCAATGAGCCGGGCTTTTTTTGTTTCATATATGGAAAAGCCTGGTTGGTTCCGTGTCTCTTATCGTCATTTAGACTTCTGAAATGAGGTTGTAAGGTCAGTATTGGCAGTGGTTTATGGGTTTGGATTCCTGATGAGATCTTGACCTATTTTGTGTTCCTGCAAATATCAGGAAAGTTCTTGCATGTTCCAGGAACATTGCGTAAAATAGGTTCACATAAGAACACAGGAGTAGCCTATGCTCAATGCGATTAAAACAGGTACAAAGGTTCCGCGTGTAGAAGTGATTGCCCGCAGGATCGAGCAGGATATCAAGGCGAGCGGTCTTGAGCCTGGCGACAAGTACAAAACGTCGCTTCAGGTGGCCCGCTCGCTCAAGATCGGCAATGAGATCGCCAATCGAGCGATGCAACTGCTCGCTCAGCGAAACGTGATAGAGCGTAGGCATCGTGCCGGGACCTTCGTTGCAACCGGCATGGCCGACATAGATGCCCCGGCACTCAATACGATCCATCTGGTCGTCGAAAAGCAGAATGTTGATACCTACGGTGTGCTCCGTGACGGTGCGATCGCGGGTCTGCACAGCGTTCTTCCGGGCACGGATATCCGATTCTCCTTCATTCCAGCAACTGGTCACGAAGAATTCATCGATAATCTGCTTGCCAATGCTTTTTCGAGCGGCGTCACTAACGGGTTCATTCTTTATAGAAGCGATGAGCAGATCCAGCAGGCCGTTGCACAGAGCGGCTTGCCTGCCGCAATTTCGGGTTCACGCTGGCCCGGCATAATGAACATCCCATGCTGCGTCGCTGATCACCATTCAGCGGGTAAACAGCTTGCAGAGAATCTTATAAGGAAGGGCCATCGCAAGATAGCATTCTTCACCAGAGACAATATGTTCATGAGTGACCATGAACTGCTCGACGGCATAAGGGAGGCTATGGCTCAGGCAGGTTGTTCACTTTCAGATCTGACATTCCGCTCGCTGCCGTTGAAGAATTTTGTCATCCAGGGTGCTGCAAGAGGCATTCTCCAGCAACCTGAACCACCGACTGGCTTTATCTGCCGTGAAGAGATTCTTGCTCACAATGTCTCACAGGTGCTTGGGACTAAGGAGGGTGTGGTGATGTCCGATTTCTTTGAGGCACCTCGTAAAGCAGCAAAATTTCCATATATTAGATCACTGATGAAACCGGAAGAACAGGGTGCCATACTAGGTGAAATGCTTACTGAAATGGCCAAAAAGCCCGCAGAAATACCAAATGACTGCGTTAAGGAGGTAGAGCTTGTAGAGGTTTAAAACTGAAAAGGTGAACCAGCAGAGTCTTTGGCGAGAGGTTGCTGGTCCACCGGATAACGCTCAGATGCGGAAAGGCAGCCGAGCAGAACTGCGCATTATAGACATAGTCATCTTAGATGCAATTCATTTCTGCTTTCCATCTTCCGTCTGCTACGCTGTCCGTATCAATTGCGCGAGCGTCAAAGATACACTCTTCATTTTGCCGGGTCCTGACCGCGGCAGGATCTGGCTTATTGAAAACCAAGGTTTGTATATGCCTTAGAAATATAGCTATTGTCGAATAATTGAAGCCTTGTGCCGGTAACGTAGCCGGCTGAGGGTGAGTTAAGTTCTTGAATTGGAGGTTAAGATGATGAACAGGAAATTGTTACTAATTGGTCTGGCTATGATGGCATGCCTGATCGGGACGTCAAACGCGATGCCTATCCTTGACTCCCAGAATTTTGACTGGAAGTACGAGATGGATGTCCAGCCGAACAACCAGGACCTCAACAACAGTGGTTCTGACGATTTCTGGGATGGCGGAGCACTTACCGTTTCAAACGGTGTTGCGATCGGTACAGGTGATGACACCTATTTCCGCACCGATTACGGCGGAAGTATCTGGCGCGATGAGATTACAGGCGCTGCATTCACAATCGAGTTCAGCGTTCAGATCCTCGAGACTGGTGAAGAGGGAACAGCCGGTACTATGGGAATGTATGCCCGGAATCTGGAGACGGGTGGCGGACCTTACTTGAACGTTGCACGTTCCGGTCAGACCCTAATCAACACCCAGGCAACACTTGATCTTGGTTCACAGGATAACACAGATGGTCAGCACGTTTTTCGTGTCGCACGTGAGGGAGACGGAAGCGTCTGGGTTTATCGTGACGGAGTTATGCTGAATCCTAATGGTCAGCCCATCGTTGGCGACCTGTCGGTATTCAATAATGACATCTTCCAGATCGGAGATATTTGGAGCACGGGCCATTCGGGCGATTATGAAATTGATTACGTTCGCCTTACAGACGGTGCCTACGCACCTGTTCCTGAGCCCGCGACAATGCTTCTTCTCGGTCTTGGCGGAATGCTGACACTTCGAAAGAAGAAGTAGTTTGAAAGATTCCCTCTGGGCCGGAGCGGCCGGCTCGGAGGTTTTCTCTAACGAGCTGTGAACAGGAGAAAAAAATGATGAAGCTTAAGATTTTATGGGGAATTGCCCTGATAGCGATCGCCTTTGCTGCTGTCCCGCTGCAGGCAGAGGTGGTTTTTCAGGACGATTTTGAAACTTATCCGGTTTCCAACCCGGCGGATTTTTCTGCGACGGGTAACTGGACGGCAGATCCTGATGCGTCAAATGCAAGCCGGATTTTTGACACCGGCAATTTTGGCGGTTCAAGGCTGTGGATCAGTAATACAGATGGTTCGACGATTACGACTACAGGCACAGAGGCAGCATCTGAGACAAGGTACGAGATGACTTTCATGACCGCTTGTGAGACAAATGTCGGTACCAGAATGATTGACATGGAATATGATATTCTTATCGGTCAGGATGCTGCTACCGCCACGAGTGTTATAGGCGGACCTGTAACAGTGATTGCCAGGGGTGATGAATACCAGGTAGACGACTCCAAGGAAGATCACATTTTTACAGAAGTGTTTACAACCAGTATGGTAAACGCCGGCGATAAGATATTCTTTACGATCACTCGCGTGGGGGTTAATCCCGACTCAACCAGCAGTGCCTGGATATGTGTTGATGATGTTTTGCTCGAGTCTCTCGGCTCGACTCGTGCACCCACGCTTGTTCAGCCTGAAGACGGAGCGGATCTTGTCTCGCCTGACGTAACCCTTGAATGGAACGCACCGGACCTGGGCACGGCCGACAGTTATAATCTGATCTATAACACCGACCCTAATTTTGACAGTAATCCTACAGTTGTTTCCGGACTGACAACTACCAGTCACTCGCCCGGTCTCGATTATGACAGTACTTATTATTGGGCGGTTGAGGCTGTACAGAGCGGTACTCCTTACAGGAGCGCGATCCAGTCATTTACGACTACGCCTGCATCGCCTGTTATCGTTGCCGATCCGCAGAATGTGACTGTTGCAGCGGGTGAACCTGCAGAACTCACAGTAGAACATCTTAATGGGACCGAATTCAAATGGTTCCGCAACGGAACGGAAGTTCCTAGTGCTACATCTGCAACGCTGCAGATCCCGGCTGCTGGTGAGAGTGATGAAGGTGTTTACTATTGTGAAGTTTCAAATGCGGTAGGTTCCGTGCAGTCAGGCAATGCGGTTGTTATGACCCAACGTCTTGTCGCGCACTGGGACTTTGAAAATGACTTGATCGACGAAGTTGGCGGTCGAGAGGGCGTATTTACCGACCCCAATGCTCCAACTGCAAGATATGTTGCTGGTTTCGACGGTACGAGCACCGGTTTCGAATTTATTGGTGACAACAAGTTCATCGAGGTTCCAGGAACCGAAGAGCTGTTCAATTTCTACACCAACGGATTCAGTGTCGGGTACTGGGTCAAGACGACAGGCGGCACTCATCTGTTCTCTGCGATGGTTGCCAAGCACACCTATTCAGATCCTAGAGCCGGCTTTATATGCACACAGTATAACGGTAATGGTCAGACACGCATTCAGGTTGACGGTTTCGGCGGTCTCTATGGCCCATCGGCTGATATAGCGGGTCTGCAGGACGGTGGATGGCATTATGTGATCATGACTTATGAGCCTGACGCTGACCCTGAGAACCCTGGTCAGGTACGTGCACGCGTATATGTTGACGGCGGCGGGGTAACGATCGACCCGGACGGCAACGCTATCTGGATGCGTACTGCAGATACCAGAGAACCTGAAGCTGCAACTCTGCCGGTTCGCTGGGACACACCTCTGCGTATCGGTGCTGATGACGAAGCTGGTGCCGGCAGTCTTGTCGGTACGCTGGACGAAGTGAAGGTCTGGAGTTATGCACTTGATCCTACCGAGGCGGCACAGCAGTATACAGGCTACGTCACAGGTACTGAGATATGCACGGACATACTTGCCAATGACATCAACGGAGACTGTAAGGTTAATATTGCCGACCTTGCTGATCTGGCGGGCAACTGGCTGAGCTGCAACAGGGTACCTGACTGTAAATAACCGCTAATGCATAATTCCTTTCGTCACGCTGGTGACGAAATATTGAAAGGAGAATCTTTATGAAATGCAGAAATAAGATATGGCTGGCAGTTGCCTGTCTGATCGCTTTCGTCGGTTATGCCCAGGCGGTTCCGCCGAGCATGGACTCGCTGACGTTCGACTGGAAGTATGAGATGGACACTCCGCCGAATGATCTCGATCTCGATTCTAATGGCACGGACGACTGGTGGGACGGCGGAGCTCCCGCGGTCTCGAATGGTCTGGCTATAGGCGGCGTGGAAGGTGAATTCTTCCGGACTGACTACGGCGGAAGCATCTGGCGTGAGAACGTGACGGGAGCTGCGTTTACGATTGAATTCAGTGTTCAGGTCTTGACGACAGGAACTGAAGGAACCGTAGGTACGCTTGGCTGTTATGCCAGAAACCCTGCTACCGGCGGCGGGCCTTACTTTAACGTTGCACGTTCCGGTCAGAGCCTGATCAACACCCAGGCCACGCTTGATCTGGGTACTCAGGACAACACCGACGGTCAGCACGTCTTCCGTATTGCACGCGAAGAAGACGGCAGTGTATGGGCATGGAGAGACGGCGAATTACTCAATCCCAACGGCGAAGCAATGCTGGGTGATCTTGCGGTGTTCAATAATGACATACTGCAGATTGGTGACATTTGGAGTACGGGGCATAGCGGCGACTATGAACTGGATTACCTTCGTTTCACTTCCGGTGCGTACGCTCCTTACACCAATCAGGCTAAGCTGGTTTCGCCGGCTTATGGCGCTGACATGGTTGAGACGACGGCTATACTTGAATGGGCCGCTCCGAACGAAGGCACACCGACTGGCTATGACGTTTACTTTGGTACCGATCCCAATGTTACCAACATGACAAAGGTCGTTTCGGACCAGCTCGTTTACCAGTATGATCCTGAGCCTGATATGGCAAATGATACCACGTACTACTGGCGTGTCGATGCTCTCGACAGCACTGCAGGAACGACAGTGGAAGGGCAGGTATGGGAATTTACTACGATACCTGCAGTTCCCGTTGTGACCGTCAATCCGACAGGTACAACTGTTCCAGTTGGAGCGATCGCTCAGTTCAGCGCTGAAGGCACGAATACAACGGACTACGACTGGTACAAGTATGTCGACGGTATAAATGATACGTTTGTTGGTTCGGGTTCGACGCTGCTGCTGGAAAACATCCAGCAAGGCGACGAGGGCTATTACTACTGCATACTGAGCAATACTGCAGGCACTGCAACCAGCGAATCTGCTTACCTGATGACCGAGCGTGCAGTTGCCGGTTGGACGTTTGAAGGTGATGCTCTCGACAGTGTTGGTACGAATGATGCTTTGATCGATGTCCCAACATACGTGACGGATGGTATCGCAGGCGCACAGTCTTTGCAGGTCACCGTTGACGATCCGAATACATTCGCGATCGTGCCGAATGTAGATGAACTGAATCAGCCGACAAGCTTCACAGTTGAATCATGGTTCAAGGTTAACGGCTTCGGTAACCATCAGGCGATCGTAAGCAACCGCGGCGGCACCCTGGAAACAGGTGCGATCGCCGGCTGGGTCGTTTACATTCTTCCTGGTGGCGGTGTTGGTCTCTGGGCCAATGACAGCGGCTGGACGCAGGTAAACAGCACTGATCCGCTTACGGCAAATGAGTGGCATCATGTTGTTGCGACTTATGACTCCGGCGATGTGAAAGTCTACATCAATGGTGAAGTCGCTGCCGAAGCTACAGAGGTTTCAATGGCAGTCAACACCTATACTGATCTGTACATAGGTGCGGGCAACAATGACGCTACGGCTCCTGCCTTCTATCTGGACGGCGTTATCGACGAAGTCAACTTCTGGTCGTATGCAAAGACCAATTATGAAGTTGCTCATATGTATACCGGCGTTGCAGGCGGGACTATCTGTGTTGAACCTGTCGAGTTCGATCTCAACGGGGACTGCACGGTTGACTTGAGTGATCTGGCTCAGCTTTCCTCTTCCTGGATGGACTGCAACCTCGTTCCAAGCTGTCTTGAGTAGTTTAGGTTTATTTTATCTGTCGGGGCCATGCAGGTGGTCCCGGCAGATTTTTCGAAATTCTGATATTGGGTGCTAAAGTCTTTTTCTTAAGGTGTTTTGTTATGCAGAATTTGATGCGAATTCTTTTGTGCATGTGTTTGAGTCTGACAGCCGCAGTTTATGCTGTAGATACGGTTACTGTCAGCAATACGCCTACTTACAATTATGCTAACGGGATTTACGGTCAGTCATTTACCCCGTCAATTGGTGCCGATACGAGCCAGTTGACGCAAACCGTTCTGCTTCAAGAGTTCGTTTTAAGAGCTCCCGCCAGTCGACCTGAAGAACAATACGATGGGGCGGTTTATCTAAATGTTTACGAAAATTACCAGGATGCTTCCAATTACGGTACCCTGACAGGTTCCAGCTCGAATACGGTCAATCCTCTGACGGTTGCGGGCGGGGACTATATGTACTTCCAGTTCGACGTACTTGAGATGGACAAGGATACACAGTACGCTGTTGTGCTGTCGACCACTGCTGCGGCAGGTGATATCGTCAACAGCCGTCTGCAGGTTGCCACAGGCGATCCATATGCAGGCGGGCAGTGCATAAGTGTTTCCGGTGCTTCTGACTGGGAAGCCGAATTCATCGCCACGATGATCTCCGGTGACGTTGTCGTTCTCACGAATCATACCGATGGGGATACAAATGTTGTCGAAGCCGGACAGGGCGATACTTATGATCTCATGCTGGTCCAGGAAATCACCTCAAATTTGACTGTAACAGTCACGCCGGATGCTCAACTCGATCTCGGCAGTGGTGCTGGACAGGCGATAAACGTGACTTTCATACCGGGAGGAGCCGAGTCAATATCAATAGATGTTGCTGCTGTTGACGATAGCGAGTCTGAAGGGCCGCACACGGGCACAATCCAGCATGATATCGCCGCCAGTGAGCCTGAGTTCGCTTCGTATCCTGTTGATCCGTTGACGGTTAATATAGAGGACAACGAACGATACTGCGGCGACGACTACACGACATTTCTTTCTGCCGATCTGAACCAGGACTGCTATGTTGACTTCAATGATTTTGCACTGGTTGCTTCAAATTGGCTGCAGTGCTCCGATCCGACTGATATCGAGTGTCTGCCTAATGTGCCGGGCCTTCCTCCGGTGCAGACGGATCTGTTTGTGGGTACAGGCATAGCGGGCGGGACAGAAGACAACCCCGCACACACTTATCGTATACCGGCAATGGAAACTACAAGCACGGGTACGATCATTGCGGTCGCCGACGCACGCGTAAACAACAGCGGCGATCTGCCGGGCGCCATCGACGTAGCGATCAGGCGAAGCTTCGATAACGGCAAGACATGGACACCGGTCAGAATAATCGTGGATTATCCCGGCAGTGAAGGCGCGGGAGATCCGTGCATCCTCGTGGACAAGCAGACCGATCCGGATACGATCTACATCTTCTACCTGTACGGTCCTGAGGGCATTGGTCTCTGGCAGTCTCAGCCAGGTCTTGATGGTCCCAGTACCTGTCAGATCCAGTACGTTAAAAGCACCGATGATGGTGATACATGGACCCAACCTGTAAATCTCAATCCGCAGGTCAAGAATCCCGACTGGGGCTGTGCGCTCGCTTCGCCGGGCAACGCTCTGCAGATGCGTGACGGAACACTCGTAGTGCCTGCGTACTATCGCAAGACCAACGGTGTTATGCAGTCCTACTTCTTCTACAGTGTGGACCACGGCCAGACATGGCAGTACAGCAATGCCCCCGGCGAGCTGCAGAACAGCGCAAGCACGACCGAGTGTGCTATCGTCGAGCTCGAAGACGGCGGGCTGATACTCAACATGAGAAACCATCGTGGTCAGGGTTCGCGTGCCATATCAAAAACGTATGATATGGGCCAGACATGGACGCCGATCGAGCACGATTTCGATCTGCCAGAGCCAGTCTGTCAGGCAGCCTTGATCCGCATGACCGATACTCGCGACGGCTACGAACGCAGCAGGGTCCTGTTCTCCAATCCGGCCAGCAGTTCCGGCAGGGTAAACATGAAGGTCAAACTGAGTTATGACGGTTGCGATACATGGCCCGTTGCAAAGCAGATACATGCAGGCAGTTCAGCCTATTCCTCGATGACAATTCTGGAAAACGGAAACATTGGTTTGTTGTACGAAGCCGACAGCTATTCGAAAATTGTCTTTGCTGAGATATCGCTTAAATGGCTGACTGACAATCAGGACTGGCTACCGATCCAGTAAAGATCATTTTGAATATGCCGTGATGCGGAAAGAATAAAGGAGTTAATGTGAGTAAAAGATTTGTACTTTCGATGCTGGTTGTAACGATTTTGTTGTGTGCGGTTTCTCAAGCTGTAACCCTGCCCCAGTCGGACGATCTCGCCTGGCGTTATGATATGGACGTTCAGCCGAACAATCAGGACCTGGACCTCAACGGTGTCGACGACTGGTTCGATGGCGGGGCGCCCACAGTTTCGGGTGGTGTAGCTGTAGGCGGAGTAGAAAGTGAATACTATCGCACCGATTTTGGCGGCAGTATATGGAGGGCTAACGTTACCGGTTCAGCCTTTACGATCGAATTCAGCGTGCAGGTGCTCAACACAGGAACCGAAGGAACGGCCGGTACTTTGGGCTGTTATGCACGTAATCCGGCAACCGGGGGCGGGCCTTACTTCAACGTTGCACGTTCCGGTCAGAGCCTAATCAACTCCCAGGCAACACTTGATCTGGGAACGCAGGACAATACCGATGCGCAGCACGTTTTCCGCATCGCACGTGAAGAGGACGGCAGTGTATGGATCTGGCGTGATGGGGAACTGCTCAATCCTGACGGGTTGCCTTTGACAGGTGATCTGGCGGTGTTTAACGGTGATATCTTGCAGATCGGTGATATATGGTCCAGCGGACATTCGGGGGATTATGAGTTAGATTATGTCGCGCTCGATTCCGCGGCATATGCTCCCGAGCCGGGACTGTTCCAGTGGGTATACGACATGGACGTTCAGCCTAACAACCAGGATCTCGATGGCAACGGCATCGATGACTGGGCGGATGCCGGCGCTCCAGCGGTTTCAGACGGCGTCGCGCTGGGCGGCGTAGAATCCGAGTTCTTCCGCAATGATTTTGACGGCAGCATTTGGCGTAACAATATACAGGGCATGGAGTTCACTGTCGAATTCAGCGTCCAGATACTAAACGGCGGTACGGAGGGCACAGCCGGCACGATGGGCTGCTATGTTCGTAATCCCGCCGCTGCCGGCGGACCTTACTTTACGATCGCTCGTACTGGGCAGACATACATCGACTCGACAGGATCGATCCAGTTGGGGACGCACGACAACACCGACGGCCAGCACATCTTCCGGATCACTCGCGAAAGTGACGGCAGTGTATGGGTCTGGCGGGATGGCGAACTGCTCAATCCAAACGCTCAACCCCTTATCGGCGACAAGGCCATAACGTATTATAACCTCGTAAAGATAGGCGATATCTGGTCCTCGGGCCTTTCCGGCGAATACGAGCTCGACTATATAGCATTGACAGATCAGTCGGTTGTGCAGGGTGATAGTGCACCTCAGCAGATCGTCTTCCAGGATGATTTCGAAGCATACGATGTGGACAACCCCACCGACTTCTCGGTGAACGATCAGCCAACCGGCAACTGGCAGGCGGATCCATCTATTGCTGACTCAAGCAGAATATTCGACACGGGTAACTTTGGCGGCACACGCTTGTGGATCAGTCATGTTGACGGCACCGAGCTTATGAGCAAGCCATTGCCTGTCGATCCGGCAACGGACTACAAATTCTCCGCTGCGATCATGAGCGAGACTTCTTCGGGCACCAGTCAGCTCGATGTAAGTTACGATATCCTTATCGGCGAAGACCCGGCAACCGCTACAAGCGCGATTTCCGGGCCTGTACAGATCGTCACTACCGGCGACGATGCGGACATAGCTGATTCTAAGCAGGACCACATCTTCGAACACGAATTCACCACGCCGATCACCAGTTCCGCAGACAATTTGTACATCGTGATTAATCGCATCGGTGTAAACCAGGTAGGTGCCTGGCTGGGCGTTGATGATGTCCAGCTCGAAAAATACCCAACGATCTATATTGAAGAAACGGACGAAACCACACAGGTCGAAGAGGCGGGTGTGACCGATTCATATGAAATCAACCTGGCGTATGCCCCTGTTGCAGATATCACTGTTACAGCAACACCTGACGCGCAGCTCGATCTCGGAAACGGTGCGGGTCAGCCGATAACGCTGACTTTCACGCCCGACGGTGCTCTCACGCAGACCGTCACGGTAAGTGCTGTGGATGACAATGTCTCAGAAGGCCCGCAGAATGCGGAAATCACGCACACCGTTGATTCTACAGATGCTGAATTCGTCGCCCTTCGTGCCGTTTCAGTTTTGATCGATGACGACGAACGCTATTGCGGTGACGAGCATACTGTCTATCTTGCAGGCGACCTGAACAAGGACTGCTATCTCACCATCGACGATCTTGCGATCTTCGCCGAAGACTGGCTCGAATGTTCCGATCCGGTCAACGACGACTGCATTGCAAACATCCCGATAGAACCTCTCAGGCAGACGGATGTTTACGTCTCGGGCCAGGACAATATCAACACATACCGGATACCTTCGCTTATAACTGCTCCGGACGGCACGCTTCTGGCATTCTGCGAGGCACGTAAATATTCCAGCCGGGACAAGAGCCCGTCTATGATGGTCGTCAAACGCAGCTTCGACAATGGCCTGACCTGGGGACCAATGGAGATTCTGCACGATGCAGGCCAGCATGCCGCGATGGATCCGATGCCTGTCGTGGATGAATCGAATGGCCGACTGTGGCTGCTATACGAACTCTGGCCCGAAGGCTGGGATTCGAACCCGCAGCCCGGACTCACAACGCCGCCCTCGACAACTATCTGGGCTCAGTACACCGATGATAATGGCGAAACCTGGTCAGGTCCGACAGACATTACCGAACAGGTCAAAAAGCCCGAATGGGAATATTACGCAAACGGACCCGGCAGGGCGATACAGACTGTCGGCGGTTCGCACCCCGGCAGAATGATAGTGGCATGCTCGCATAATGGCGGAACCGACGGAACGCAGCACTACTATTATAGCGACGACCACGGCCAGACCTGGCAGCTCGGCGACGGATATCTCAACACAGGCAGCGAGAGTCAGATGGTCGAACTCATCGACGGTACGCTCCTCTGGAATATTCGCGGAGGTGGTGCTGCGGGCAGACGCATCAGCTACAGCTACGATGACGGGCAGACCTGGACATCGGTTACGAACGACCCTGCACTGATCGAGCCGGGCGGCTGTCAGGCAAGCCTGCTGCGGTACACCCGTACAGACCAGGGTTACAACCAGAACAGGATCCTGTTCTCGAATCCTGCGTCGACCTCCAGCAGGGTTAATATGACGGTGAAAATGAGTTATGACGAGTGCGATACCTGGCCGGTCGCAAAGCAGATCTACGGCGGTTCGTCAGCTTATTCGTGCTTGACAATACTAGATGACGGCAGCATAGGCCTGCTCTACGAAGCGGACGGGTACGGCAGAATAAGATTCGCCAGGTTCACCTTGCGGTGGCTTACAGACGGTGAAGACTGGCTCGGAAAACCATAAGGAAATATCACGGAAAAGCGGAAAAAGGGGAACTACAATGAAAAAGCGGAAAACACAAAGAGCGGGTTTTACACTTATCGAACTGCTGGTGGTCATCGCGATCATAGCGCTGCTGCTGTCGATCATGATGCCCGCGCTGAGCATGGTAAAAAAACGTGCCAAACTCGTCGTATGCGGATCTAATCAGAAACAGCTCCTTACAGGCGTGCTTTCTTACGCCACAGAAAACGAGGGCAAGTTCCCGCCAAAGATCCACACCAATGATTCCTGGCCAAGCTATCTCAACTACAAGTGGGGTGCCGGAGTGGATCAGGGTCGCTATATGTATGAGTACCTCGGCAGCTATCTGCCCACTGTCGATGTATATATATGTCCCCTCGGTCCGAATCCGGATGGTTATGATCTGCAGGAGCGATATGCTGACTATCGCGAGCCGGGTGTTATTCCTAACTATCCATCTGGAGGCGGGACTGTCGTGTCCAGTAATTTCTTGTGGGGCGGTTTCAGCTTCAGCGGCGCCACTGGTTCTGAGACAGGGCGAACATTCGTCGGCCCCAAACGGCAGAGCAGTAAGTCAGCCAAGCTGCTGGTCAGCGACGTATTTACGGAATGGGTTGGCGGAGAATGGCTTACAGCCCATCAAGGCGACCTCAATGCAGCAAAAGGGCCTGTAGAAGACCGTCACTACGGCAATAATCTTTCTGCATTGTGGTTGGTAGAAGGTGTTGATGAAGGATCTATCGATCTGACCATGAACGCTGGATACATAGACGGCCACGTAGAACGATTTGACGCCGATGAAACAGAAGCATTCGGCTGGCAGCGTATTCCCCAGGACTGGAAATAGTACTGGCCGAAAAAAACACACACTCCTCCGTCTAAGCCTGTAAAGGCTTGTGCAGGCTCTCCTTTCAGGAGAGTCTGTTTTTATGTTGAATATGAAAACGTCTGTGCTGTTTGCTAATTCTATGATAGGCAGGATGACAAAATCACACCTTAGGACTGTAAGTAAAACTCTCAAAAGTTTCGATCAAGCCTTCGATTTCTTTGAAGCTGCAATTCAATGCACTAAGTTCGAGAGTTTCAGCGTTTTTTCTTACCGATTCTACTGTGATATTCGCTGCTGATCCTTTTATCTTGTGAGCAAGCGAGCTGATGCGATCTCGATCTTTTCTGCTTACAGCTTGTTTGAGTTCTGCTATTGTTTCACACATATCTTCATGCCAGATTTCAATTAACATTTCCGCATTATCTATTCCTCCCGCACGTGCAACCAGCTCCGTCCAATTCAAATCCAGCTTCAAGCCTTCTCGCAAATCTTCTTCACTGGTGTTAATATCGGTCCTGTCAATTTCAGAATTTCTGTCATGACTTTTTGCACTTTCCGCCGGATTTTCACTGCTTCTTTCAATGTGTTTGTCCAGGATTCGAATCAGCTCACCACGCTGAATTGGCTTGGAAAGATAGTCGTCAAAACCATTTGCAAGGCATTTTTCCTTATCTCCGCTCATAGCATTGGCTGTCAATGCGACAATCGGCACTGAGATTTTTCGTTTCTTGATCAGTTTGGCCGCTTCATATCCATTCATATGCGGCATCTGTATGTCCAGGAATATCAAATCATATCTATCCTTTTCTGTTTGATCGACAGCTTTCTTCCCGTCCCCTACAATAGTGACAGATACCCCCAGTTTTGAAAGCATCTGCTTTATCAGGAGCTGGTTGGTCTTTACATCCTCGGCCACCAGTACTTCACCCTTGAAACTGTAAACTTCATCCTTTACGAATTCAGACTTTTTCTGTTTATATGTATAAAGGTTGGGGCTGTCGCTCTTTAAGTTTTCGATGCCAGACGGAATAGTGATCGTAAAGATCGACCCTTCCCCTTTTGTACTTTCCAGCGTAAGGGTGCCATCCATTAGCTCGGTAAGCTTTTTAGTGATTGTCAGACCCAAGCCCGTACCTCCATATTTCCTGGTGGTACTTCCGTCCTCCTGAGTGAATGATTCAAAAATACTCTGTTGTCTCGCTTTTGAAATCCCAATTCCTGTATCCTCAACTGATAAAGATATATATTGATTGCCGCTTTCTTCGAAATTTCTGACTCTCACATAAACATGGCCCGTATCAGTGAATTTGACAGCATTATTTACCAGGTTTATAAGGCATTGATTCAGCCTGTTAGGGTCGGAGAATATTTTAGGCGGCAGACTTGTCTCTTCCAGTATTTTGAACTCAATTTCTTTCTCAACAGCTCGCGCATGCATCATCGATTCGACACTTCTCAACAGCTCGTTTAGTGAAAACGTTTTTTTATCGACGTCCAGTTTGCCTGCTTCGATCTTCGAATAGTCCAGTATGTCATTGATGATATTCAACAGATTTGTGGCCGAATTCCTGACTATATCAACATGTGTTTTTTGCTGATGGTCCAAAGGTTCCTCGGCCAGCATTTCCGAGAATCCTATTATTGCATTCATTGGAGTTCTTATCTCATGGCTCATGTTCGCAAGGAACTGGCTCTTGTATGCATTTGCCATCTCCGCTTCAGCGGCCATATCGTTGGCGATAGCAGTCTGCATTTCGAGGTATTGGTTGGTCTTTTCGAGCTCACATTTTGCTTGTTCGGAATTCTTCTTGGCTTCTACGAGCTCCGTTACATCTATAACATTGAGAAGAACTCCGTCGTAATCATCATTCCGGTAAATTGGCTGAACCCTGAGAATGACTTCCGATTTGCCGATAGCTCGTTGAATTGTGAGCGGCTCTGTTTTTTGTCTTGTTCTGTATTGATCTATCATTTCAAGGACACGCTTCCGAACATTACCATTGTGCAGTTCATCGATAGATTTGCCAATAATCTCTTTTTGGTCAATATTCAGGAAACTGCAAAAGTAATCGTTGACTTCTACAATCACATTGTCAGGGTCCGCAAAAACAACGCCCTCTTCCATTCCCGATATCATGGACTTGAGTTTGGCTCTCTCACACTCTGCAGCTAATTTAGAATCTTCTGATTCCTTGTATAATGAAATGGCAGAATCTCGGCTTGTTTTAAGTTCGGTTTCCCTCTCTGCAAGCACAGATAACATGGTGTTGAATGACAGAGATAAATTTTCAATTGGATTCTTGCAGACATCTTTGTATACTTGACAGGATTTGCAGGTTTTAAGCTTTTGTGCATAATTACCCTGCACGGTGTTATTGCAAAATGTTCCGACTATCTCCCAGCATCTTACGGGCTCGTCTTCTTTATATGCGGGGCAGCTAGTGTTATTACACTTCATAGCTTTATGGCAATTCACAGATTTTGCATGTAATATCTTTTGTGTTTCAGAGGATGACTTAGTTTCGATGATTGAATGCATTTTTTCACTAACAGAATTTGCGACTCTATTGAGTTTTATATTGTTTCTATGAATATGAGCAGCAAAGGCAATTACAACAAGAATCAGTATGGCAAGTGCAATTAATATTGGCCAGTAATGACGTAATGTCGTAAGCATGGCATTGCTGAAGTAATTCTCGTAAGGCCCTATTCTCAACTCTTTGAGGCACAGATGAACCTCCCGGTCGTTTTGTGGGACTGCCCATCCTTCGAAACCACTTTCAATGCCCACTCCACTGCCTGCGGGCATATTCAAAAGCGCTATAGCTACGTTCAAGGCGGTTTCTTCACTGATATGTTCCAGAGCCATGAACGGCCATTCCGGATAGAGGCGTGTTGATCTTAAATAAGGAAAACCTGAACGATTTTCATGTGAATTGAGTACTTTTATTTCCTCTATATCAATAAGGCCGCGTTCAGCCATGCTCTCCAGTACTCCAGTGCGAACCAGACCCGCCGCTGCCGTTCCGCTTAGAACATCTTTGACGACTGTTTCATGATTCTTCGTGTATTTAACCCGGCCCTGTCGATCTGACAAATTAATGCCGGATTTTTTGAATAACCGTTGTGCCATTATCCATCCGCCAAATGAATTCCGGTCAACAGCCGCAATATGATTACCCTTAATATCAGATAATTTATTGATGTCTCTATTATCTGACCGGCAGAAGATGACCCCGGCATATCTGCTTAATATGCCTTCTGGTCCTTTCCTGGCAAGTGTGGCTATCGGCTTTGCAGAATAATTTATCTCCGTAAGGATTCCTATGTAAGTATTGCCAATTAGAAAATCGATTCTTTTGTTCTTACTTGCTTCGTCAATTTCTTTGAACTTTAAGGGGACCAATATAAACTGTCTGTTCAGTTTGTCGCTGAGATAGTCAGCCGTGCTCTGCCATTCTCTGATACATTTATATATGTCTTTGTTTGCTAACACTCCGACTTTGAAAGTATCACTTGAATCTGTCGTCACTGCAGATTCGGAAGCGTAAAGCCTAGTGTTGAATAGTTCTCCAACACACAAAATGCCCAAGACTAAGGCAAATATATGCAGTTTAATTCTTTTCGATGCTACTTCAAATTGGTGATTATCTGCATTGGTCATTATGGCAGTCCCTTGTCGTTGATAATCAATGACGGGCACGACCTGTTTGGTCATGCCCGCCACGGTTTTTAAGCTAGATTACGAATTGAACTTGGCGAAATCGTTTTCGTCCAGGGGTATTTCCTGAGATGCCTGGCTGTTGTCAGACTTCTTGTTTGCTATCTGGTGGAACGTATGATCCGAGCTGTTAAGATGTCCGGCTGATCTGCTTTTCTTCGTAGTTTTGCCGGCTGTCTTCAGATCGACAGTGCTCGACGAACCGCCTACAAGGCTCGTCAGTTCGCGAACAATGCCCTGCATCTGTTCTGCCTGGGCGCTGAGCTCTTCGGAAGCACTCGCGCTTTCCTCGGCATTTGCCGCGTTCTGCTGGGTTACCTTATCCATCTGCGTTACAGCCGTGTTGATCTGCTCGATTCCCTGAGACTGTTCGTTGGATGCTGCCGCGATCTCACTGACCAGGTCGCTGGTCTTTGTCACGCCCTCGATCACTCCCTTGAGAACCTTGCTGACCTCGCCGGCGATCTCGACACCCTGATTGGTGTTCTTGACTGACGAATCGATCATCGCTGTCGTATCCTTGGCTGCTTCAGCGGACCGCATCGCGAGATTGCGAACCTCCTCAGCAACAACGGCAAATCCCTTGCCTGCCTCTCCTGCCCTGGCCGCTTCGACCGCTGCATTCAGAGCCAGAAGATTAGTCTGGAACGCGATCTCATCGATAACCTTGATGATCTTTGATGTTTCTTCTGCGGACTTCTGTATCTCCGCGATGGCCTTGTTCATCTTCTCCATCGACTGATCACCTTCGTTAGCCGACTTCTTCGCTTCGTCCGACAGTGAATTAGCCTGCTGAGCGTTTTCTGCGTTCTGCTTGGTCATAGAAGACATCTCTTCGATACTGCTCGATGTCTCTTCAAGGCCTGCCGCCTGCTCGGTTGCTCCCTCAGCAAGCGACTGCGATGCACTGCTAACCTGACCCGACGCCGAAGCAACCTGCTCGGATCCTTCGGTCAGATCAGATATCATCCTGTTGATCGGCTTGGTGATGCTTCTCGTGATAAAGAACGCAAGACCCGTACCGGTAATGGCTGCGATAATAAGCCCCGCGATCATGATAACTGTGGAAGTGCTCAAAGCAGCTTCAGCCATCGTTGCGATTTCATCCGTATTATCGACACCTGCCTTGGCAACCGCTTGTGCGGCAGCGACTACGTCGTCACCCTTTTCACCCATTTGCTCATCGAGTCTCTGGACCTCTAGCCAGTTCTTCTTGAGATTGAACATGGCATCACGGTAGTTTTCACCTGCCTTACGGGTTGTTGCGATGGCTTGAAGGTCTGCATCCAGCTTAGTCAAAGCCTTAAGTTCATCGAACATTACCATCATTTTTTCAAATTGCGGCCTGGTTTCTTCGATAATAGAGGGGTCACGCCTGGCCTGAGATTTAAAAGCGCTTATCCGGACTGTATTACCGATGTCGATAATGTCATTGACCAGCCCAACCTTTTGCATCCTCTCTCGCAAAGCTGCAGCCGAAGTGTCAGTTGTGATCTCCTCTTCGAACTGCTTTTCCTGACTTTTCAGAAAAGCGGTGCATGCCTGCATATAGTTCTGGGCGCTTGTATCAAGCTGTTCTCTTTCAGCCTCTATTGCAGCGTTTTTGGTTTTGGTGTTACTGGCTAGGCTCTTGTAAGAGTCGAGGTCCTTTTTGACCTGATCGATCTGCTCTTGAAGTTTGACCAGATGCTCGGAATTGTTTGCCAACTCTTCACATTTGCCGAGCCATTCTTCCACTTCACTCAGCCCGGTCATGCCTTCCTGGAAGTATTCGTTCTCGCCGGTGAAGGAATAGCCTCGCATGGAGTACATAGTACCAAGCGAATTACGCTCCAGTTCGTTTGCCATTTTTACTTCCGGCACATATTCCTGGGCAAGCATTTCAGAAGAAGTGCCCACTCGCTTCATGTTGTAAACAGCAACGCCGCCTAAAAGACATGCGATTACTATAAGCAAAGCAAACCCAAGGCCGATCTTTGCGCCCAATTTCAGATTCTTAAACATTTCGTGTCTCCTAAATAGTACATTTTCTGTTTACGTGCTTACTGATGCTCTCTGATTACATTCCCGGTATTCCGCTCATATCGCTGGTTCCGATGACTTTGTCGATGTCCAGCAGGATCTTGACGGCTTCATTGACTTTTCCCACACCCATTATGAAGTCCGTATCCACATCGCTGCCGAACTGCGGCGTGTCGTCAATCTGGTTCTGCTCGATGTCCAGCACTTCGCAGACCCGGTCAACGATAATGCCTGCCGAAAAGGGTCTGCCGTCAATAGTGGTCTCTATGACGATGATGCAGGTCTGGTCCGTGACCTCCGTTTCCTGCATACCGAATTTGGCCCGGATGTCGATCACCGGTATCACCTGGCCGCGAAGGTTTGTGATTCCCTTCACATAATGCGGCGTCTGCGGCAGGGGGGTGACGTCCATGCACCCTATGATCTCGCGGACACTCATGATCCCGATTCCGAATTCCTCATCTCCCAACGCGAAAGTGAGAAACTTCTCGGCATCGGAGCTCATCTTGTCCCGCTTTGCAGCGGTTGCTTTTGTCTCAGCCATGATTTGCTCCTTAAATTTAATAGTTTTAGCTCTAATGATTGATCTAACGGCAATCTGACTAACTTCAGCACTGATAGTTTAAGACTCGGGATATAAGAATAGATTTATAACTTGCAATTGGCACTTAAGAATTATTCTTAGGTAGTTACCTGTCCTTAAGAAAGTGTGGAATCAGTACAGTCTTGCTAAAATTATAGATGTTATCGGGAGTTGCCCTGAATCAGCACTCAGGTGAAATTACTAGTTTTTTTGGAGTTACGTCCGAGTATGGGGCAATTACCCGTTGATCAATTAGGTGTATTTGCCCCCAACCCAGGCTTAAGACTTCGCATTCGGCTCATAAAATGTCAATATCACTATTTTGGACTTGCCGTTTATGGAAAAGCCGGTTAATCTTGTTTGCACACGTAAAATGCTTTCGTTTTCGAGGACATAGTCATGGCTTTTCAGTCGATCATGACCGCCCCCGTTGCAGCCGCAAGCGAGATTTCGGGACTCCTTGCTGCCGTACCGGCTGAATTCAGGCCGGCCAGACTCATCTTTCTGGTCTGTTGGGTATACCTGTGCATGTATTCTGTTCAGCGGATCGAATTCGGCAATCTGGTCTCAAAGAAACACAAGCCAGTCGCCAACGCATTCGCGCTGTTGATCGGCCCGTTCATCCTTTTCACGATTCACGTAGTCGAGATCACCAAAGGCATCCAGGATGGCAGGATCCAGCTCGCCGACGTCCTCACGTTGAACATATTCAAAAAGTCCGCTGTCCCCCGCAAACCCCAGAAGATGATCGAACTGCTGGACTCGAGCGGCCGCAGTTTCGCCGAAATATACGGAACCGACAGCCAGGGCGTTGACCGCGAGACCCTCGATCATACCGAACAGATCATTCTCGAAGGCCTTGAGCAGCATGCATCAGATATCCTCATCGACCCGAAAACCTCCGGAATAGACACCGTACGGTACCGAGTTGACGGTTTTCTTCGGCTCGCAGAAGAGATCGAACACACCAGGTGTTCAGCCATAGTCAACAGCATCAAAGCCATCGCGGGCATGGACATCGCAGAACGCAGACGACCCCAGGACGGCACATTCATCGCCCAGACATCCGACGGCCGGGCACAGTTCCGAGTCGCAAGCGCCGGCGTGCTCGGCGGCGAGAAGCTATCCATCCGCGTACTCGACCAGTCAGTCGGTATGCTCCGCCTTGATGATCTGCATATGACGAAAAAGCACCACCAGATCGTATCCAATTCAGTAAAACAGCCCAGCGGCATGATCCTCGTCTGCGGCCCGACCGGCTCAGGCAAGACAACCTCGCTATACGCTATGCTCAGCACCATCGACTTTGACAGCCACAATGTCATCACAGTCGAGGACCCGGTCGAGCACGTCCTGCCAAACGCCAGCCAGATCGAGGTCAATCGCAAAGCCGACATCACATTCGCAAACACTCTCCGGAGTATTCTCCGGCAGGATCCCGACGTAATTGTCGTCGGCGAGATACGTGACGCCGAAACCGCCGCCATGGCCCTGCAGGCATCTCAGACGGGCCATCTCGTGCTTGCGACGATACATTCCAGCTCCAACGCCGCCACCCTCGTCCGCCTGATGGACCTGGGCATAAAACCACTGCTGATTGGTTCCGCATTGAGCCTGGTTATCTCACAGCGGCTTGTTCGCCGCCTATGTGATAACTGCAAAAAGCCCGCTAACCTTCCTCCGGACAAGGTTAAACAGTTCCAGCAAAAAGGCATAGACGCAAGAAACATCATGAAGCCGGTCGGCTGTAAACGCTGCGGCAACACCGGCTTCAGCGGTCGAATGGCCATCATGGATGTCATGACAATAGATGAGAACGTAAGGTCCCAGATCGTCAACAGTACTCTTGACCTGGGCGCATTTAAGAAGAAGGGCGATACCAGGGGCAAAAACATACTCCGTCAGCAGGGTTTAAGGCTCGTGGTCAGCGGGCAGACCACGATGGATGAAGTGAAACGCGTAACCTCAAGGATCGGGTGATTATGATATTCTGGCTGCTGCTAATAACCGCACTTGCGACCGCATATCTCTGTCTTAAAAACATGAATTTTTATTCCATGTGGCAGATATCCTTCAATCTGGCTGTATCCATATATCTGGCGATAATTTCGGCACCACTGATAGTCAATCTGCTTCGCGACCAGGAAAAGGCACTTCCATACAATCTGGCCGCATGCATGCTTCTGATCGCAATTCTCTCTTTTGTCGTTCTACACATAATCTCTACAGCCGTACTGGGCTGGCGCATTGAGGTGACTCTGCCCGCGTTTTTCGAAACTCTGGGAGTGGGTGCTCTTGGGTTCATTTCGGGCTATCTGATTATCAGCTTCCTGCTGTTTACGTTCTGCATTATGCCCATCACGAGAAAGCCCTGCATGGATTTCCTCAACGGGACTAAGGGCCCCAAAGCGGCCTTTTTGTATCCGGTGCAGGCAACCTGCAGCTTTGTTGGACAGATATCTCTTCAGCCCAAGGAAAACTCTGTTTTGCAGTTGGCAATGGAGCTGGTGGACCCTGGAAGTAAGTTTTACACGCCTTCTCAGCAGGAAGATTCACAGCGACCCGAGCAAGAGGGCGAATGGGGCGACAAGCCGGAATCCAAAGAAACACCTATTTCTGCTCAGTAATCAAGGTTTCTGCTTTCTCGGCTCAGACGTCACCTAAGACATCGCTTCGCCGCACTGGATTTCCATTCCCTGAAGTGCTATACTATTTGGCAGGGTGTAGCGGTCTGCAATTAGTAAGGAAGGATTTTAAGGTATTCCATGACCTCGTAAGGCTTGTAAGTTGCGTCCGCAGCCCAAAAAAAAGTTTTTTTGCAATTTTGTCCGCCATTCGCGGCAGTTCAGTGTCATAAAATAGTGAGTCGGTGTGAAATTCTTCATGCAAACCAAGGTTGCATATGTCCGATATGAGCAAAGCAGATAGATTCGTCCGCCTTTTGGCCACTCACCATGGGCGCATCTACGCTTACATTTTCACTCTCGTTCCAAATTGGTCGGACGCGGACGATCTGATGCAGGAAGTGACAGCGATCATGCTGCGAAAATTTGATGATTTTGAGCCTGGAACCAACTTTGTTGCCTGGGCCACCAGCATAGCACGTTACGAGGTGCTAAGGCTAAAACGTGATAAAAAGAGAAGTTCGGCCCTGTCACTTGATGCTGTGGGTCAGATATCGGCTGAAATGGAACTGCAGAATAACGATACGGAGCTTCGATTGGACGCTCTGAAAAATTGTCTCAGCAAACTTAACGAAAAAGACCGAAGACTTATACTCTTGAAATACCAGAGCGATCAGACAACACGAAACGTAGCATCCACACTCGGCATCTCGATCTACGCTGTCTATCGTGCAGTAGATCGGATACACAGCGTGCTTCTTCGCTGTGTTCGAAGAACCGTCAGACAAGTCGGGGGGGTCGCAAATGGATAGCCCTTTCAGGGAAAAACAATTTGACCGTCTCGTCACCCAGTTGATCGAGGGCAATATCAGCCCAGAAAGACTTGCCTGCCTCAATGAGCTGCTCGAAAAATCTGCGGAGGCTCGCAACCGGTACATCGAGATCACCACGCTTGCCGTCGGTCTTCGCAAGCAGAGTGAACTCCATGATGCCAGGACAAACTGCAACTCCTGCGGAATTGGAATGAGCAACGAGGTGTGGACCGCTCTCGCTGCCAATGAAATGCTAGCTGAAGCTGTTGATGTCCCCAGGCAGCAACCTGATGACGGGTATGTGTCGTTGCGGCCCACAAGCCCTGTCGAAGTATCGCGGAAGAGAGTCATATCGAAATTTGCACTGGCAACCGCTGCACTCAGCAGTGCGGCAATGTTCGTTATCGCGATGCTCCTTATCTTTACCCCCGCTCGACCGCCGGTAGTCGCAACCCTTGTCGAAAACGCAGGAGCAGAGTGGTCCAGCCAGTTCGAAGCCAGTCCCGGTGCAGACATCCGCATGGGAAAAATGCATTTACAGCAGGGTTTTGCTAAGCTGGCATTTTTCGACGGGACCAAACTCATAGTCCAGGCCCCGGCCGAGTTCGACGTAGAGGGAGAGGATCAGATTTACCTGCACAGCGGACGGGTCTTTGCCCGAATGGATGGCCCCAATGTAGGCTTTACCGTGCGCACTCCCGGCGCAACAGTAGTAGACTACGGCACCGAATTCGGTGTCAGTGTCGATTCCCAGGGCAGGACAGAGGCACATGTTTTCAAGGGACGCGTAGACCTTCGCTCAGGATCTGATGCTCGGGTGTATGAATCCTCCATAAGACTCTCGGCGGGGCAGGCTTCCGCAGCTAACCAGAATGGAACGCTTTCAGAGGATGCCTGGCAATGCAATCACTCCGGATTCGTTCAAAGTCTTCCGCCTGAAGGTGCTTTCGGCTGGCCCGGTCAGAGGCTTGACCTGGCGGATATCATAGGCGGTGGAAATGGCTTTGGAACTGGCCAGCAGGAACGCGTCATTCACCCCAAGACAGGCGAGGTTGCCGACCAGTTCGTATACAGCTCTCGCAAAGCGGACGGCAAGTTCAGTCCCGTTGCATCATTGAAATACGTTGACGGTGTATTCGTCCCGAACGCGTCAGAGCCCCCACAGCAGATCAGCTCTGCCGGCCACACCTTCGCCGCCTGCCCTGACACTACGGGGAAGTTTTATCGAAACATTGCGAACGGATTTGGCCAGCAAGGCAGCGAAACGCTCAGCAAAAACAGAAAGCTGCTTAACGGCGTCAGCTACGGCAGCATGGAGAAACCTGCAATCTCTATGCACGCCAATCTCGGTGTAACCTTTGATCTGGACAGCATAAGAGCTGACAATCCAGGCATGCGGATTGACTCATTTAGTGCTATTTGCGGAGTCGCAGGCAGCAACCCGCCAAAAAAACACAAAGCGGGTTTCTTTGTCCTCGTCGACGGGCAGGTAAGATTTCAAATTCACGCAAGCCATTCGGAGCTTACAGGACGGCCATGTTCGATTTCCATTCGTGACAATGACAGATACCTGACTCTTGTCACAACCGATGGAGGCGACAGTCCGCTCGGTGACTGGTGCATGTTCGCAATGCCCGCTCTGGAACTGGAATATTTCGAACGGCAGCAGCAGAACTAGAAGTTGTTTCAAGACGGTTTCTTATATATAATTCACAAGATAAAATCAGGTTTATTTAAAGGAAATGTGCACATGGATAGACGGAGCTTTATCAAACTCTCAGGCGTAAGTGCAGCGGCCTTTTGTATGCAGGGCTGTGCCGCTACCAGCATGTCCAAACTCTCCAAGGCCAGAGGCAGCAAACCAAATATCGTTTACATAATGGCTGATGACCTGGGCTATTCTGAGCTGGGCTGTTATGGACAGGAAAAGATCAAAACCCCTAACATAGACAGGATTGCAAAGCAGGGCGTTAAATTTACTCAGCATTATTCCGGCAGCCCGGTATGTGCTCCCACACGAAGTACCCTTCTCGAAGGTAAGCACACTGGACACAGCTTTGTTCGCAGCAACTATGAGCTGGGCGGCTGGGAACGCGGCAACCGAGAAGGCCAGCTCCCATTGCCCGCCGATACCGTCACTCTACCCAAGCTCCTCAAAAAGGCCGGCTACACGACTGGTGCGATGGGCAAGTGGGGACTGGGCGGCCCGGACACCTCCGGCGAACCGCACAAGCAGGGTTTCGACTACTTCTACGGCTATCTCTGCCAGCGTCAGGCCCACAACTATTACCCCACGCATCTCTGGAAAGACTCTGCGGCAGGACTTGAAAAGGTCGAGCTGGACAACGAATATTTCTCCGCTCATCAGCGGTTCCCCAAAGACAAGAATCCCAACGATCCTGAGAATTACGAGCAGTATTCCGGAAATGACTATGCACCGGATCTCATGACCGAAGAGGCACTAAAGTTCGTCAAACGTAACAAGGACAATCCCTTCTTCCTTTATCTGCCCTACACCATTCCACACGTTGCGCTGCAGGTCCCGGAGGATTCACTCGAACAATACGAAGGCATGGAAGACGACCCATACCTTGGTGACCAGGCCTATCTGCCCAACAGGACCCCTCACGCTACCTATGCAGCGATGATAACCCGCATGGACGATTATGTCGGCAAGGTCATGGACCTCCTCGAGAAATTGGGTCTCGAAGAAAATACCCTGATCATGTTCTCCAGCGATAATGGCACCACATTTAACGGCGGCTGCGATGCGGACTTCTTCGACAGCGTAGAACCACTCCGCGGCCTCAAGTGCTCCGTCTACGAAGGCGGCATACGCGTCCCGCTGGTTGCAAAATGGCCGGGCCGAATACCAGCAGGCACCACCACCGATCATATTTCCGCGATATGGGATGTCCTTCCGACCTGTACCGCTGCTGCGGGTGCACCAACCCCGGACGACATCAGCGGTATATCGATGCTGCCCACCATGCTTAGTAAAGACGAAAAACAGAAAAAGCATGAATACCTTTATTGGGAATACAACAGGCAGATCGCCGTCCGCATGGGCAAATGGAAGGCTGTGCGTCGCCGAACCGACAAGACAGTCGATACACCCATCAAGCTTTACAACCTCGAAAAAGATATCGATGAATCCGACAACGTCGCCGACAAGCATCCCGAAGTGGTCGCAAAGATCAAGAAGATAATGAAAGAGGCCCACACGCCTTCTGAGTACTTCCCCTTCCCGGGCGAACCTCGTAAAAAGTGGACCGAGTAGTTCTTGCAGATTTCAATGCTAACACAACTGAAGCCGTTTCATTCATTGGAACGGCTTCATATTTCACAAGGAGAAGAATAATGAATAGACGTGACTTTCTAAAAAATTGTGCGGCAGCAGCTTCCATCGCAGCAGCAGGCCCTATGGCAAAACTGGCACAAGCCAAACCTGCAACCGTGAAGAAGCCTAACGTAGTTATCATCTACGGCGATGACGTTGGCTACGGTGATGTCGGGGCATACGGTGCAGAAAAGATACCCACACCCAACATTGACAAGCTCGCCGAACAGGGCCTGATGTTTACCGACGGCCACTGTACTGCCGCAACCTGCACGCCTTCGCGTTTTTCGCTCCTGACCGGAATACAGGCGTTCAGATATGGTGCCCGTGTCCTGCCGCCGAACGCTCCACTGATCATCCCCACGGACATCATGACCATGCCCAAGGTGTTCAAACAGGCAGGCTACAAGACAGGCGTGGTTGGCAAATGGCACCTCGGCCTCGGTAAGAAGGGCGAAGAGACCAACTGGAACGAGGAAGTGAAGCCCGGCCCGCTCGAAATCGGCTTCGACTATTCCTTCCTTCTGCCCTACACCAACGACCGCGTTCCCTGCGTCTACCTCGACGGCCACAAGGTCGTAAACCTTGACCCGGATGACCCCATCTCGATCGGCAGAAAGAAAAAATATGAACAAAGCACCGAGTATCCCGATGGTAAGAAAAACCGCGAAGCGATGACCTACTATGAAAGCTCTCATGGCCACAACAACAGCGTGATCAATGGTATCGGCAGGATCGGCTACATGTACGGCGGCAAGTCCGCACTCTGGGATGATGAAGGGATGGCCGACGTATTCGTTGACAAAATGAAAGATTTTGTTGCTGAGAACAAGGACGAACCTTTCTTCCTGTACTTTTCATCGCAGGACATCCACGTGCCGCGCACCCCGCACCCGCGTTTCCAGGGCAAGTCTGAGCTCGGCTACCGTGGTGATGCAATGGTCCAGTTCGACTGGAGCACGGGTCAGATCATGAAAACGTTAGAAGAGCACGGCCTGACTGAAAATACTATTGTGATCTTCTCCAGCGACAACGGACCCGTTTACGACGACGGCTACAAGGACGGCACCACCGTTCGAACCTCTACAAAGCCCGTAGATCGCGGTCACCGAGCAGCCGGACCGTTCCGCGGGGGTAAGTATCAGATATACGAAGGCGGCACACGCGTACCGTTCATTGTTCGCTGGCCCGGCAAGGTCAAACCCGGCGTGTCGGAGGCTCTCGTCAATCAGGTCGACCTTCTCGCTTCATTCGCAAAGCTGCTTAACGTTGAGCTTCAGACCAACCAGGCTCAGGATAGTATCGATACACTTGACGCCTTCCTGGGCAAAGACAAAACTGGAGCACCCAACATTATCGAAGAGGCTCGTCCGCTTGCTCTGCGTCAGGGCAAATGGAAATATGTCAGAAGAAACAAAAATCCCGAGCTCTACGATGTTGAGAACGATATCGCCGAGGCTAATAATATTGCCGAAAAGCATCCTGATCGCGTCAAACAGATGGAAGCCAGGCTCGCCGAGCTGATCGAAAAGGGACGGCGCAAGGCCACCACTTGAGCTGTTGTTCTGCAGGGCTTAATTTGATGGTTTAGAAAAAAGGTTATATAATGAATAGACGTGAATTCCTTAAAAACGCAGCATTCGCCGCATCCGTTGCAGCCGCGCCGGGGCTGACGAAATCGGCCTCCGCAAAACCTGCCAAAAAGCCGAACGTAATTTACATACTTGCAGATGATCTCGGTTATCGTGAACTCGGCTGTTACGGCCAGGAAAAAATAAGAACACCCTACATCGACAAGCTTGCCGAGCAGGGCATGAAATTCACCAACCACTACTGCGGCCAGGCCGTCTGCGCCCCCTCACGCTGTGCCCTTATGACAGGCAAGCACATGGGCCACGCATACGTCCGCAACAACCGGCCAGTCGGTGGAGGCTACCAGCTTCCGCTTCCCGAAGGTACCACCACCATCGGTACGCTCTTCCAGAAGCACGGCTATAAAACCGGCGCGATGGGCAAGTGGGGCCTCGGTGGTCCGGACAGCGTCGGCAGACCGAACAACCAGGGTTTCGATCACTTCTTCGGCAACATCGGCCAGGTCCAGGCCCATTGGTACTACCCGCCTTACATGTACCGCAACACCACAAAGATCGAATACCCCGAGAACAAAAAGCATACCGGCAACAAGTACTCCCACGATCTGATGGAAAAAGAGGCCCTCGACTTCATCAAGGACAACAAGGACAATCCTTTCTTCCTCTACCTGCCATTTATCATTCCTCATGTATCACTGCAGGTGCCCGACGACGAAATACTGCAGAGTTATCTTGACAAGGGCTGGGAAGAGAAACCCTACAAGGGCGGCCATTACACCGGCAGTGACACGCCAAAGGCAGTATACGCAGCCATGATCACGCGAATGGACCGCAGCGTCGGCCGTGTCATGTCCCTGCTCTCCGAGCTCGGCCTCGAAGATGACACTCTCATTATGTTCTCCAGCGACAACGGCACAACATACTGCTGCGGTGTCGATTATGAGTTCTTTAACAGCGTCGGCGACTTCCGCGGCCTCAAAGGCAGTCTTTACGAAGGCGGCATCCGCGTTCCGATGATCGCAAAATGGCCCGGCCGCATAAAGCCCGGCACCACCACCGACCACATTTCCGCATTCTGGGATGTCCTGCCCACAATGTGCGACGTCCTAAACGCCGACAAACCCGCCGATACCGACGGCATATCATTCATGCCGATCCTGCTCGGCAAACCTGAACACCAGAAGCCTCACGAGTACCTCTACTGGGAATTCCCCAGCTACGGTTTCCAGCAGGCAGTCCGTATGGGCGACTGGAAGGGCTACAGGCGAAATCTCAAAAAGGATCCCGACCCCAAGCTCCAGCTTTACAATCTCAAAACCGATCCTTCCGAGCAGAATGATGTCGCCGACCAGCACCCCGAGGTCGTAAAGAACATAGAGACCATCATGAAAGAGGCTCATACGCCTAGCGAAAAATTCCCGCTTCTTCACGAGGAATTTCAGAAAAAGGCGTAGTTCGTTTGAAACAGCATAAAAAACACCCCGTCGATGCCCGAACCGCCTTTGCAACCCGATGCAAAGGAGGATGACCACGGTTCAACAGCATCGGCGGGGTATTTTTTTGAAATTTTTCTAATTTCTCTGTAACGTCTGCCCGGAAACCGCATCTAATCTATAGACGAACCCGAAAGAAAATATAAAAGACGATTTACGCATCTTTTATTTGACGTGTCGGCATGTCAATGGTATAAACAAGAACGTAAACTGCTACTTATTGCGGGCCAGGCGGTTGGAGAACAATACAACAAACAGAATATTGCGTAGTTCGATCCTGGGTTGGATCGTAATCTGCTGTATGGGTGTCGCATCTCTTTGCCCGGCCGAATCGCCCGAAGACAATGCCCCTACAGGCGCCCTCCGAATCACTGGTAAGTTCGTTAGAAGTATAACACTTGAATCCGTTGGTACTGAAGAGGTTAACACCGACGGCACATTAGAAGTGCCCACCGGCAGCCACCAAATCCGTAAGATCACTCTCGAAAACGGCTGGACCGCTTATCCCTATCAGCTCGTGGACATCAAAGCGGGCCAAACCACCGACGTCAAACTCGGCGGTCCGCTAAAACAAAAGATAACCGCAAACCGGCAGGGCGGCTATCTCAATCTCGACCACTCCGTCGAAGGCGTCTGCGGAAAACAGTACCGCAACGGCGACAACCCGCCTGCCTTCACCATCTACAAGGGCGATACAAAGGTCCACAGCGGCAAGTTCGCCTATGGGTGAGGCGGCACATGCAGGTACTCGTGGCGAGTACCCACCCAAGTCTACGGCGATCTCAAGATCGTCACCACAGCAGATCTAGGCGAAACAGGCGAAAATCAGGCCCAGACAACATTGAACTGGCCCCTTGTATCGCATTTCATAGGTTTGCTGCCGTGGCTTATACTGGCGGGGGCGTTTCTTGTTTTCAAGAAGAACAGGGACCTGCGTTCACTGTGGCTTTTGGTGCCGGTAGGTGTCGTTTTACTAGGCTGGAACCTGCTCAAAGCTCTGGCACATGTCCAGGGATCCGCAGGATCTTATTTTGATTCCCTTATGCAGACAGCACTTATTTCGTATGCGTTATGGTGGCTGATTCTCCGGATGATAAGCAGGTTTCAGTCATTGACAGGCTTTCTGCTATTTTTATTTACTGCTTTAATTGTTACCGCCTGCAATCTGAGCGGCGACTTATTCACTTTCATGCAAATGGGCATCACGACGACGTTCTTAGGACTTATTTTCTGGTCGTCTCATGCAATCGCGCGACTCATCTGCCGCAAATATCCTACCAGACTGAAATTCGCCCTCACCTTGGCAGTTTCTCTGCTCGTCATCAGTCTTTTATTGTGCGTTGCCTACTACACCTTGTTGATGTCCAGGTTCATGGGCTTCAGATTTGACATATTACTTGGCACATTTATGGTATCTCTTGTGGTCTCAGGCATTCTGTTCGGCGGCATCCTGCCCTTCCTTCTCATCGCCTTTTTCACGGACTTCTATTACACCCGCTTCAAAGAATTTCTAGGCGTGGAGGATAAAACATACGTCGAGCTGGCCGAAACCCAGGCTCCCGACAAAACAGAACCCGCCCAGAAATGGGTCGATCTATAAGCAAAATACTATGGTAACCGTTAAAAACGAAAGGTATCCATGAAAAAACTGTTAATTTTGATGACGGCCTTGACGCTCACGGCCCTTGTTCCAGCCGCTGAACAGGGTGGCACAGGCGAGCGTTTCTGGCTTAACTATGTCAAGTCCAGGGCTGCACAGCGGCTGCCCGGCGTTCCTGGTGTTTATTCCAGCACCAACAAGGACAAGCCCGAAGACGTAAAACTTCCTCAACTGGAAAACGTTGACTGGTCCTTTAGAACGTGGAAGCCTGACCTGGTCGATACGGAAGTACTCGTCGCCGTTGCAGGGACCGGATCTGGCTTTACTCTTTATGTTGACAGCGACCAGGACCGTGACCTTACAGACGAAGTCGCACATGAGTCCTGGCTGAACGAGTATTCATCCTGGTATTTCGGTCCCGCACAGGTCATCCTCGAAACTGCGAACGGCCCGGTTACCTATCATCTGAATATGCGTCTGAGTGCTGGCAATCGAAGTCGGCCGTACCTTTCATTAGTCACGGGCTGCTGGTACGAAGGAACCGTTGTCGTAAACGGCAAAGAGAAAAACTGCATGATCGTCGACGTGGACTCCAATGGTGTTTTCAATGATCTGAACCCCGGCGGCAGAAGCGACAGGATAGCCATCTTCGAAGACGGCACCGGCTCGCCGATCCCCTTGACGAAGTATGTCCAGGTCGACGGCGAACTCTATACACCGACGGTTGCCAGAGACGGCAGCTACATCGAGATCGCCCCGGCTCAAAACGTCCCGTACGGCTATCTGGAAGTATCCGACAACCTAAGCGAGATAATCATATCCGGGACCAATGGCTATTTCCAGCCGGACCTGGGCAAGGAACGCAAACTAAAGATCCCGGCGGGCGATTACATCGTCTCGCGCTGGTACATAAGTGACAAGGACAAGACCGGCCGCGAGTGGAGGCTCGGCCGCTACTCGAGCCAGAAGTCGGTAACGGTTGCAGAAGATGAAACCTCCGAACTCAACATAAGCTCCGACATCTATGCCTTCCTCGAAGTCTCCAGAAAAGGAAACGGGTACACCTTCAACCGCAGCATGATAGGTGCCGACGGCAAGTCTGTCGACCTGCGTATGGGCACCGGCGGCTACCCGCCAACACCCAAACTCCGCTTCCGAGACGCCTCAGGAAATTATGACAAAACCTTCAGCCTGGAATATGGGTGAGGCGGCACATGTTCGCTCTCGTGGCGAGAGCCCAAAAACGTAAAACTACCGATCATAGTAACCATCGAATCAGATACAGGTCCCTTCGACCTGAAAACAAATCCGTACTGGATAAAGAGCGATAACCGCACGATGCCCTTTGCGGGCGAGCAGATCGCGGTCAACGACATTCTTGCAGGCGACAAGTCCCTGGGCGACGCTGCAGATGCGCTTATCGCGGGCACGGACCTCAAAGACAACGACCTCGACGGGCTGAAGGAGCATTCCAAAGAATCCGAATCCATGTGGGCCAGCGATGACCCCGTAGACTCACTCACGTTTCAGCTTGAAAGCTCGCAGGAACTTGAAACGGTTTTCGTCTACAACTACAACCATCCATACCTGACCGGGTCCGGCATAAAAACCGCTGACGTTCAGGTCTGGCAGGACGGTTCGTGGAAGACCGTCAAGAAGGGCTTCGAACTCGAACCCGCCCAGGGTTCGGAAGATTATGACATGCCCTCGGTGATCGAACTCGAACCCGTCAAGACGGATAAGGTGCGTTTCGCAAACCTGATCACCTTCAATGACGCAGCACCAATCGGTCTCAGCGAAGTCGCCTTCTACAAGGTCCGCGGCCCCGAGGCGATCCTCATTTCGCCCGAGGACGACGCGAAACTTCGCGTTTCCGACAGCATAACCCTTTCCTGGGCTCCGGGCAGAAATGCCCAGCAGCACGAGATCCACATCGGCGACAGCCCGGACACCCTCGAATCGATGGGCACGCTAGAGACCGAGTCCGCCATCGTCAACGGCCTGGAACGCGGCAAGAAGTACTACTGGCGAGTCGATTCAATCGACGAACAGGACAACGCCCATGCCAGCAGAATCCGCAGCTTCCAGCTAGCCGGCGACATCGTCGGTCACTGGGTTTTCGACGGCCTTGAGGACGGCTTCGCCCCCGACGCGGTCGGCGAACGCGATGCCGAACTATCAGGCAACGCATCCATTGCCCCTGATGCGGGCAAATACTGGAGCGCCCTAAAGCTCGACGGCAAAAGCAGTGCAAAGATCCTGCCGCTCAATCTTGAATCTGACGGCGTGACCATCACCGGCTGGATCAAAGCTACCGAAAAGCCCTCAGGCGTGACAGGTCTTATGATGACCCGCGATGCGGGCACCGTCGCAGGCATAAACCTGCTCGGATCGGAATTACGCTATCACTGGGACCAGGGCAACTGGGACTGGGGTTCAGGCCTGGATATACCCACTGGCCAGTGGACCTTCGTAGCACTTGTCGTCCAGCCGCAACAGGCCACGCTCTACATGCACGACGGCAATGAAATGCAGTCATCCGTCCACATGGGCCCTCACTCCGCTGAGGAATTCTACGGCGACTTCGGTCTGGGCCTCGACCCCGGTCGAAACGATCGTTACTTTACAGGCCTTATGGACGATGTCCGCGTATACGACTACTCGCTCAAGCCCAACGAAGTCGAATCGGTTTGCAAGAACGAGTCCATGCCCTCAACCGGCGAACTCGCTGTCGTTGGCGTCGAACGTTCAAAGCTTGAACCTATGTCCGAGCAGGCCGGCGACACCGGAGAACAGTCAGCCGATGACAAAAACAACATGCTGCCCGTTCTCACCATCGTCGGCATCATCGCCGGCATAGGCATCTTCAGCGCCTTCGTCAAACGAGGCAAATCCGACTAGTACGACCACAGGCCCTTTCCTGACCACTCATCAGGAAGGGCCTCTTCTTTTCACATTTCAGAAAGGAAACAACAAATGCAGATACGCAGAATACTAACCCTCACAACTCTCGCCGTCCTTTTCACCACGGGTCTGACCACAGCCGAAACAAAAACTTTTACCTGCAAAGGCACCGTCCTCGACACCGAGAACAACCCTATCGATGGGGCCGAGGTTATAAACTATGAGATCGGAATGGATCTAGAAACACGCGCCCTCACCACTTACGGCAAAACCTCCGGTAACACCGGCCCTGATGGTGCCTTCGAATTTACTAATAACACAGAAGACGAAAAAGGCAATTCCGTCTCCGTCGCGAACATCATAGTTGCCCGAAAGGAAGGCTATTCTCTCGGCTGGCTCCAGTGGCAAGGACCCAAGGATAAAAATGAGAATATTATCCTGAAAGCCCCCAAAAACCTAGTCGGTCGCATCGTCGACGAAAACGGCAAACCCATCGAGAACGCCGACATCAGTGTGATCATCCTCGGTCCCCCAAGCGACCCCTCCATGTTTCTCATCAATCCCCAGGCAATGCCCTTCCTGCAAGACAAGACCGATTCACAGGGCAATTTCAATATTACCGGCCTGCCTTCCGAGTGCGCTGCAGATTTCAATATCAGCAAAGAAGGCTATGCCTCCATTTCCACCTTCACCGTCAATTCGGGCCAGCCGCCGCGTCCGACCTATGACGCAGGCACCGAAGAAATCGAACTCACTCTCCCACCAGAGAGCATCATCAAGGGTAAAGTCATCTCATCTGCCGACGGCTCACCTGTGCCCAACGTAAAAGTCGCAGCCGTCGAGCCGGGCTATAACATTACAAAACCTAATAATTTTGCCACCACCAATGCCGATGGCAGCTTCACGATCAAAGCACTTGCCCCCAACGATTATGAGTTGATGCTTGCCACGGACGAAGAAGCAGGATATATCGCCGATAAAACCAAACTTTCTGTCGTAAAGGCTCAGACGCTCAAAGATATTGAGATCCAGGCCTCCCAGGGCGGTCTGCTCGAAGTCAAGGTGACCGACTCCCAGACCAACGAACCCATGCCCCAGGTCTCAGTAAATCTCGCCCCGCAGTCGGGCGGCTCCATGGTGCCACTCCGTACGAACGCTGACGGCGTTGCAACCAGAAGACTCGCTCCGGGCGAATACAAGATAAATAACCTTTACATGAGCGGTATGGGATCAAAATCACCCGGTGAAACAATAACTATAAAGGAAGGCGAAACCACGAACTGGCAATATGAATTCGAAGGTCCGCCGACCGTCACTGGCACCATCACTGACCCCAGCGGCGAACCTGTCTCAGGCGCCACTGTCTTTATCAGGCCGGGCGGGTCTGATATGGACACAACCGACGAACAGGGAAAATACAGCACAAGGTTTAGCTCACATACATATAATAACACACCGAATTTCCTGATAGCAGCTCTCCCAGAGAAAAACCTCGCCGCTATCACCCAGGTCATGCGTGAAAGTCAAACCCAGGACCTGCAGCTCACAGAAGGCATCACCGCCAAATGCCGCGTTATCGACGCCGAAGGCAAACTCCTGCAAAACGCAACCGTTCGTCCCTGGATCGAATACGAACGCGGCGCGTCCAGCATGTCCGAATCTGTCATCGAAAAGGATGGCGACACCTACGTCTGGAAAGCCATTCCCGCAGACGGCGACTTCCGCTTCGATATATACGCCGACGGCTACGGAAGCATCGATGCCGACATCGATCCGGAAAAGGCCGTCGATTTCGTAGTCGATCTGGGTGACATGACCCTTCCCCTCGCAGACAAAATCGTCTCAGGCGTGGTCCTCGACGCCGACCGCGAACCTGTCGGAGGCGCACGCGTCAGATTAAGCGGCGACAATCAGCCGAGTAGTTCTCGGGTCGAGACCGGCAAAGACGGTAAATTCGAGTTCAAGGCCTGTGACGGACCGCTACGCTTGTACGCTTATACCAACATAGACAGCCGGCACCACTGGGGTGATATAAACCTCAAGCAGCCGACTGAAGATGTAGAAGTATTCATCAGTCCCAACGGGGCCCGAGGCGTGCATTTCGCCCGCAAAAAAGCTGAAGACATTTCTAACAAGCCGCTCGGCGACCTTGCCGCATTCGGCATCGACGCTCAGCCGGCCGGCAAAACCCTCGTATGCTTCTTCGACATGATGCAGCGCCCCAGCCGACACCTCGCGAAACAGCTCGCCGCCAAAGCTGATAATCTGAAACAGCAGGGCGTCAACCTGGTATTCGTCCAGTCCAGCAAAATAGACTCACAGCGCCTTACCGACTGGCTCGAGTCTCAGAAGATCGGCACCCCCGCAGGTATGATCAAATCCGACAACCCCGACGATACCCTCAAGCAGTGGGGCGTTGAAAACCTCCCCTGGCTGATCCTCACCGACACCGACAAAAATGTAACCGCCCAGGGCTTCCGCCTGACCAAACTGGACGAAAAGCTAGAATAGAGCGGACAAACTGACCTGAAACAGCCCCGGGCAAGGGTTTGCATCGCGCAGACCCTTGCCTTTTTTACTTGTTATCGAACAGCTCCGTCCTTATCCCATGCAGCTCAAGCCCGACTACTCGCCGGCCTTCTTGCTATCCTCATCGGTCCCGCTGTCGCTTTTCTCCCCGCCGCCCTTATCGAACACCGTCCCCATCTCCAGTGCCTGCGTCCCGCACTTCGTACACTCCAGGCACCGGATACACTGCGAACTGTTCGGACTCTTATCCGGCACATGCCCGTAACTGCACATACTGTGACACCGCTTGCAGCTCGTGCACTTATAATCGTCCAGCTTCATCGAAAGAATGCTGAAGCGGTTCAAAAATCCGAACATCGCCCCCAGCGGACACAGCACCCGGCACCACGGCCGAACTGTGAAAAATATCGCCCCTACGAACAGCACCACCACCGTCACCTTCAGCATGTTAGGCACGATTCCCCGCAGCAGTGCAGCCTCGAGCCCTCCAGCCGGACACCAACTACAGATAAACAGCGGATCGCTACTGCCAAAAAAATACGGTATCGCAAAAACCGTCCCGATTAGCACGACATACCGAAAATGCCCCATCCATGCCGGTATCCGCCACCTTGGCGTCTTCATCTTCGCCGCCAGATCCTGCATCAGACCGAACGGACACATCCACCCGCACACCATCGCCCCGAACAGCGCCCCGATCGCGACCACCGTTCCGATTGCCACAAACGGTATCATCTGGATCGCACTGAACTGCGCCATCACCCCGATCGGACACGCAAACGTCGACAGCGGACATGCATAGCAATGAAACACCGGACTGCAAACGCTGTGCATCCGCATCCCCATCGGATCCAGCCAGACCAGCAGAAACGCCGTCTGAAACCACATCCGCCACGGAACGATCTTCTCAAAAAACTTTCGCGACTTCGATTTCTCTGCCATGGACACCATGACTCCTTACTAGCTCGTTCACGTAGGACAGGCTTCAGGAGCTTCCTCGGCCTCCCCGTAAGTCTTTCGCAGTTTACCTTCCTCGTCTCGCTCAACTCCCCCGATCGTCACCTGCTTCACGATCACCGGCTCGGCCACAGTCGCGGGCTCACCGGCCGTCCCCTCCTTCGGAAACAGCGTCGCCGCATTTATCTCAGCACCGAAGTACCAGACCGCGGCACCGCCACCCAGCACCACCAATGCGATAAAGATCCTCAAAACTTGATTATTCATAGCCAAACCCAAATTGAAACTGTAAAAAAGCTGCTATGCCGTATTTTATCTATATCTTATACACAAAACTGTGCTTTCTGTCTACAACAATTCGTGTTATTATTGTATCGCATAGCCTGCTTTTCCGGCTGACGATCCAGTAATAAAAAATCCTGCCCCGCCTTCCCTTTGACTTATCCACCGCTCATGTGTATGCTGTTGATGAGCATTCTTTTGGGGATTGATAAATGTCGAAAGTGGATAAAATATGTAAGCCTGAATTCAGTGAACAGGCTCTGCCGGTCTTCACCGCCCGTATCTCAGCCGGGTTTCCTTCTCCAGCCGCCGACTACGAAGAGGGCAAGCTGGACCTCAATAAACACTTGATCAAGAACCCCCCAGCCACATTCTTCGTCAGGGTCACAGGCGACTCGATGGAAGGGGCCGGTATCTACGATGGGGACCTGCTGATCGTCGACCGCTCCGTCGAACCCAAGTCCGGCAAAGTGGTGATCGCCGTCCTGAACGGTGAACTGACCGTGAAACGGCTAAGGGTATATCGAGGCAAATATTCACTGATAGCCGAAAACACTAACTATCCCGATATAAAAATTTCCAGGGACATGGAATTTGAGGTGTGGGGAGTTGTTACAAATGTGATCCATCAGCTATGAGCGATATCTTTGCATTAGTTGACTGCAATAATTTCTATGCTTCCTGCGAGCGCGTCTTCCAGCCGTCTCTCAAGCACCGACCGGTTGTCGTCTTATCGAACAATGACGGCTGCATCGTGGCTCGCAGCAACGAGGCCAAGGCCTTGGGCATCGCGATGGGCACTCCTTATTTCAAGGCCGAAGACATCATCAAGAAATATAATGTTGCTGTCTTCTCTTCCAACTACGCCCTTTATGCGGACATGTCCAACCGGGTAATGCAGACACTGAGCCGGTTCACATCCGAAATGGAAATCTATTCCATAGATGAAGCGTTTCTTGCACTCGACGGCATTCAGGGAAGCCTGGACTCCTACGGAAGACAGATAAGAAGCACGGTCCTGCAATGGACAGGGCTTCCCGTCTCGGTGGGAATTGCAAGGACCAAGACACTTGCCAAGATCGCTAATCACCTCGCCAAAAAGTCCGACAAAGCAGCCGGCGTACTGGACCTGACCCAGCAAAGATATATAGACCACGCTCTCGCCAAGACCGATGTTGAAGATGTCTGGGGCGTGGGCAGAAGGATTGCTGCAAAGCTCAGGCGAGCGGGAATCACAACCGCCAGGAAATTAGCTGAATGTGATATCGACTGGGTCTTGAGAACCTTTTCGATCATGACCGTCAGAACTGTCCTGGAATTGCGAGGCCAAAAGCATTTTGGTCTTGAAGAGGTCCCGGAACCAAAAAAGAACATTACCGTATCAAGGTCCTTCGGCAAAGAAATAGAAACCGTCGAGCAACTGCAGCAGGCCCTTACCCAGTATGCGTCCAGGGCAGGCGAGAAACTCCGCTGCCAGAATCAGTACGCCCAGATCTTGACCGCCTTCGCCATGAGTAATCGCTTCGACAAAAAGAATGCCTATTACGGCTCAGCCAGTTATATATTTGACTCAGCGACAGACAGCAGCCTGGACCTGGTGGGGGCGGCTAACAAGCTGGTTGATGAAATCTACAGGGATGGGGTAAAATTCAAAAAGGCAGGAGTGATGCTGAACAAACTGGCTACCTCGAAGAATTTTCAGCGAAACCTTTTCGCAGATAGGGAGGCCATCAGCAGAGACAGACGGCTCATGCAGGTCCTTGACAGGATCAACGAACGAGGCAAGCAGGTGGCGTTTGCTTCCGAAGGAACGGTAAAGCCCTGGCAAACAAAGTTCGACCATAGATCCCCATGCTACACGACCCGCTGGGATGAATTCGTCACAGTCGTATAAAGCTTCCAAAGGGCAACAAAACGTGATGTGCCGAACAAGCGAAACATTCGCCCGGATAGCTCTAAGTTGAAGTGATTTCGAGTGTGACTGTATTCAAAAAATGGCGGAGGCGAATGGGAATCGAACCCACCCAGGACTTTCTCAGCCCAACACTGGTTTTGAAGACCAGGGGCACCACCAGGCACCAATCACCTCCGAGAGCAAGGTTCCGCGCCGACCGGCGGCGTCCGAAAACGCACTATCAGCCGAAACATCATAATCATACCAGTTTGCAGTCATAAGTCAACCCGAAAGGCCTTTTTTATGCAACTTATATATATTTATAGTTGAAACAACTCCCTTTTGCTTTATAATTCAACGCATGTTCCTATTTCGGAGACCACAAACCATGTCGAAACCCACAAAGTTGATGATGATCGCCATACTGGCCGCGACTTTAAGTGCACCGGCCTGGGCTGACTCCCGCGCGATTGACCTGAAGCCCGAAAAAATGACTTCCGCTCAGGGATTTCGCCCGGCATTTGTACGCCCCGAGCCCGCGCCCACGGAAGATCTCACGATCAATGCCGAATTTCAGGCGTCGGATCAGTTTTACTTTAATTTCACCTACGGCCCGGACGAAGATAAAATCTACTCGGCCGTACTTGACAAGCAGGGCGGTGCACGCGCAGGCGTGGGTCTGCTCTATATCGATCTCAACAACGATGAAATCCTCGATCCCGAAAAGGAGTGCATCACAGTCCTTGTCGGTGCAAGCTACGGCTCTCCTCCCGTTCATGTTCCCCTTTCAGGTTTCAAAGACGGCTCTACCCGTCATGTAGCGCTCGCCTTTAACAGTTCCAAAGTTCCTGATGGCGAATATGTCATCACGGCTCAGCTAACCTCCCTAACCCGTTTCGAGGGCACCACCGAATTCGCCGGCAAAAAAACCAAAATAGCCCTCTGTGACAACAACGGAAACGGCACATACAACGATATAAATACACGTGACGTTGCGACCAGCAATGATGTTGTCCTTGTGGACACGGACTCCGACGGCTTCTTCAACATGTCCTTCGACAGCCCCGAAATGTTCGAACTCAACCGCTATGTCAAGGTCCACTCCGATTGGTACAGCTTTGAGCCCTCGCCCGATGGTAAAACTCTTGACATCCAAACCGAAGATCCCGAAACAGGCATCGTTATCGCCCCCGACAACATCGACTACCTCGAACTCCACTCACCCAACCAGGACCTCAAACTGACCTTCACTCCTAACAACCGGCATGTCGAGGCCCTCGCCGGTGAATACAATCTCGCTGAGGTACGCTTCGCCGCCAAAGACGATAACGGCCGCCAGTGGTTTGCCCGCGCATACGACACTTCAACACAGTCCCTGAATTTCGAGGTCAAACCCGACGAAAAGATAGAGCTGCCCGACCTGCTTCCCCTCAAAGTATCCGTAGAGCCGCAATTCAAATCCAATGGCAAAGAGATCGTCTTCGAGCCCCATACGACAACCGCCAACGGCCTGCAAATTTCGGTCTTCGGCGGCGACGTGCCTTCCGTGATCCTTAAGGACCCTGACGGAAAAATCCTCGCCAAACCAAAATTCGAATATGGGTGAGGCGGTCCCATCCCGTGCTCGTGGCGAGTACCAAAAAACATAAACGGCAAGGTCACCATCGAACCCAGCTTTGACATGGGACCGTTCGAAGCAAAGGCCCAGTCCGTAAGCTTAACCATAACCGACGGCGTAGCAAAATTGTCCGACAGTGCTGATCAGGGCAGTAATAACGACGAGAATCTCGAACTGGCCGATGTCGATGAAACCGAAAAACCAAACTACGTTGTCATAATAGTCATCGGCACCATCCTGATCGTCTCAGCGGTCGTAATTCTCACCAAAAACAGAAAGGGTAAGGGCAACCCGCCGACCGAATAACCCCCGAGCGGGCTGCAATAGAGTCGCAACAAAAAGGCCTTCCGAACAAATCGGAAGGCCTTTTCCGAGCCCCTGTAACTTTATTCTGCCTTTCGCACCTGCTTATACATCATCATCGCAGGTGAGCCCCCGAACGAGACACCCATCCACGCCGCCTCGTCTATCTCCGCATCCGCAAATCCCATCTTTTTCGCTTTCGCAATATGCGTCCGCAGACATGGCTCACACCGCGTCGCCACCGACAACGCCAAGTTCATCGCCTGTTTTGTAAATGCATCCAGCCCGCCCGGTCGCGAGCTGCTCGCCAGAAATCGCATATAATCCGCCTCCGTCCCGCCGCCTTCCATCCCCCCAGCCTCAACACAACAGCACGCCTCCTCAAGGCCCTTAGCAGCTTTATTGATCTCCGCCTTCTCGGCCGGACCACCCTCAGCCGCCGCACGCTCCCCGTCCTTCTTACCTGCACTCCCGCCAGCAACCGGCATACTCCGCGATCCATTCGTCTCAAGCCGCACCTGCCCTTTGCCTTCACCCACGACCCGTCCGATCACCGTCGCCCGCTCAACTCCCCGCTCCCGCAGCGCCGTGACAAACTCCTCTGCCTTGTCCGGCGGGATTGCCACCAAAAGCCCACCCGACGTCTGCGCATCAAAACACATGTCGTGCATCTCCTCCGTCACACCCTCACCCGCTCGCACATGCCGCCCGCACGATTCCTTGTTACGCTCGATCGCCCCTGGCAGCATCCCCTCCGCCACATAATCCAGCACCCCGTCAAAGAACGGCACCTTGTCCCAAACGACTTCCACATCGACTCCGCTCCGCAACGCCAGCTCCGACAGGTGCCCCATCAGGCTGAACCCCGTCACATCCGTACACGCACTCGCTCCGAACTCCGTCATCAGCTCCGCCGCTGTCTTGTTCAACTGCGCCATCGACCGACCGATCGCCTCCACATGCTCCGCCTTCGCTCGCCCGATCTGCCCGGCAAACGCAACGATGCCCGTACCCAACGGCTTCGTCAGAATCAACACATCCCCCGCCTTCGCCGTTGAATTGCTCGCGATCCTCTCCGTCTCGATGATGCCCGTCACTGCGAACCCGGCCTTCACTTCCGGATCGTTAATGCTGTGCCCTCCGATCACCGCAACCCCAGCCTCGGCCATCTTGTCCATCCCACCGCGCAGCATCTCCGACATCGCCTTGTCCGCGATCTTCCGCACCGGAAATCCCAGCACCGACAACGCAGTCAAAGGCTTGCCGCCCATCGCATAAACATCGCTCACCGAATTTGCCGCCGCGATCTGCCCGAACAGATACGGATCGTCCACCGAAGGCGTAAACACATCCACCGTCTGCACCAGCGCACGCCCGTCCCCCAGGTCATACACCCCAGCGTCATCCCCAGCCGGAAATCCGATCAGCACATTCGGATCATCGACCGCAGGCAGCCCCTTCAGCACCTCCTTCAAAAACGCCTGATCAATCTTCGACGCACAGCCCGGCTTCTCGATCAGCTCCGTCAGCCGTACAGGCCCCGTCGGTCCGTCCAGCCGCTCGCCCGCACACAGACAAACGTTCTTCTCCTTGAACAGATCGCATGGGCAGGGCTTCTTAGGATCGCAAACACAATGCCCCAGTCGAATCGACCGCTGCATAACCCGTTTTCTTCTTTCCATATTTATCATCTTAGTTCCTTCCACCGATCTTGTTGATATTTCTCACACGCCTCGCCGCCAGCAGCGCCGCTCCCATCGCCCCCGTCTTCTGCGGCGAAGAACACACTCGCACTTCCGCACCGACCGCATCCTCGAGCGTCTCCCTCATTCCCGGTATCATCGCGACCCCGCCCGTAAACGTCACACCTCCACCGTTCACCGGCCCGCTCATCGCCGCGATCCGCTCTGCGATCGAAAACTGCACCCCCGCGATAATGTCACTCGTCTCAACCCCCTCCGCCATCAATCCCACGATCTCCGTCTCCGCGAAAACCACGCACATACTGCTTATTGCCGCCGGACTGCGGCTCTTGCTCGCCAGCTCCCCCAGCCTCTCTATAGGCACCTCCGTCCGATTTGCAACCAGCTCCAGAAACCGCCCCGTACCTGCCGCACATCGGTCATTCATGCTGAAATCATAAACCGTCCCGTCAGCCTCCAGGTGTATTACCTTGCTGTCCTGCCCGCCGATATCGATGATAACGCTCGTCTCCGGCAAATGATACGTCACGCCTGCCGCATGACACGTTATCTCCGTGATCGTCTTGTCCGCAAAATCAAGCATCCCCCGCCCATACCCCGTAGCAACCGTATATGCAATGTCGTCCATCCCGATCCCGCTCTCCTCCGCGATCCGCTCCAGCAGCAGCCTCGCAAGACGCTTCTGTTCGATCCCCTGATCGACCACCCCCTCACCCAGCACCACCATCCGCTCAGCATCCAGCAGCACCGCCTTTATCGTCCTCGATCCTGCATCAATTCCCGCACATATCATATTTGTTTTACGCTCCCAACTGTTTCCACCAGCGCCTCGATCCGAGTCCGTAAACTTTCATGATCCGCGTCGATCACCGACGGCACCTCGATCTCCAGCACTTTCAAACTCGTTCGTCTTTTCAATTCATCTCGTATTATCGTTCCCTCCATCGCGCAATGACTCGCCCCCGGCACTCGCGACACAATCACAGCTCCCGCCCCGAACTCTTCCGCATCCCGCGCGATCCTCTCAGCTCTCTGACCGCTAGACCCAACCATCGGATCCGCCATCGCCGCCCGCGCCAGCGCCTCCATCGGCTCTACGTCCTCACTGATCGCATCGATCGCATGCGTAAACAGATAATCCGTCCCGCAAAGCCTCGCCCCACAATCCTCCAGCAGATTCATCACCCGCAGATCGGCAGGGGGATTCACCCAGAACACCTTCACCGCCGACGCATCCAGCACTCCCGCTCCTCTCGCAGCTCGTTTCCTCACCAGCTCCAACAGTCCCTCCAGCACCCGCACACACATGTTCCTGTCCGAACAGTAATGTATCGCCAGCATCTCCGCCACCAGCATCTCAACCGCGCCCAGCGGACAAACTTCCGCCCCGAAAACCACCCTCCTCAATTCCCGCAGCAACCCACGCACTCTGTTCGCTTCCCGGATACTCTTCGCCAGCTCCTCCTCGTCCAGCTTCCGTCCAGCGGCCCCCTCCAGCATGCCAAGAACACCCTCCAACTGTCCCCTGACAAAATCCACCTGCTCCCGCGCAGCCCTCACCCCGCCGGGCAAACTCATCGCATCTTCCCTTTTTTCGACCTCCCGCCTGTAAGGGACCTCCCACCAATGTATCGCAAATCCCAAACCCTCAAGCCGCTGCGCTATCACCGAAAAGTCATCGCACACCGCCCCCGCACTGCACGTCAGTACATCAGGCCGCGGAAAATGCTTTCCGTTCACAAACGCCCCCAGCATCGCCCGCACCGGGCAGAACGACTCATCCATACCCAGCGAATCCGCGATTTTCAAAAGCCCCGCACTCATCTGCATTACGCACGGCGTCCACCACGCACCGTCCGGATAGAACGCGACCATCTCGTCGAACGCATACGCCAGCACCGGTACTGTCCCCAGATCCTTCATCGCCCCTACGATTATCTTCCCCTCATCCCTGTGCCGCGCGAGCCGCTCTTCCTCGCTCAACAGCATGTTCCACAGCCGCAGCGCCTCAACCGAATTGTCAAACTCCAGCTTACCCAGCCTTCTGTCCCCATCCTCAAAATAATACCCAAGCCTCCGCACCTCCCCCGCATCGATCACGCCGCTCGCGCAAAGCCGTTCATACCTCTGCTTCCATTCCCCAAGCGAAATTTTCCTCGGCCCATCCATTAACTCAACATCTCCCCAAACGCATTCAACCTCGTCACAGTATTCGCCGACGCATAACTCCCAGCCTCGTTTATCTCCAGATCGATAACCGCCACTCCTGCTGCCTCCTTTATCCGCCCGAGCTCACCGTGCCACAGATCGCACCACGTATACCGATGCAGGATAAGCCCGTCCACAGCTCCCGAGCCGCTCCACTCCCTAAGCCACTCGTACCATCCCGCGTTCGATCTCTGCCGAATGTCCAGCACCTCTACAAAATACTTCCTCACCAACCCGTCCATATCACTTTCGCAACCTCCGAACTCGCCCAACCGCACGGGCCCCATCATATCCACCAGCCGAGCCCCCGCGATCTCACCTAACATCAATCCCTCCGCCGCAATAGGCGCCCCGATCACCCCCAGCACCAGCTCTCCGCTCCCATCCTCGAACCTCGTCCGCTGTTCATCCCTGCCATCCTCCAAAACTTCATCGTCATTGGTGCTATCTTTTAGTTCCTTCAGAAACCGCTCCAGCCTCTCAACCTCCGCACCGAACATCCCCTGCGAAGCCGTTCCCCTCGTTACCGGCACGTTCAGCACGAACATCTCCCCGCCGAACTCATCCCTCATCGCCTCAAAACAACGTCGCACCTGGTCGCACGTACCCGCCCCCACAAACGCGTCCAGATCATCCCTCCCCAACAGACTCGCAACCGTTCCAGCCGCATACGGACACATTCCCTCTCTCAGCCTCAAGCACTCCGCACCGCCCGCCATGCTGGGCCTTACGAATTTCGCCTCATGCCCCGCCGCCTCGATTAGTTCGACCGGCACATACCCCGATGTATAACCAACCACCGCCAAGCTAATTACCCTCCACCATCTCGAACATCGCCTCCAGTCGAACCGCGATCCTTGCAGCATCAGAAGGCGAATAATCCGTCTCGATCTTCAAATAAGGCAGACCAAGCTCACCCTCCGCGAGCTCCTTCACCAGCCGCGACTCCACATCGTAAGTCAGACACGCCTGCCACACCAGGTCTACCACGCAATCCGCCCGGTATTGCTTTGCAAGCCGCTCTATCGACTCCAGCCTGCCCGCATTAGGCGTCATAACCGAACATGGCAGATGCAGGTACTTAGCCGCGATCGCCTCTATCGCGTCCTCCGCCTCCTCGTCCACGTCCTCCAGTATCGGCTTGACCCCTGTGCAGTTCTCCATGCACACCACGACCCCGCCAGCCTCCTCTATAAGCTTCACCACCTTCTCCGCCCCATGCACCGTCGGCACCCCCGTCAGCAGCACCCGCACACGATTCTCGCCAACGCTCCCAGCCGCGCCGCTGCCGTAATACTCCGCCGCCTCCTCATACTTTACAAGGTCGGCCTCTATACCCGAAATAGTACTTTTCATCGCCAGTACCTCGCTCCCGCTCAAAGGCGGATCCTCCGCTTCCATCAACTCTGCGATCCTCCGCCGCAGCCTTCGCTCCCTGTTCATCACCCGCACTGCCTCCCACAGCTTCTCATCCGTGATCTCCACCCCCAGCTTTTCCCCAAGCCGATCCCGCAGTTTCACCACCTCAGCCGTCCACCGCGCCAAAGCTCCCTCTTCGCCCGGCTTCTGCACCAGCTCCAGCACGATCATATCCTTCTTCCTCGCCATCAGCTCATACATCTTCTTCTTGCCGTCACACGTTGTCTCCGCCACCACCACATCCGCCATCTTCAGAAACAAATTCGACCCGTCCATTACATATCCGTACGTCGACTTGATCAGCGGACACAGATTCGCCGGCAGCTCCCTATGCGCCTCCACCGCTTTCTCCGCACTCCCCCCGCAAAGACAGACCGGAAGCGCACCCGCCGCCATGATCACCTCCCTCGGCGTATACTCGCACATGATCCCGACGATCCCGCGCCCGCTCTCCTTCGCCGCAGTCGCATACTCATAACAGTTCGAGATCATATTCTCAAAATGCCCTAAAGGCCCGCTCGCACCGCCGCAACCATCATCAGCACCGCAACCACCGCTCCGCTCATCCTGACCGTTTCCGCCTCCAGCACCGCATCCGCAATTCGTACTCATATTCGTACCTCTAACCCTTCTTCTTCGCAACGAACAACGCCTGACATATCTTTCCAGCCTTCGCCATATCCCGCAGAAAACACATCTCTTCCGCAACCGCCCCCAGCGCATCCATATCGAATCCCAGTATCTTCAGCGCATCATACATATACTGCCTCCGCACCGAGTCTATATACAGATCACAGCACCCCGCAAATCGCCCCGTATCCTCCGCGATCTCGACCTCGCACCCCGTCGCCTCCAGCAACCCCGCATACCCGTCGACATCCTGCACATTCGCAAACTTCATGAACCGCAAAAATCTCTCCGCCTCATTCTCATTCATCGCGACCGCTCCCTCCACCCAGTCCGTAAACGCGATTTCCCCCCCGTCCCGCACCAGCCGAACCGCCTCCACGATCAGTGTATCCTTATCCTTCACATAGCACCATGCATCCTCACCCCACACAAAATCGTACATTCCATCTGCCAGCCCCGTCGCACACGCATCCGCATGCACGAACTCCAGCCTCTCCGCAAGTCCTTCCTGATGTGCCCGCTCCCTCGCCTCGGCTACCATCATTTCCGTCACATCTATCCCGACCATCGACTCCACCCCGCACATCCGCACCAGAAATTTCATCCCCGCACCCGTACAGCAGCAAAGATCCACACCGCGCGACCCCGCCTGGATCCCCGCCTTCTCCGCCAGCTCCATCGAAGATTCCAGCCCGCCGACATGGATCTGCTCACCCATCAGCAATTCCCACAGCCGCATCTCCGCACCGCTGTAAACCTCCTGTACATCCTCGACCGAAATCTCCTCATTGCACTTCATTGCGATTCTCCAAAAAACGAGCATTCCAAATAATTCCAACTCATAGATGCACAAAAAAAGCAGGCGAAGAGCATTTATCAAAATAGCTCTCGCCTGCCGATAACCGTGGCGTCAAAACTCGATTTTCACTTCCCTCATTCACAACGGCATGGTAGTCGCCTTATGCCGAACAGGGATCGAGGGCGCCCGCCACGAGCACCGGCAGACCGCACCTCACCCGTACTCCAGTTCGAAATCAATTATAAACAAATATTGATCCATTAAGACACTTGTCCATCTGAAACTAACCGTCTGCACTGATAGACACCGCAAACGCGCCAGCGTTACAAAAAATCTAGCAAAAACAGTCTAACCCGCACAAATTCGCTTCGCAAGCCAAAAACTGTTTTTGTGCGTCCTCTTAAACCTGTTGATTTTCCCGGCCGAATCCGTAAAATAGCACTCGTTCCGACTCATAAGCCGACTTTTACGTGCGAGAACTGCCCATGTCAAATACAGACAAACAAACGCTCCTGCGAAATATCCCCTCCGTCAGCGCCGTCCTCGAACAGCTAAAGCACCAGATCGACACCCAGCCGACCCTGCTCCACTCCGACATCACCCGCGCCTGCCTCGACGACCTCCGCAGTCGGATCCTCGCAGGCAACGGCTTCGAACCGCCTGCCGATCTGCCGCAATATGTGCTCGATCAGGTAACCGACCGCATCACCCAGCTTAACGGCATATATCACGCCCGCGTCGTCAACGCCGCAGGCATCGTCCTCCACACGGGCCTCGGCAGGGCGGTCGTCCCCAAACCCGCACTCGACCACCTCACCTCCGACCTCGCCGGCTACTCGCTCCTTCAGCTCTCAACCGACACCGGCAAACGCTCCCGTCGTGACGCACGTATCGAACAGCTCCTGCAAACCCTCACTGGCGCTCCCGCCGCAACCGTCGTCAACAACAACGCCGCCGCAACCTCAATCGTCCTCAACACCATCGCCAAAGATAAAGAAGTCATTGTCTCCCGAGGCCAGCTCGTCGAGATCGGCGGCTCGTTCCGCCTTCCGGATGTGATGGCCTTCAGCGGCGCAAAGCTCGTCGAGGTCGGCACCACCAACAAAACCCACCCCCGCGACTACCTCAGCGCCATCACCGAAAACACCGCCGCCATCCTCCGCGTCCACCCCAGCAATTACAAGGTCCAGGGCTTCAGCTCCGAGGTCCCCCTCGACGAGCTCGTCGACATCGCCCACTGCAACGATCTGCTCATGTTCGACGACGTAGGCGCAGGCTCACTCTTAGACTTCACCCGCTACGGCTTTGACCACGAACCTACGCTCGTCGAATCCGTCAACGCCGGAGCAGACGTCATTACCTCGTCAGGCGACAAGCTCATCGGCGCCTCCCAGGCAGGCATCATCCTCGGCAAACCCGACATCATCACCGCCATCCGCAAAAACCAGTTCGCCCGCATCCTCCGCGTCGACAAAATGACCCTCACTGTCCTCGAACAGACCCTCAAGCTCTTCCTCGACCAGGAAAATGCTCTCAAAACCGTCCCCACCCTCCGCATGATGCTCCGCAAACCCGATTCCATCCGTCGCCAGGCAAACCGCATAAAACGCAAGCTCGCCGCTGCCTGCCCCAACGCACAGCTTGCCATCACAAAGGGCCACTCCCAGCCCGGCTCAGGCTCGCTGCCCGCCCAGTCCATGCCCACCAGCCTCGTAACCGTTACCGCACCCAACTACAGCGCCGACCAGCTCGCACGCAAACTCCGCAAATACAAAACACCCGTCTTCGTCCGCATCCAGAACGAACAGGTCCTCATCGACCCCCGAACTCTCCTCGACGGTGACGAAAAAACGTTAATACAAGCCCTAACCTGGGCCCTGAGTACGAAAGAATAAAAATGTCATCCAGCCAGATAAACATAACTCTCGGCACCGCCGGCCACATCGACCACGGCAAGACCGCACTTATCAAACTCCTCACAGGCTGCGAAACCGACCGCCTCAAAGCCGAAAAGGATCGCGGAATGTCCATAGAACTCGGCTTCGCTCCCTGCACCATCTCCGACCTCGAAGTCGGCATCGTCGACGTACCGGGCCACGAAAACTTCATCAAAACAATGGTCGCAGGCGCCACCGGCATCGACGCGGTCATTTTCGTCATCGCAGCCGATGACGGCGTCATGCCCCAGACCCGCGAACACCTCGACATCCTCACCATCCTCGGCGTCTCCCACGGCATCATCGCCCTCACCAAGGTCGACACCGTCGACGACGAACTCCGCGACCTCGTCGCTGACGACGTCCGCAATTTCATCACCGGCACCTTCCTCGAAAACGCTCCCATCCTCCCTGTCTCCTCCATTACCGGCCAGGGCTTTGATGCTTTTTACGGATCCCTCCGCGAAATGGTCTCCCGCGTCACCCCCAAACCCTCCGACGGCATCTTCCGCGTACCCGTCGAAAACGTCTTCTCCGTCAAGGGCTACGGCTCTGTCATTACCGGCATTCCCGTCGCGGGCTCCGCCTCTATCGGCGACGAACTCATCATCCTCCCGCAAGACGAAACAGGCCGCATCAAAGCCGCCCAGGTCTACTCCAAACCCGCCCAAAAGGCACAGACGGGCCAGTGCGCCGCGATTAACGTTCCGCAGTGGGACTACAAAGCCATATCACGAGGCGACGTCGCCACTGTTCCCGGCTATTTCGAACCCGCCCACTTCTATCTCGCAAAAATGTCCCTCATCCCCCATGTAGGCCACAAACTCAAGACCGGCTCACAGCTCAAGCTCCACACCGGCACCAGTGAACACACCGCAAAAATATACCTCATGGAAGACAACACCCTCCAGCCCGGTACTGAAACCCTCGTCCAGTTCCGCCTCGACACACCTCTCGTCGCAGGCCCCCGCGATCCCTTCATCGTCCGCTCGCTCACTCCGCCCCGGACCATCGGAGGCGGCACCATCCTAAAACCCCTCACCCGCAGACTCAAACGCAGCAAACCCGCCGTCCTCGAAAATGCCCGCTCACTCGCCCGCGCGATCGAAAACGACAAAACTTTCGTCTTCTATACCGTAAATGATTCGCCGAACCACACCGCGACCACCGAGGACATCGCCCGCACAGTCAAGCTCCGGCCCCAAACCGTCACCGCCATCACCGACCATCTCGTCTCCACAGGCGACCTCATCCGTACCGCCGACAACACATACATGGCCGCCGAAACCGAATCCATCTTGCGAAGCAACCTCCTCGATACGCTGAAAACCTATCACGCCGAAAACCCCCAAAGTCCCGGCATGACGTTCGACGACCTCCGCAACGCCGTCGACCTCGACCCCTCACTATTCAAATTCATGATCAGCAGGCTGACAGACGCAGGCAGGATCGAACATCGCAAAGGCAGGGCGGCCCTGTCCACGCATAAGGTGCAATTTGACACCGCCCAGGCCGATCTTATGAACACCATCGAAACCATCTTTCTAGATCGCCTCTTCAACCCGCCCGGCACAGACGAACTCCTCCGCACAACAAAAGCCAACACCCGCGACCTCACCCAGGCCCTCAACACCCTCGCCCAGCACAAAAAGCTCGTCCGCATAGACTCGAAGATCACCTTTCACACCGCTGCCGTTGAAAAGGCAAAAGAACTCCTCATCGCGGACCTCCAGGAAAACGGCCGATTCGAAAGCGTCCGCTTCAAGTACCTCCTCGACACCTCGCGCAAATACGCTCTGCCCCTGCTCGACTTCTTCGACGACATAGGCCTGACCCGCCGCGACGGCAACACCCGCTACCTCAAAAATGGCTGAATGACTTCCTCTACATGATCATGCTGGGTGATTCTACGAGATCATAGATCAAACTTGAGTTCGCTAGGTATCTATGGTACAATTAGGAATAAAAGGCGAGGAGCCTTATGAAAACAGAAATTTCATTTAGCTTTTAGGAGGTAGAGAAAATGAAAAGAACCGCACTCACCCTGATCGTTGCCCTGTTACTTTGTACATCCACATCCTTCGCTGCACTGAATGCCTACCTGCGAGCCACCGGCGAAACACAGGGAAATATTGCAGGCTCGGTAACAGAGCCCGGGCTCGAAGGCTCAATCGCAGTCATAGGCTCCATCCATGAAGTCGTGAGCCCGCGCGATGCAGCAAGCGGCCTGCCGACAGGCAAACGCCAGCACAAACCCTTCAAAATCACCAAAACGGTCGATAAAGCCAGCCCGCTGCTTGCCAATTCTCTCACCAGCGGCGAGCATTTCACCCAGTTCGAACTGCAATACTGGCAGCCCGCCCCGGACGGAACCCAGATACTGGCCTACACTATAAGATTGCACAATGCTCAGGTTTGCGGCATAAAGCAGCAAATCAGCGATACTTTCACCGAGCAGGTATCTCTGACTTATGACAGCATCGAATGGATATGGGAACCCGAAGCCATCGCAGCTCAGGACGATTGGGACTATCAGTCGAGCGATATAAGGCTTACCGACCTCAGCGGTGACGGCATCGTCGACATAATCGACCTGGCGATCCTCGCAAGCGATTGGCTCGAAAGAACAGAACCCGCTCAATAATACAAACTCCGTTGGTCTACACAACTTCAAACCTTGGTATGTAAACAAACCGCACAATCCTGCGCACCGCTTATTTTGCGCGCAAACCTAAGGAATTTCCCGATACCATATAAGGTTGCATTTTCCCAACCTGAGCCCTTAAAGTAAGATATGTACCACGCTGACCCATTATGATTCGCTGAAAAAGTTATTGTCTCTGAAATAACAGGGGTGATGCGTATGGAAACACAAAAGAAGAACATTTTCGTACTCGGCATGGACGAAGAAAACGCCGAGAAACTCAACCAGGTGCCCGGCTCGGAAAACTTGATTTTTCACCAGCTCCTGTCCTATGACTACATCCATGACTTCGAACATACACCGATGGACGAGATCATGGAGTCCGCCAGACAGCAGCTAAAGGGTTTCGACGGCAGCATAGATGGTATGCTCTGGCTCTTCGACTTCCCGGGCGTACTCATGGGTCCCATACTCTGCAAGGAATTCGGCATACAAACTGCCGAACCCCTAAGCGTCTTCAAGGCCGAGAACAAATACCTCAGCCGGGTCGAACAGCAGAAGGTGATTCCAGAATGCACCCCGAAATTCTTTGGCTTCAACCCCGGCGACCCAGAAAGCATAAAAAAGATCGACCTTGAATACCCCTTCTGGATTAAACCCGCAATATCGTTCTCCGGACATCTGGGTTTCGAGATAAAGTCGGACCAGGATCTAGGCCATGCAGTCGATCAGATACAGCACCGCAAGGATCTTTTCGCCGACCCATATTTCACGCTCGAAAAACAGATCGAGATGTCTGAAGACATGCACCACGCAAGCGAAAAGATTTTCGTCGCAGAACAGATAATCTCAGGCAAACAATGCACCTTGGAAGGCTACATCTACAACGGCGAATTCGACTTCCACGGCCTCATAGACTCCTTCAGATATCCCAATCGAATGTCCTTCTCCCGCTACCAGTACCCCTCCAAAATCCCGCAGCGGGTTCAGAAACAAATGCACGAGAAAGCAGAAAAGATACTTCGCCGGATGGGTTATGAAAACGCATCCTTCAACATAGAATTCTTCTGGGACAGAAAGAACGAAGAACTCTGGCTGCTCGAAATAAACACCCGCATCTCGCAATCGCACTGCAATCTCTTTAAAATGGTCGACGGCGTACTCAGCCACAAGATCCCGATCGACCTCGCCCTGGGTCGCCGCCCCGAACTGCCTCACCGCAAGGGCGAATACAAACTCGCCGCCAAACTATTCCTCCGCAGTTTCATCGCCGGCAAGGTGACCCGATCACCAAGCAAAGAACAGATCAGAGAGATCGAAAAAGAATTCGACGCCGAGATAACCCACACCGTCACCGAAGGCATGCAGCTCGAAGACCTCAAATGGCAGGACAGTTATAGTTACGTCCTGACGATCTTATATCTCGGCGCTCAGTCACAGAAGGAACTGCTCGACAAATTCGACATCATCGCAAACAAGCTTGACATCGAAGTAGAAGGCAAGAAAATTCGTTCAAAACAAGGGAGGCGAATGTGAAACGCATCACCGATTTTCCCGAAAAAGTAAAACATATCGAAAACACATTCATAACCATGCGAGATGGATGCAAACTAGCCGCCCGCATCTGGATGCCGGAATCCGCCGACGAACAACCCGTCCCCGCAGTACTCGAATATCTGCCTTACCGCAAACGCGACGGCACCAGAAACCGCGACGACCAGGTACAGACCTACTTCGCAGGCCACGGCTACGCCGGCGTCCGCGTCGACATGCGCGGCAGCGGCGATTCCGAAGGCATCCTCGAAGACGAATACCTCGAACTCGAACAGCGGGACTGCCTCGACGTTCTTGAATGGCTCGAAAAGCAGCCTTGGTGCACCGGCGACGTCGGCATGATCGGCATTTCGTGGGGCGGTTTCAACGGTCTCCAGGTAGCAGCACTCCGGCCCCCCCAGCTCAAGACCATCATCACCGTCTGCAGCACCGACGACCGCTACGCGGACGACGTACACTACATGGGTGGATGTCTGCTAGGCGACAACCTGTCCTGGGCGTCCACCATGTTCGCCTACAATTCGTGCCCACCGGACCCGGAGATCGTCGGCGACAAATGGCGCCAGATGTGGCTCGACAGACTCGAGCACAGCGGTCTCTGGCTCAAGAAATGGCTCCACCACCAGCACCGCGACGCCTACTGGAAACACGGGTCCATATGCGAAGATTTCTCAACCGTACAAATACCCGTACTAGCCGCCAGCGGTTGGGCTGACGGTTACACAAACTCTGTCTTCCGCCTTGTTGAAAACCTCCAGGGCCCGGTAAAAGGCCTCGTAGGACCCTGGTCGCACAAATACCCCCACGAAGGCAAACCCGGCCCCGCGATAGGTTTCCTGCAGGAGTGCGTAAAATGGTGGGACAAATGGCTCAAGGGTAAAGACAACGACATCATGGAAGGTCCCGCGCTGATCGCGTGGATGCAGGACAGCGTACCGCCATTCACCAAATACGAATACCGCCCAGGCAGATGGGTAGGCGAGGACACCTGGCCCAGCGACAACGTCAAGTATCGAGATTACAAAATAGCTCCCCACGCTCTGACCGAAAGCGGCGAACCCGAGGTCAAGCCGTTCCCCATACAGTCCCCGCTCACCGTCGGTCTGTTCGCCGGCAAATGGTGCAGCTATCACGCTGGCCCGGACCTGCCCCACGATCAGCGGCAGGAGGACGGCGGAGCACTTGTCTTCGAAACTGAGGCACTTGACGAACAGGTCGAGATATTCGGTGCCCCCGTCGCCGATCTCGTACTGACCTCTGACAAACCCGTCGCCATGGTCGCATGCAGACTCTCTGATGTCGCCCCTGACGGCAAGACGACACGAATCACCTATGGCATCTTGAATCTGACGCATCGCGAAAGCCACGAAAAACCCGAAAAGCTCCTACCCGGCCAAAAGTACCGCGTGCAGGTCCAGCTAAACGATATCGCCCAGATATTTCCCGCTGGCCATAAGATAAGGCTCTCCATATCGAGTTCCTACTGGCCTCTCGCCTGGCCCAGCCCCGAACCTGCCATGCTCAACATTTACAGCGGTGAAAGTGAGTTCAAGTTACCCACCCGTAAACGCCGCGACATAGATCAGAAGATTCATTTTGATCGCCCCGAGGCCGGTCCGCCCACCAATAAGGAAGTCATCGAGGGCGAACACCACGTCTGGAACGTAATACGCAATCTCGCCACCGACGAGTCGGTTCTGGAAGTCGTAAAGGACCTCGGCAAGTTCAGGATCAAGGACATCGACACCGAGATGGGCTGCTCAACTTATGAGTGGTACCGCAATCAAAACGACGATTACAACAGCGCCCAGGGCGAAACCCTATGGGAAAGGAGCTTCAAAAGAGGTGACTGGGACGCCGGCACCATCACCAAAACCCGTCTGAGCTGCGACGAAAGATTCTTCTATGTACACGCACAACTAGACGCCTACGAGGGCCCGAACCGCGTTTTCAGCAAAGACTGGAACGAGAAGATTCCCCGCAGGCTCGTTTAAGCTCAAGCGAACATTGTCGGCAACTTTAATGTGATTAACGTTCGGGCTTACCTCAGCGGTGTCGCCGGTTCTGAAATGGCTTCGAGTACCTCACCTGAGAATATGTCCTCGCCGCACTTGGCCGCAAGATCACCTAGCGAGAGAACGCCCACGAGTTTGTCGTTCTGATCGGATACCAGAAGACGACGGACCTGCTTTTCTTCCATCAGCTTGCCTGCCTCGTGTATGTCGTCACCTTCCGAGCAGAAGATCAGATTCGTGGTCATTACCTCGCTGACAGTTGTTTGCCCGGGTTGTTTGTCCTGCGCCAGGCCGCGTATCACAATGTCGCGGTCTGTTATAACCCCCACGATCTGGTCTGCTTTGCTGACAGGAAGAATTCCCACGTCCCGATAGCTCATGTGCTTCGCCGCTTCTGTAAGACTGGCGGTAGATTCAATCTTATCCAGAGCCTGTGTCATAATATCTTTTACCTGCATGATCTCCCTGCCTTTCTTTTTTCGAGTTGTTAGTAAATCTCAATCTGAAAATGCATTCTAAGAGAGTGCCGGCAAAACTTGTATAGCGGACTTCCTTAAACAGGGACGGTTTTATGCTTAACCAGGACGTGGTAAAGGATGAAATGAAAGCGGGTGGCGGGAATCGAACCCTATGAAAAATAGCTACTAGTGCTATTTTAAAGTGAATCTTAGACAATTAGTTAGACATTAAAGCCAGCTTTTGCTATGCTTTCTGGGAGTAGAATTGACCCGAAAATGAGGCGAATTCATGAGCAAAAGAGAGACTCCGCCAAGGAAGAAAGTGGGCAGGAATTGGTATGTCTGCGACCGACAAGGAAAGATAGTTGAGGGGTTGGCATACGACACAGGTAATGGCTATTATTTCTACAGCGGATGGAGGCAGGAACCAGGGGTAAAACAAAAAAAGAAAACACGCAAAGACTATCAGTTTGGGCGGGATTATGATGAAGCTATTTACCTGTTTCGGCAGTGGCAGGAGAAGGACAAAAGTTTTTCCCCCATAAACTATGACAGCGTAATGGAGAATGGAGGGCTAATCCACACTCCCGATGACGCTCCCAAGGGGTCTGAAATTGTTGAAGAATATGATGAAGATGGGTTTTTGAGTGCCTATGCCATTCAGCATGAAATAGACGACGATGAAGTATGGAGAAGGGCGAGAAGTCTCATCTTGCAGGATATTCGAGAAGCTGCTAAGAAGCTTGGTTTTCCGTGCCTGCTTGAAATAGAAGATAAGCTTTTAAAGCACAGAGAAATCCCCAAGCTCACCATTCAAAATATTCGAGACTTCTTCTGGGACCACAACGGTAGCAAGCCTCAAGAGAAGAGAATGGTAAGACTTGCAATAAATGAGTTTATGGAATATGTCAAAGATTCAGATGTTTCCTCGATGGATAAATTTGATGTAATGGCCTGGAACGAGTTTCTTCATTCCGATGGACATTCCAGCAATTTCATCAATAAAAGAATAGAAAGGGTTATCACCTGCCTTAACTTCTATCTCAAAAACTTCGAAAAGAAGAAGCGTCAGGAGAATCAACATAAAGCTGAAATCAAGAGGACCGTAGACTTAATCAAAGAACACACTGACAAGAAGAGTGCACAAATCAAGGACACTCCGAAGACCTTTTCTGTCAAGACTCTCAAGAAGCTTTTCAAAAAAATCAATAACGATAGGCAGTTTGTCCTTATCAACCTTCTTGCTCTGAACTGTGGATTTTACGCAAAGGATATAGAAGGCATTAAGAAAGATATGGTAAGGGAAAAAGACGGCTTAACCTTCATCAGTTATCCGAGAGATAAAACCCAAAAGACAAGTCCCCGGGTTATTGTTCTGTGGGAAAAGACAACGAGTCTTCTGCAGGACTACATGAATGACAATCCAAATAATACAGACTATGTTTTTTTGAATAAGGCTGGGACCAACCTGAAAGTCCCTTCTATCCAAAAGAAATTCAGGCAGTACAAAGCTAAGGTAAAGAATGAAGACAAAACCGACATCAACTTCAAGAGCTATAGGGATACAGTGGCAAGTTCATTGGTCTACAAAGTAGACAATACAGACTTAATCACTGTGACTCTTGGACATGATTTCGGTGGCAAGAAAAAAATGTATTGGAAGTACATCGAAACGAATCCCTCAGAAATTAAAGTAGTAGCTGACATACTTTACGACAAGTTCAAGGCTGTAATTGATGCAATCTGACTAAATCGCCAGTATTCAAATCGGTCTCTGACCATGGCTGTAGGGCCCTGCAGGTCAATGACTAAAGAGGCTTTTTTAATGTCTTCACTTCGTAAATTTTCCCTCGAAATGCCTCATATCGTCCAGAAATAGTACCAAATTATTAAGTGACTATTTCCAAGGCAGTCATAGGTGAGGCAAAAATGGGCCAAAATCATTCATTCCCAGAGATTTGAATCATCGTTGATTAAGACGGCATATCACCTTAAAATGAACTATGAACATCGGAATGGATTGATTTGTCCATTCATTCGTTTGTGTCAAATTTGAGAGGAGCAAACGATGGTCAAAAAGGTTGTGCTCAATGTGATTGTGTACTTAGCTTTTCAGCCATTTGGGGGTTTTGCCAGAGGAGAATATCTCACTGACTACGTCTCAATTTTCAATCAGCAGGCGAAGCCGTCAAACTATGATAAAGGTGACAATGCTGCATCTGACTATGACAAAGCAATTGAGCTTTTTCATGAAGCAGGGATTAGTATAGAGAAGGAAGACATACGATGCTGGCCTAATGAGCTTAAGGAGCAAAAACAGAAAGAGATTGAGAAGTGGCTGCAGCAAAATGATTCAGCTATTGAGCATGTTTTGGCCGGAACTCAAAAGCCCTATTATTGGAAAAAGATGAAGTCGTCAAATGATTCCATCACGGGCATTTCGACATCAAACCTTGGGACGAAAGAAGATTTGATGCGATTGCTCTGCTACAGGGCTAAGCTCAAGGCGGTTCATGGAGATATTGCGGGTGCTGTTGAAGACTTGGCTGTTGTATGCAAGTTCGGCAAGCATATGACTGGACCTAAGACTGTCGTGGAGCAGATTGTTGGCGTTAGCTTTCAACGTCAAGCGGTAGAGACGGCTTTGATGGTACTCGACAGAGCGGAGGTGAAGGGTGAGGAGCTGGAAGTCTTCGACAGTTTGCTTCAGATATGTAAAGCAGATACCAATCTTGATTTCATGCCATTGAGATTGATTGCTGAGGAGTCTTTACAGTGGGCGTACATTTCCGATGGTAAATCAATGGCCTTTAGTGAGAAAGGGTTTCACAATAGACGTAGTAGGCTTAATTTGCATTTTCACAATTTGTTTTATAGGAACGGTATATTTCTGGGGGGATTCAGAAAAGGTCATGAGGCTGATATGAGTTATGCGATTGCGGAGAAGAGTATCATGCAGGGGATGGACGAGCTTGAACATATCTGCAGACTAGAGGCCTGGCAGCTCCATCAGCTTATGAACGATGACCTTAACGTCCTTGCTATTACACAACGGTCTCATCCGTTCTTGAATACAATCGCGTTAGTGGCTTTGAATCATGAGATTTGTGCATTCGAGCGATTTAAAGCTTATGTTGAAGGGCTTGAGGCAACGTTAGGAGTGTTGCGTTTTGCTGATGAAGAAGGACGGTTACCTGAAGGATTGGATGAACTTCAGCATGCAGGAATAATGGCTCTTTTGCCAATGGACCCTTTCAGTGGTGATGAGATAAAGTACAAGAAAGTTGGAGATTCTTTTACCATCTACAGTTATGGGTTGGATTTTGATGATGATGCTGGAAAACGATGGGTTGCGAACTACTTAAGGCCGTCCGATGATGGTGACCTCGTGATGTTCCCATCTCCGAGAAAAAAGCCAAAGGTCATGAATCCCTTATTTGACGTGAGATGGCCTAAAACTCAATGAGCGTGGAGTGCTACAAAGGTTTCAATCGCTTCTTGAATGTATTTCGCTGTAGTATAATGACCAACTACGAAGAAAGTCCCAACTGTGATGATTAGTGCTGTCAGTGCTAATTTACGATGCTTCTCTGTCTTGAGCATGTTCAATTTATACAAGCAAATTGCAAAAAGAAATAAGAACAGAAAAAACATTGGGATTGCCAAAATAGTATTTCGAAAAGTGGGTCAAGGAACAGCAAAGGCGTAACGAATGCCACGAAGGATGATGCGATGCCCACGAGAATATTGTTGCTGTCGACAACTGGTGTAATAAGTAAACCTGAAACAATAGCCATGCCCACGGTACAAAGATGGGCGTAGTAGACCGACCTCCAAAATGGGTTTTTAATTCCACATTTCAGACGAATAAACAATGGCAGAATTACGGCAGGGATAAACAGGTACATAGCAGGCTCAAAGTATTTTTCAGGTAATGTGATTGCATCGATGTATTCACCTACAATGAGGCTGATTAGGGCAATCATAAAGCAAGTTCCGCTGATAATCAGATTCAATTTTGGAGAAGGCAGCCATTTTTTGAGGGTATTTTGTTTTTGTTCCATGCTTATGACCTCCAATTATTTAGCATAGACAAATAGAGCTGGTACTCCCTCTTATGCTTTCGAAATAGGTTTTCAGAGCTTGAATAAGACATTAACATATTTCGCCACATCGGTCAATGAATACTCCTTTTGTCAGTTGTTCAAATCTGGACAAATCAAATCAGTCCTTGACAATCTGCAATTCCTGCATTAATATTGATGCCAATCAAAGGGTGGAACCGAGCTCTGGTTTTTCATCTCCCTCCTAAGCCCTCCTTAATTGAATCAATTGAAAGGAGCGGGTCTATGTGTGTTTCAAAGGCTTTATTTTCTGGCAATATTACCTATAGATTCTTGATTTGCAGGCCTTATTAGGCTATATTAGTGGCCGGTTATGTTGGTCTTTGGCGAGGTGGGAGTTTTATGACGCCGGAAGAATGGGCACGAAAACTTATTGATGAGCAGCTCAAGGCGGCTGGTTGGGTGATACAGGACCGCAATCAGCTCAATCTTGGGGCTGGTATCGGTGTGGCTGTTCGTGAGTTCCCCATGACTGCAGGGCCGGTTGACTATCTGCTGTTCGTGAACCGCAAAGCTGCCGGTGTTATTGAGGCTAAACCCGTGGGTGCTACGCTTGGCGGGGTTGATTGGCAGTCGGACAAGTACGCCAACGGTGTTCCAAGTCAGATTCAGTATTATCACAATCCCTTGCCGTATGTCTACGAAAGCACAGGCAAGGAGACGCTGTTTCGCAATCTGCTCGACCCTGACGCTCGAAGTAGAAACGTATTTTCCTTCTATCGTCCTGAGACAATCGCAGACGAAATCGAGCAAGCTGATTCGTTGCGAGCAAGGATGCAAAATTTTCCATCTCTTATAGAAGAGGGTCTTAGAGACTGTCAAGTCGAGGCGATTACCGAACTCGAAAAATCATTTGCTCAGGGAAGGCCCAGGGCGTTGATTCAGATGGCAACGGGTGCGGGCAAAAGTTTCACGGCGGTAACCTTCATCTATCGTTTAATCAAATTCGCCAAGGCGAAGCGTGTTCTGTTCCTTGTTGACCGCAACAATCTCGGCAGGCAGGCTTTGAAGGAATTCCAGCAGTACGTAACGCCTGACGATGGGCGTAAATTCACAGAGCTGTATGATGTTCAGCATCTCAAGTCCAATACCATCGACCCCATCAGCAAGGTCTGCATAACGACCATCCAGCGGCTTTATTCCATGCTTCGCGGTGATGCTGAAATCGAAACCGACCTCGAAGAGCAGTCCGCGTACAAGGTGCTCAGTCCAAAGGAATCACCTGAAGTCGTCTACAATCCTGACATTCCCATCGAGACGTTTGATTTCATCATTACCGATGAATGTCATCGCAGCATTTACAACCAGTGGCGTCAGGTGCTTGATTACTTTGACTCCTTCATCATCGGCCTTACCGCAACTCCGTCCAAGCAGACGCTGGGCTTTTTCAATCAGAATCTTGTCACGGAATACCCACACGAACGGGCTGTTGGTGACGGTGTGAACGTGGGCTATGAAGTCTATCGTATAAAGACACAGATTACAGACGGCGGAAGCAAAGTCGAGGCTGGCAGTTACATCGACAAACGCAACAAGCTCACCCGTGAGATGCGGTGGGAGGAGCTTGATGATGACCTTGAATACGAAAGCACTCAGCTCGACAGAGCGGTTGTATCTGAGGACCAGATAAGGACGGTCATAAAGACGTTCAGAGATAAGCTGTTTACCGAGATATTCCCCGGCAGGACAGATGTGCCCAAGACGCTTGTGTTCGCCAAGGATGATTCGCATGCTGAGGATATCGTCAGGATTATCCGTGAGGAGTTCGGCAAGGGCAACGATTTCGCCAAGAAAATAACCTACCGAACTACTGGCGAAAAGCCTGAGGACCTTATTGCGAGCTTCCGAAATTCGTACAATCCGCGAATCGCAGTTACTGTGGATATGATTTCGACGGGCACGGACATCAAGCCCTTGGAGTGTCTGCTGTTCATGCGTAGCATTCGTTCGCGTGTGTATTTTGAGCAGATGAAGGGCAGGGGGACAAGGACGATTACTCAGACCGACCTTAAGGCGGTAACGAGTGATGCGAAGGCCAAAACGCATTTTGTAATTGTCGATGCGGTCGGCGTATGCGAGCAGGACAAGACCGAATCGCGGCCATTAGAGCGGAAAAAGAGTGTTTCGTTTGAAAAGCTGCTAAACAAAATCGCTCTCGGTGCCAGGGACGAGGATACGATTACAACGCTTGCGGGCAGGCTTGCAAGGCTCAATCAGGAGCTGAGTAAGGCCGACAAGGAGGAAATATCACAGGTCTCCGAGGGCAAGTCTCTACCATCCCTCATAAACGGGCTGCTCGATGCGGTGGACCCTGACAAAGCCATTGAAGAAGCTAAAGCGGTAAACGACACAGCAGAGCCTACTAACGAGCAGATTGAACAAGCCGCTGAGAATCTTGCAAATACGGCATGTGAGCCGTTCGACAATCCTGACCTGCGTAATACGCTTGTAGATGTTAAAAAGAGAAATGAGCAGTACATCGATACAATCAGTCAGGATGCTATAATTTCTGCTGGTTTCGATGAGGCTGCGAAGGAACGGGCCAAGGGTGTTGTCGATACGTTCAAACAGTTCATCGAGGACAACAAGGACGAAATCACGGCCCTGCAGATAATCTACAACATGCCCTACAGCAAGCGGCACGTGACCTATGAGCAGATTGAGGAGCTGGTCAGGGCCATTGAAAAGCCGCCGTACGGTCTGAGTACCGATGTGGTCTGGATGGCCTATAAGCAGCTCGAAGAATCAAGGGTGAAAAATGCTTCGCCACAGAAGCTGCTTGCTGATACAATCTGCCTGATTCGGTTCGCCCTGGGCAAGGCGGATGTGCTGGAACCGTGGTCGGATGTCGAGCAGAGCAGATTCGAGAGGTGGCTTGGTGAGCAGAAGGAGCTTGGCAGGCAATTTACGCCTGAGCAGATGGAATGGCTGACGCTGATAAAGGACCATGTGACCGCAAGTCTTGCCATCGAGCCTGACGATTTCCAGTACGCTCCGTTCAACGAAAGAGGCGGCCTGATGCGGGCGTACAACCTGTTCGGGGACGACCTGAACAAGATTATTCAGGAATTGAACGAAGTTCTTGCGGCATAAAATGCTTGACATGTTTCACATTTCTTGTAAAATCATCAAAACACTTCGCCGATAAAGACGTAGATTCTAAAGGAAAAACACCTTGGAATGGGATTTCAAGGATAAAAACCTCATAAAGCTCTACACCACGGGTAAGTCCCCGAAGCACAGAGGGTTGCCAAAAAATGTGGTCGTGAATTTCGTTGCAAGAGTAAACGAGATAGATGCGGCGGTAGATATCTATGACCTTTGGAAAAAACCTGCACTAAAGTTTGAGAAGCTCAAGGGCAAAAAGGATTATTGCTCGGTTCGGGTAACAGGGAAGTGGCGATTGGAGTTTAAGGTGGATTGGGAAGATGAGGAGCACACGAGAGGCTTCTGCTGGATAACCGCTCTTTCCAATCACTACGGAGACTAAACCATGGCGGTAAAATACAAACCATTTATAAACATAGGGCCAGGCTTTTACATCGAGGAAGAGCTTGAGACTCGCGGCTGGACCAAGCAGGATTTGGCGACGATACTCGGTTTGAGTTCCACTCATGTCAGCGAGCTAATCCACGGCAAGAGGGCCGTCAGTCTCGAAACCGCAAAGCTGTTGAGCAAAGCCTTTGGGCAGTCTCCTCAGTACTGGCTGAATCTCTACACCAACTACAAGCTGCGAGAAGAAAAGACCAGCAAAGCGGAAAATGAGACTGAGATAAAGGCCAACATCCTTTCTCATATGCCTATAGCCGATATGGTCAAGAAGGGGTGGCTGCCGAAATGGAACGGCAAACTTTCCAGGCTTGTTGAGAATGTCGAACAGTTCTGGGGCAGACAAGGCCTTGACTTTGCTTTCATGGACAAGTGTGCAGCACCTGCGTTTCGCAAGTCTGATGCTTTTGAAAAATACAACAGGTATTATGCCTTGACGTGGCATCACATGGCAAGAAAATGTGCTGCACAGTACAAGGTTGAAAAGTATGACAGCAAAAAGCTTACAGCCATTGCAAACGAGCTGGCTGAATACAGCTATGCCGAAAATGGTATCGAGTGCCTGATTCAAGACCTTGCTTATGCGGGCGTAAAGTTCTTTATCCTGCCGCATCTTGAGAAGACATATACTGACGGTTCCGCATTCTGGGATGGCGACAACCCTGTAATCGTCTGGACCGGCAGATTCAAGCGGGAAGATAACTTCTGGTTTACTGTTGCCCATGAGATTGCACACATTCTTTTTCATCTCAGAAGCAAAAAAGCTGTGTTCATAGACAGTGAAAACATGGACATCACTGAGCAGGAAGATGAAGCGAATCTGTTCGCTCAGAAAGCCTATAAGTACGATGAAATAGTCAGCTTTCTCGGTGGCCATAAAATCACAGTTTTCATGGTTCGCAAGTGTTCCGAGGAACTGAAAATATCTCCTTCCCTTATTGTCGGCCAGCTCCGCCATCACCAGATACTTAAGCATTATCAGTTGCGTAATCTTGTCAATAGTGACGTCCTCGAAAGCATACCTGATGAATTTTTTGCTGATGTAAGGGCGGCGTAAATGGTGGGTGCGGTGATTGGAATTGTCTGGGATGGTTGCAAGATGACGGGGGGCTGGTTATCTGGCTTGTGCCGTTCTCCACTAAAGCTTGAAATTGAGTATTTTGCCTATGAAGATGTGAGGGACGATGTTGTTGTCCGCTCTTGCGAAAATCAGGAACGGTATCGTGTCGATGTTTCGATGACAAATCGAGCCCAATTCGATGTATACTTGAAAAGTGCGAGGCTGCTTATAAACAAGGATATTAGACCGCAATTTGCTGAGCACTTGAAAGGAGTGAATCTTAAATCCGGTGAAATGAAAGAGCACTCGCTGATATTTACGTTAGATGGTATTGAGCCTGTGTCGGTTGGCGACTACGTGCTGTATGTTGTACCGACAGTTGGCAGAACTGCGAAGACTAAGGGACATTTCCCTGTGAAATAAGGGTGTAAAAGTTTGGGAAAGCAAAAGCAGAGCAAAGGATTGCCAAAGGGATGGGTGTACGCAACTATTCCCAACATAGTAGCCAATGGTGGTGTTTTCAGTGATGGCGATTGGGTGGAGTCAAAAGACCAAGACCCCGATGGAGATGTTAGACTGATTCAGCTGGCAGATGTTGGTGATGGTTGCTTTAAGAATAAGTCATCAAGATTTCTGACTGAGCAAAAATTCAAAAAACTTAACTGTACTCAAATCTTACCTGGCGATGTACTGATTGCACGAATGCCAGACCCACTCGGTCGGGCATGCATTTTTCCGGGTGATAAAAAGAAAAGCGTGACCGTTGTTGATGTTTGTATTGTAAGAACAAGCCAAAACGGACCAGAGCATAGATGGCTGGTGCACACGATTAACGCACCACAATTCCGAAGGGATGTCGCTTTATACCAAAGTGGTTCAACAAGGAAACGTATTTCGCGAAAGAATTTGGCCAAAGTTCAGTTTCCTCTTCCGCCGTTGGGGGAGCAGGGGCGGATTGTTGGTAAGATTGAGGAGTTGTTCAGTGATTTGGATGCGGGGGTTGCGGCTCTTGAGAAGGTTCGCGGGGAGTTAAAGCGGTATCGCCAGTCCGTGCTTAAGCATGCCTTTGAGGGTAAGCTTACGGCCAAGTGGCGGGAGGAGAACAAAGACAGGATTGAGCCTGCGGACAAGCTGCTCGAACGCATCGCAAATGAGCGAGAGAAAAACGCAAAGGGCAAAAAGCGAGAGAAACTGCCGCCGTTGGATACGTCAAAGCTGCCCGAACTGCCGGAGGGGTGGGTTTGGAGTCGAGGAGATGATGTTTTTTATTTCATAACCAGTGGTTCACGCGGCTGGGCAAAATACTACTCCGAAACTGGCAAGCTGTTCTTGCGAATGGGCAACCTCGACCATGACAGCATTTCGCTAGATTTGTCGGATATTCAGCTTGTTCAGCCACCAAGTGGTGCGGAAGGTATAAGGACAAGAGTTCAACCTGATGACATACTAATTTCCGTGACGGCTGATGTTGGAATGACTGCGTTGGTGCCAAAAAGTATTTCGGAAGCCTATGTTAACCAGCATGTTGCTTTAGCCCGTTCAGTTGATTCAATCGAGAAACGTTTCCTTGCATGGTTCATTGCCTCAAGTGATGGGGGACAGAGGCAATTTGCTCTACTCAGGCGAGGGGCTACAAAAGCAGGCCTTGGCTTGGACGATATCAAAACAATTGGGATTCCATTAGCATCTTTGGCTGAGCAAGGGCAGATAGTTGCAGAGATTGAGAAGCATTTCAGCATAGCGGACAAGGCGGAGCAGATGGTGGAGGATGCATTGAAGCAGTCCGGCCGACTACGGCAGAGCATCCTGAAAAAAGCCTTCGAGGGCAAACTGGTCCCCCAAGACCCAAACGACGAACCAGCAGAGAAACTTTTAGAAAGAATCAGGAAGGAGAAACAATAGTTATGAGTTTAAGAAATCTGAAACTTAATATACCAAAAGGAGGGAAACCAGTTGACCCTTTGGAAATATTTAATAATCTGACTTTAAGAGGAAATATTGAGAATATATGGGGACCGCAAAAAGATGCACTCCAAGATTGGCACAAAAATAGAGAACTCAATGATAATATTATTAAAATGAATACCGGCGGTGGCAAAACTCTTGTAGGGCTATTAATAGCACAATCTTTAGTAAATGAATCTAAACATGTTCTTTATGTTTGTCCAAATAATCAACTTGTTGAACAAACAAAAACAAAGGCTGATGAATGTAGCATTAGTTATTCTGCGAGATATAAATCCGAATGGGAAAATGAGCGAAAGTTTGATTCAGCAGAAACCTTTTGTATCACAAATTATGCTTCAGTTTTCAATGGAAAAGGTATCTTCCATAGGAGAGAAGTTGATGCAATAATATTTGACGATGCTCATGTTGCTGAAAATACAATTCGTTCACAGTTTACGCTGAATATCGCAAACAATAATCCATTGTTTTTAAAAACAGTAAAATTATTTCGCAGTTATTTTTCAAATACAAGTATGGGCTCAATGTTTGAAGATGCTGTAAGCGGTGCTTGGGAAAGGATAATATTTGTCCCAATGTTTATTGTTAAAGATTATGCAAAACAATTACGGGCTATATATATTGAAGGAGGAATTGATACCGATGAAACAACCTTGTTTCCGTGGGAATATCTAAAGGATAATTTGAGCCAATGTTGTTTTTTTGTTTCAGGAAGAGGTATAGAAATCACTCCTCCAGTAATTCCTTTTCATAGGATAAGTTTTTTTGATGAGTCTACCAGGAGGATTTACCTAACCGCTACTATGCCCACGCAAACTGCTTTTGCCAGAACTTTCGGAAAAGAGAATGTAAATATTATCAGCCCCAGTGGCAAGTCAGGGGATGCTCAAAGGCTATTCGTGTTTTTAAGAGGTGAAGATGATAAGCAACACCAAGATGACGCTTTGAATTTAATTGGTGAGAAAAAATCATGTGTCATATCCCCTTCTTCCAAAAAAGCACAAGAATGGAAGGATAAGGGTTCTATCTTTACCCGAAAAGACGGTCATACAAGAATACAAAAATTTGCGGACTCCAAAGAGTCTGAAATGTTGATTTTGGTTGCGAGGTATGATGGAATTGACCTGCCTGGAAAGTCGTGCCAGATTCTTATTTTGGACCGCCTGCCAATGGGAGAGTCATTATATGATGCGTTCATTGATAAAAGCATCCAAATAGACACAATTAGAGCTTCTCAGACGGCAACTAGATTGGTCCAGGCAATCGGTAGAATATTTCGTAGCAATACCGACCACGGTGTTGTTATGCTACGAGGAGGGGACATCCAAAGATGGGTACTATCGCCTAATAATAGCAGGTTTCTCCCTGCCTTATTACAAAAACAGATACAACTAAGTAAATACTTGATTGATGAGGTCAATGACGAGAAAGTTAGTTATGAAGAATTGATTGGAAAAATAATTGATGGTGATAAGGAATGGGATGAGTTCTACAAGTCATATATTGAACAATTTGATATCAATGAGTCTGGGGAGAGCAACTTACAATATTTAGCTTTGTTAATAAAAGAAAGGGTTGCATTTCAATATCTATGGGAAGGGCGATATAATGATGCAGGCAAGAACTATATATCTTTAGCTGAACAAGCAGATGAAATTGACAAGAGATTAGGGGCATGGTATTTACATTGGGCAGGGCTCGCGTCTCAATTATCAGGTGATACAAAAGAGGCGATTTCAAATTATCTTTCAGCTAGCAATGAAAGAATTGAGCTTGGCAGACCAAAGATTGATATGGATTCTTTCTCGTTTAAGCCTGATGTGCGACCAAAATTTCAGGCACTTAGACTTGCCAAACTTTACGAAAATAAAAAAAATAAAATGCACAAACTTTTAGAAGCAATCGAATCCAATTTTGATTATGGTGACGAAACAAATAAAACGGAAGAAGCAGTTGAGGTCCTTGGGAAATTGTTGGGTTTAGAATCATTTCGACCGGACAAAGCTCAGCATACAGGTCCCGATGTTTTATGGATTGCAGAAGAGATTCATCAATTAGCGTCATTCGAATTAAAAACAGATAAAAAATCTGATGGGTCTTATTCAAAGGACAATGTTAAAGATTGTAATGACCATCATATTTGGCTTGAGAAGAAATATAATGATTACATTTATATTGAAGCATTGGTAGGTAGAACTTTGAAGGTTGATGATATAGCTAATCCCTCGGAGAAACTATTAATTATTGAATTAGAACAGTTTAGAGATTTATACAATCGAACTGTAAGTCTATACAGAAATATTGAATCTTCTGGTGCAGGTGACCTTGAAGTGAAATTTGAACGCTGGCTTAGACATTATGGACTGATTATGCCGCAGTGCGTAAGTGCCCTCAAGAGTAGTAAAGCTATAGATATGAAGACTATGGAAGATTAAAGATGGCAGACAATTCACAACAGATAGTGCAGAGGCTTTGGAACTATTGTACGGTTCTTCGCGATGATGGGATGAGTTACGGCGATTATGTCGAGCAGTTGACGTATCTGCTGTTTCTCAAGATGGCTGATGAGCAGACCAGGCCTCCTTTCAGTCAGAAGGCGATTGTGCCCGCAAAGTGGGATTGGTCGAGCCTTGTTAGCAGGGATGGTGATGAGCTTGAGACGCATTACAGGCATCTGCTGGAGAATCTTGCGAAGGAAAGCGGCATGCTTGGCGTTATCTTCCGCAAGAGCCAGAACAAGATACAGGACCCTGCGAAGCTTAACCGCCTGATTAGCCTTATCAACGATGAGACGTGGATGGGGCTCAGTTCGGACGTCAAGGGCGATATATATGAGGGGCTGCTTGAGAAGAACGCTCAGGATGTCAAGGGCGGTGCGGGGCAGTACTTTACGCCGAGGCCTTTGATTGCGGCGATGGTGGAGGTTATGCGGCCGGAGCCTGGGGTGACGATATGCGACCCTGCGTGCGGTACGGGCGGATTCTTTATTGCGGCTCACAGCTACCTGGCGGACCCGAAGCGATTCAAGCTGGATAAGAAGCAGAAGAGAAAGCTGCGGTACGAGACTTTTGCGGGGTGGGAGATTGTGGACAGTGCGGCGAGGCTGTGCGTGATGAATCTGATGCTGCACGGGATTGACGGCGGTGAGGAAAGTCCGGTGCGGGTGGGCGACAGTCTGGCGTCGGACCCTGGCGAGAGGTTTAATATGGTGCTGACGAATCCGCCGTTCGGCAAGAAGAGCAGTATTACCGTGACGAATGACGGGGGCAAGTCGAGTAAGGATTCGCTGACGTATGAGCGGGAGGATTTCTGGGCGACGACTTCGAATAAGCAGCTGAATTTTCTGCAGCATATCAAGACGCTGCTGAAGATGAACGGAAGTGCGGCTGTGGTGCTGCCTGATAATGTTCTGTTCGAGGGAGGGGCTGGTGAGACGATTCGGCGGAAGCTGCTGCAGACGTGTGATGTGCATACGCTGTTGAGGCTGCCGACGGGTGTGTTTTACGCTCAGGGGGTGAAGGCGAATGTGCTGTTCTTTGACCGCAAGCCCGCGAGTGAGAAGGCGTGGACGGAGAAGCTGTGGATTTACGATTTGCGGACGAATATGCATTTTACGCTGAAGACGAATCCGCTTGGCGAGGCTGATTTGACGGATTTTGTGAAATGCTATAATCCTGCGAACAGACACGACAGGAAGGAGACGGAGCGGTTCAAGGCTTTCGATTATGATGAGCTGATGAGCAGGGACAAGGCAAGTCTGGACATTTTCTGGCTACGGGATGAAAGCCTTGAGGACACTGAGACGCTGCCTGAGCCTGAGCTGATTGCAGAGGAAATAGTGGAGAATCTGCAGTCTGCGTTGGCGTTGTTCGGGAGCATCTCGGATGAACTGGGGGATGAAGAATAGCGTGAGTCCAGTTGTAACGAACTAGATGAGAGGTGTCAAATGTGTGATGTAGTTGCATTGCTAAAAAATCAAAAGCTTAAAAAGCAGGTGGTAGCTACAATGCAATCTGTGTATTCGTATGCAGGTACTATCCATGATAATTATGACAAAGATTGGTGGGAGGCGTGGCAAGATGCTGAGATTTATGGCGAGGCTGATAAGATTGACCATGCCTTTGAAAAATATGTTTTCAGTAAGATGAGGAGTCCCTACAACATTAGTCCACGTGAAATTAGGGATGTATTCGAGGAACTGTGGATGGGAAGTCCAGACCTAGAGACTATAGATTTTGAAACTATGTACGAAATCTTTGTTAGCAGGATAGGACATGGTGAGCTAAGCTGGCGTAGGTCTGACCCTTTCATGATTTATTCGTTTGAAGCTGATGATAAGGACGAATTCATTGACGGGTTTTTATATGGCTCACTGTATGCTAGAGTCAAGAAAGGTGAAGATGTTAAGCTTGACTTAAATGCCCTCAGAAATAGCAAGGAAGTACTGTGGTCTAAAAACTGGATGCAAATTACTCTTGAAGGTGTAAACTATGTTCCAGACGAACGCAAAACTTATGGTCACCTCTTAGCTGTATTGGAAGGGACTATGAGTGCTCTTACATGCCAACAATTGAAGCAAGACTTGAGTCCAGTTTTGCAGAGTATTGCGAAGTCTGCCGCTTTGGTCATGCCAGACAGCAATTCAGTTCCTCAAGAATCTGATAGTCAGTCTAATTCTTCCGACCTCGAAGCATTTCTTCGGGAACTCATATCTCCTTCATCTACCTTTCCCCAATTAAAAATTAATCTAAAGTTGATTGTTTCTGAAGCAATGGAAGCATACTTTGCTCCAAAACCAAAAAAAGATTCCTTTGAAAAACGATTGTTCAATGCCATTAGTCTGTTAAGCCAAGCTGATTTTCAGCAAAACCCTGCAGTTGGATTGGCTTTGGCAATCACATCGATTGAAGCTCTTTTAGGCGAAAATACGGGGGAACTGAGCGAAAAACTTTCACTGGATGTTGCGGCTCTCTTGGAACCAAGCGTAGAAAAGAGAAATGCTGCTGCTAAGTTCGTAAAAAGGCTGTATAATTCTCGTTCACGCGTACTTCATGGCGAAGACTCTGTGGGACAAAAGCATTTATATGAAGAAGCTCGTCTTTTGTCTTCATCAATTCTTTTATCAATAATTTCACGTCAAAGTTTTCTGAGACGCATGGGGATTCCAACTAAAAAGCCTAAAGAGTTTCTTAGTGAGTTACGTGAAAATCGCTTTGAGTCAAATCTGCCCATGGGCGTCCCTGAACTTAATGTTCGCTCCCTCTGGCAGTAGTATATTAAAGTGAAGGAGAAAAATGCAGCCACTTTTTACAGTTCATGCTGGTGAGTATCTTGTGGGTTCTTACATTGAGAAACACTTCAAGAAGTACAATGTGTGGGTGCCCTCGAAGGACACGGGGATAGACTTGCTGGTGACCGATTCCAAGAACAGAATGACTGCTACTATCCAGGTTAAGTACTCGAAGGATTACACGACGACTCACATGAAGCCTGGCCATAACAATGGGTTCAGGTCTTGGGGTTGGTGGACGCTCAATCCATCAAAGATACGCAGTTCAAAGGCTGATTTATGGGTTTTCGTGATGCAGAGCTTTGCACACAAGAGCATTGAGTGTGTTGTTATCCCTCCCAAGGAATTGATGTCTGTCCTGAAAAAAGTTCACGGCCATGGGAAGAAGAAATATCAGTCATACATGTGGGTCAGAAACGATGATACCTGCTGGGAAACTAGGGGCCTGATTAGAGCCGAGAAGTATTCATTAGCTCATGTTGACCATGAGGACGAGAACAGAAATTTGACGGATTATCTGAATAATTGGAAGCCTTTAAAACAAAAGCTAGCAAGAAGCTCATGACTTGTGACGGTGCTTGAGAATGAGAAAGTACAACCCATACCGAAACATTTTCTACTATTATCGTGGACCTTCTTTCAGGAAGAAGGATGGTCAATGGGATAAGCAGCTTGAAGACAATATAACGAAAGCTCTTGTCAATACGCTTGAGAACAGCGACAGAGGGCTTTTGAAGAGGTTAATGAAAAGGCTGGGTATCAAGCCCAAGAGCTATGATCCAGTCCTTTATGATTTGCAGATTACGGAGGAGAACAGCAGGCCTGATGCTTTGATAAAGGTGGGCAGCACAAAAATCTACATCGAGAGCAAAGTGGACTGCCCCTTGGAAGATGAGCAAATTCTCAATCATTTGCAAGCGGATCCGGATAGCTATCTTGTCTGCATCACTCCGAGGAATCGTGATGCTGCGATTCTTGATAGACTCAAAGATAAGAGGTTTCACTTTATCACATGGAAAGAAGTGTACCTTCTGTTCAGACCCTTTGCTGACAAAGACAATGATGCAAGGACGGCATTCATTCTGCAAGAGTTCTTAGATTTTTTGGAGGCGACTAATATGGCTCCATTCAGTGGATGGAAGAAATCTCACTTCGAAGCTTTTCTCAACATCGAGGATGACCCTAAGAGGGAGCTTAGGCTGAAGGTCAAGGACAACATGCAGAGCTACCTCGAAGAACTTAAGCAGCGTTTGGGGACTAGCGGGATGTATGGGGAATTAGACGTGAACGTGGGAAATATTAGGCAGGACTCAGTGCATTGTTGGGGTATACTATGCCCACCTCCTCTGAGTAGAAAGATAGATGTTTCGCATTTTCGCTTTGCAATAGATGCTGATGCTTTTTCAGTCGGCGTGCTGATAGGTGGTAAGAAGCCTGTTGACAGATTTAAGCAACATACCGAGCTTTCATCTGATGAGCTCCAGAGTATCCTCGGGAAGATGGATGGATTTCATTTAACACTGCTGGAAAGAGTTCAGATTCGGCCTCGAAGATTTAAAGGCAAGGAAGTTGCTCATATACTGCTTGGTGAAAATATTTGCAAGTATGACATCGACTATTTGAACAATAAGTTCTCTCAGTACAATCTGCTTGAGATACGTTGCCAAAAACTTTTCAAGCGTGACGATGCTGCTCTCGGAAGTGACCACTTTCTTGATGACAGCATAGAGCTGATGAAGAAATTAGAGCCTTACTACAGATTCGCCTGGGGTGAATGATTTATGAGCGATAATAGGCAACAGAATGATTCTACTAATTGGCCTGTTCCTTCAGTCGAGGATGTCGAGTTACTGCTTTCTTTCAAGGATAGGTTCAAAAATGAAAGGACTTCCTTTCAGGTGTGTCATGTTGAGCTGCCTGATGATGCGTATCGAAAGCAGATTTATGAGATTCATCCAGCAACTAATGATTTTTTCCGTGCCGTTCACAAGGGCAGTTGGGTAGTTCCTGGTTTTGATTATCATCCTTGGCATGATGAACATTGCAACGAATACCGAGACGCCAAATGGATTTCCACGCTTTCGCTGAAAGAGATTCAGATGTGGCTAACCTATTTCTCAAGGGAACTAAGATGGTCGGCCTTCTGTATCGAAGATTCCATATCGCGTGATATTCGGTCGGGGGTTTTGCCTGCTTTACTGAGAAGTCTTTCTAAGGTTCGCAGCCAAGCAGTTTCCTGAGTTCCTCATTTCCCAGATTAATCAAAATTCAGTTTCTATTAGATAGAAAGAAATTTATCTTTTAGGAGCTGACAATGGAACTTTTACCAAAAGAAATCGCCTCAAAACTCCCAGAGCTTTATTCACAAGAGGGTTTTGACGACCCAATTTGCAGCCTCAAGTATTTTACGCCGGATTCTGCATGGACATGGTTCGTCATTGAAGGGGAAGAGCAGGAGGATGGCGATTTTCTCTTTTTTGGAAAGGTAGTTTCACAATTATGCCCTGAAGGAGAGTTAGGCTATTTCACCCTGAGCCAACTCAGAAAAATACGTGGTCCTCTTGGGTTGCCGATAGAGCGTGATTTACATTTCGAAGCAAAGCCTCTGAGCAGATGCAAGTAGGGCGAAAGCAGCTCATTGGAGGGGGCCATTGTGTCACATTGGTCAAGATTGGATGTTTTATGTTCTAGCTTATTTTTAAGGTTGTACACAGGTTCACATTTACAAGCCTAGTTCGGCGTATGTGCAAGACTGGGTTACTCTAAAACTGTAGGGTCGCTTTGATGCTATGCTCCGCTAATCTCGCCTTACTCAGCGAGGTTTTTTTTGGGAGGGTTTTGTAATTCCAGATATTTTTGTGTAATTTGCAAACTCAGAGGGGTTGTTTTCAATAAGCTTTATTGCTTCATCCATGATATAAAACTTGTCAACTTTTCTCCGATTCCTCGTGACATTTACTCCATCCGTTTTGAGCAAAGGATATTCAAAATGCTGGTTAAATTCGTCCTCTGTTATTACCCTAAATTTATTTTCAACCCAATAGACCTTCGAACTGGGGTATAGTTTTTTCGTTTCTCTTTCATACTCTCTTCTTCTTTCATCGGTCCAATACTCGCGGGCTTCTTTTAATTTACTCTCAATCCACTCGTCATCACCTTCAACAACCATCCCAATCGCAAACAGTTCTTCCTTAAGTTCCTCCTTTGTCATCAGTTGTGTGTTATTGGCATGCGAATTGACCTGTTTGCAGATGTGTTCTAATATGAGCGGTTTGTGTTTTGCCCAATTAAAAACCGTAAAAATATGGCTTTCCCAATGACAAAAGTTAAAGAATGGTCTGGGAATATCAAACACCGGTTCAATGGTCTCATCTTCCCCTGTAGTCTCTCTTGCAGATAAGATGTCCCACCAATTATAGATTGCTTGTAACTCATAATCATTGGAATAAACATCGTAGTGAAGGTCTTTTATGCTAATAGGCTCTTCACCTTCTTCTGTAGTGAGAGGGTTCCATTCATTATAGAAATTCGAAAGCTTTTCAATGATGTCAGCATCGTTTTCATAGAGGTGTATCCACGTAATTTTGTAGTCGCCAGTTTTTTCTACCTGTAAATTATGTTGGGCTATAGGTGTTCGTTCTGAGGCCACTGTCCCAACATATTTCTCAAATAATGATGCTGCATTAGCTAGGGCTTTTTCCCGGTTTTTGTGTGTGCCAAAGCACTTTTTCCTAACAGTTTTGCCCTTTCTGGTTTTGCGAAGGACATATCCACCTCTGCCACCAGAATACGATTGTTCAAAGGCGACATGGACTCTATTTCCCTTGTCATCTTTAGCGTCTAATAATCTACCATTATGGTAGGTTGGGGTTTTGGGTTTTCCAGCCACAATAATTCACCTTTACCTTGGAATTTCTCGAAAACACACAATTCATTTTGCCAAAATACATGCCTATTATACACAATTTTAAAATCTTTTTCACGCTCATCTTTCCCAATTATTTTTCGAAAACTTGATTTTTGACGGATGAATACTTCCATCTTTCCCAAGTATCTTGTAAGTGCAATATTCACAAGGGCTTACAACGATTTTAATGCTGCATAAACGTAATTCTATGCTATATTTGCATTTGTGACGCGACACTGCATGTAAATAATATGGATTAGAAATTAATTGAAAGGAGGTCGGCAAATGGGACCATGACGAAAACGCAAAAAGCAATGTGAATTACTCAAGCATCTGCCGTCTGCAGATGATGAGACGCTTAAGGTCACAGCGAGCTCAGGAAGAGCTAAAGGGACCAAGTAAGAATTGTCAACCTCCATTTATAGGAGATGAAAATGAAAAATAGTTCAAACAGCCACAATACCCATAGTGACAGGAATATTGCTAAATCCAACTTATATTCAGCTTTTCGTCAAGAGCTTGAAAAATCGATTGATGAATATCGAAGCGAAGCAGCCGAAGGTTATGCAGGCCGAAATCTTTCGAAGGCAGATTATATTGATTCAGTGATATGTCATTTCTTGTCTGATTTGTTTTCGCGAATTAAGCCAATTCCAAAGGTCTTAGAGATACCGGAAGAGGAAGCTTATGTTTCTGCAAATGACATTCTCAACAAGTTAGGTCCGACAGGCGTGACGATTGGAGCTGCGGTCTTCCGTTTGGCACATCAGCTTGAAATTGAATTACCTGCTAACGGTATTGAAAGAGCTTCGAATAGCGTTGTCGCCTTCAAAGAGGATGGTGCTAAAGCATATGAAACTGCAGTACCTATAGTTATGTGCTATGAAGAATTTTTCTGGCAAGACATGGATGCAGTCATGAAACATATTTTCTACATGAAAGACAAGGTGGTAGAAAAGTTTGGTCAGGAAAGCAAAGAAGCAAGAATAGGATTGGAGCTTATGGAATTGCCACTAATGAGTCAAAGATTAGTGGTTGTCGCCATGCAATATCTTATGGAAGTACTGATTGGAGCCTCCATAGTCGAGAGTATTTTAGAAGAGTATCGAAGGGCAAGAAGCCTGCAGAAAAACCTTTCTGATGGAATAACGAAATTGCCCAATGAAATCTACCTTGATGTGCACCTAATACTTCTGCATTTAGGACGGATTCTGGAAATTCTTGGAGTAGATGCTCCTGATGGAAAGTAGCCGCTAAGAATTCATTTTTCTGATGTCGAAAGGAGGTCATTGAATGGAGCCATAAAGCTGTAATAGTACTCGAACATCTGCAGTGTCGCAGATGAGAGACGCTGAAAGGTCGCAGCGAGCTCTAAACGAGCTAAAGGGGCCAAGTAAGAATTGTTAACCTGCATTTATAGGAGCAAAAAAAGATGAAGAAGGTTGTTGAAGGTAAGTTGTACGATACGGAAGTCGCTGAGGAAATCTGCTACTACAGCTACGGTTATTCAGGAGATTTTCGCTACTGCAGTGAAGTACTTTACAAGAGTCCGAACGGTCAGTTCTTTATTGAGTACGATGGTGGCCCATACTCCAAATACAGTGAAGCAGGAGGGCCACAGAAAGTTTACGGTTCTTCAGGCATTAAGCTTGTCTCTGAAGATGAAGCACAATCCTTTGTCGAAGAGAACGGCTCTGCAGAAGATTACATCAAAGCTTTCGGTGAACCTGAAAAAGGCTAGTTGATGTAAGTATCAGATAGGGGCAATCCCGGGTAAGCCCCTAATCTGATACGACATAATTAGTTATTTCTCAATGTTCTGGGAAATAAAAAAGCTTATTATAAGGCTTAAAAACAGGGTTTGGATTGACTTGTAAAGTGAAAACAAAACATCTAAGCTTTATGTAGGAACACATTCTGCAAAGTGCAGAGATAGAAAGAAAAAAGTTAATTTCTAAGGAGAAAAATATGAAAAAGAAATTTATTTGTGAGGAATGTGGTGGAAGTCAAATAGGCTACCAAGAATATGTCAGCAGTGTTTCGCCTGTAGATTACGTTGGGCAAGAAGTTTATTACGGGGAGCCTCAGATTGATGAAAGTGATTCAGTCTGTGCTGATTTTGGGTTTCTGTGCTTGGATTGTGGACATCGTCTGTTTCACGCCGGTCAAAGAATCGAGACAGAGCAAGATTTGCAATATTATCTGAATGCAGACAGGCAAGTGCTGGCACAAGAAAATGGGGCGTACGTTAACCATCTTGAAGAGCACATTGAAATGCTTGAAAAATGCAGAAAAAATGAAAAATAAAAGAAGGAATTGTTTCCTAAGAAAAGAATTAAGAGAATAGAGTTCAGGCTCTGATGTTTATGAATGAATGTTGGATAAGATAATATGTTTTTTCACTCTATACCAATTCAAAAGTGAAGAAAGTAATGATAGAATAATATATGACGTCGTAATCTATCTTATCCGAGAGCTCGTCACGCCTGAACGTGGCGGGCTTTTTTATTGGAAAGGATAAGATATGAGCAAAATTCAGATAGAAATTAGCACTGAAGAATTTTTGGAACAGATTCATGGCAAGAATGCACTGATTTATTTCAATGTAGCTTCAAATACTTGGAGAAACAAGCCTCAGAGCTATTCAGAGGCAAAAAGAAAGCTCAAGTACCGTAACAGTCAGGGAGACGATATTGGCTTCATAGTCAATTCTGGTGGCTCTAAGAAGGAGGACATAAATCGCATCAATGCCTGTTTCATTGACTGGGATTGTGGCAGAGATGCTAATGGTGAGTATTTTTCACTTCATTATGTCAAAAAGAAAAAGGATGAGTTTGTTAAGTACCTTTCTGATTCTCCGCTGAATCCATCATATATCGTAGAAACAAGAAATGGATTTCATGTCTATTGGCTCACAAAGGATTATTCTGTTACTCCTGAACAGCTTGTTAATATCCAAAAAAGACTCATTGTATATTTCAATGCAGACCCATCATGTACTACTCCTAACAGAGTAATGCGTCTACCTGGATATCTTTGGATTAAATCTAAATCTAATTGTTCACCATTTAATGTTCGTATATATAATTACAATTCTCTTCGATATTCTTACAATGACTTTGATGCTTCATTCCCTTTTGTCTCAGATGATGATTTTTCTGAGTATTTAGAAGAAAACAAAAAGGGCAGGAAAAGTGACCACAATAATAGCTTTAGCTATTATAATAATACCTGTGATATTTATGAGGGCACTTTTCCTGATGATATTAAAGAGAAAGATAGTTTAACTAATAATAACAGCATCATAGATATACTCAAAAAGAAGAATTTAGCTGATTATCTTGGTATTGAGTATGATTGCCAAATTACTCCTGATAAGTCACTGCATTTGAGATGTCCCTTTCATGATGACAGCCAAGAGAGTGCGTCAATATTCGTAGATAAGCAAACAGGCCATTTTAGAATATACTGTCATAGTTCCCATTGCGGATTCAATGGCAGTATCATCGATGTAGTCATGAAACAGAAGAATTGTGATGTCAGTGATGCTGTTAGGCATTTGATTCAGCATTACGATATTCAGAAGGATGAAAAATGGAAAAAAGACAAAAGAAGGGAAATTGATGATAATATCAACATTGTCGAGAGGATAAATGAGCTCAAGGACGAATACCCGAACCTGTATCATTTTGTCAATAGAGTGAGAGATGATTTGCTTTCAAAGCTCAGATTTGCCAGAGATAAGATTGCTTTGCGTACTTCAAAGGGAGACGTGATTGTGATTTGTTCCTTGAGGAAATTCAATGCATTGAAGGGAGGGAGAAGAAATGACGTTGGAAGACAGAATGAAAGGATTGACAGATATTGTGTTTTGGGCCTGATGAGGAAATTGCCAGATGAGGAGATTACAAAATCTTTGATGATGAATTTACAGGGACAAAGAGATTCTTTGGTAAAAGGACTGGGTGTTAAGGGAGATAAGGCCAATATCTATCGTTCTCAGTGCTACAGTTTTCCAGCATATACACCAGATGTCTTGGCAGAAGCAGAAGAAACAGCTAAGAAACTAAGGGAGAATGGTGTCAAGATGAACTCAATTTCTAGAGACATGATTTGGCAGGTACTCGGTCCTGAGAAGGCTGCTCAAATTTATCCGCAGGTTCATAAACAGGGGATTAGCAGTGCCGGTAACAAGTTCATGGGCAAAGTTGAGTCATGCCTGTTGCAGCAGTTGCATACGCGAGGCTATGCAAGGGTTCCTGAAATTATCTCAGAAATAACACAAGAGTATGACTGGAAGTCTGTGACTGACAGAAGGGTCAAAAAGTACATTCCTGGTTTGCTCACAAAGCACGGACTGGCCGAGGTTACATGCACGAAAGCATTGAAAGAACAATTTAGAATCATCAGCAGAGGATATCCAAAAATAGTCATCAAAAAGTCAGTTCTTGCATCAGGTGCTGCATGAACGTCTCAGGCTTGCTTCTATGCTAATTAGGTTCTGGTAGAGGGGAACTTGCCTGGGTTCTCAATTGGTGGCTCAGGATGGATTCTGGTGGCTCTGGCGGAAGCTTATGATGTGCTTATGGTGTCTTATTAAGACCTGATTCATGTTGCGTTCTTTTCTCATTTTCATTTCCCAGAAAAAACAAAAATCATTTCTAATTATGGGAGATGAAAATTGCAGATGGAGAAATGGAAATGAAATCAGATAAAAGCATTGACCCAGTTATAAGATGGTTTCCGCACGAATATGAGCCTGAAGAAATTGAGTTTGAGTGGGATTATATCCTTGAAGAACTTGACCAGCTTATAGATGAAGTCAACCAAGATGGGTATTGGTACTGTACCGTTGAAAACTTTGGTTGGCAAAATCTCAGTGGTCATGCTTATCTTGAGTTTGAATCAGCAAGAGATATGCTTTTGAAAGTTCTTCCCAAATGTGAGTGCAGCTTCAATATTTATAGGGATGGCAAGGTTCTTAGAATTCAAAACTATCACCATGACAGTCCTACAGGTGAATGGTATGAATTAACGCCTATAACCGAAAAAGAATTTGATGAGAAATCACTGTAATTCCATGCCTTGTGACTTCATTGCTTAAGCGAGCAGACAACTTACATGCTATGGCTATGTCGGTCAGGCGTTGATTATAAGGCTAAGATGTCGCCACACAACGTGGCTGGCTTATCCCATAAGTCAATGTTTTTGCTGATTCGTCTTCTTTTGGTCATCATTGATATTTGTGCCATCAGGATGGATCCTGGTGCCTCTGGTGGGATGCCTGTGGAGTACTGAAGCTGTCCAATTTCCTTTTGATTCATGCTGTCTTTTTCTCTCATTCCTTTTGAAATTCTCACCCCTTTTTCCATTTCCCAGAAAAAACAAAAATCATTTCTAATTACCTGAGAGATGAAAATTGCAGATGGAGAAATGGAAATGGGAATTAGAGCGATAACTGATAATCAAGGCAAGACGCTCGACAGATACACAATTTGCTTCTGTGACGGCTCTTTACTGAATCTGTCTCATAATTGCGATTCGCCTCAGGGGGTGTTTATGTGGGGCGAGGGGTGTCCATCAACAGATGATAAGCGAATTAGCTTTGATGATTTGCCGTCGAATGTTCAGAGATATCTCACCAGAAAGGGGTTAGTCAAATGAGTAAGAACAGCCTAATAGCCGGAGCTCTTTTCGCCCTTTACAAAAGAAGCCTGACCCACGCCTATGCTTCTTTTAGGATGAATCAACTTCAGAAGCAACGTCAGAGGATGATTCAGAAATATGTGGAGCATTTCGAAGGCCAACTTAAGGATAAAGGCGGAAAGATAGTGTCGACCATTGCAATTATTTTGTCATGTCGAAAGGGTCTGAGCAAGAAGGATATCGAAGCAATTGTTGATGGAATCGTTGATTCCGATGATATTGATGTCGCCGTCCTAGGGATGCATATCTACAACAAGCTTCTTGAGATGAAAGTGTTGCGTCAAAATGGTTGAGACGCTCAGCAGATTGCTGGCAATTCTCTTGGTAGCTGTGGCTATGTTCAGTTCCATTAGCATGGCTTCGGAGGATATAACAGCGTCTGATTCTGAGATTACATCGGAAGATTTCAGAGCCTTTCAGACAATTGTACTTGTCTATCTCACATACCATTTTTTCTTCACTTGTGAATGGCGGTTCTTGTGGAAGCTTTGGAAGTATGCCTTTTATGTTTCATTGCTTTCGTCGCTATTTCGCTTTAGCTGGCTCATAAATGTGCGGGATTTGTATGATGCCATTGTGTTCATTTTGATTTTGCCCATAATTTTGGTTTTTGGTTGGGATAGTAAGTGAAAAATACTAGACAACAAAAAATATTGAAGCCTTTAGATGATTTTGATGAGGCTGTGAGCTTGTGGAATATCATGCCGAGTGGGTCAGGAAAAGCAGTACAGTTACTCAGGAAGATTGTTGACCAAGTACACGAGGATAGATTTTCGAATGGCAGTGTAAGGTATCCCTCTTTGCTAATTCATGGTCATGAGGGCAAAAGGACGCTAGCAAGAGCGTTCGTGAACAGCCTTGGATTTGATGAGGCTGATGAGATATATGGCCGATTTATGGATGCTGACCATAGAGCCAAAGCTTTTTTTGGCAAGCAGGGAGAGGTTTCTCATGTAATCCTTGACGCTGAAAAAATTAGGCCTGTTACTTTGTCGATTATCTGGGAAATGATAGAAAAAGGGGAGCATGATTTTACGAATATCCTGGGACAGAAGGAAAATATTTTCATCAGCGGTCCTTTGATTCTGACCACCTCTGATATTGGACGAGTGCATAAGTCCATTCGTGATGCTGCTGGTTTTACCGTGGAAGTTGAGCCTTTCTCAGAAGAGCAGATGAAGCTAATCATCCATCAAAGATTGGTATTTTGCGGGATAAAATATGAGGGTGAGGATGTTTTGGAGGCTGTTGTTAATGCTGGTGGTGGTTCGGTGAGTGACTCCATAAAGCTGCTTAGGATGGCTTATGTGATGATGAGAGCAGATGGAAGGGGAAAGCTCTCGGGCAATGATATCGAAAGAACATTGAGGCTCAGATAAGCTCCTTATAAATCCAGATACTTGCTCGAACAGTCATCAGGTTTGACGTGCAGATAGTGGCTCGTGGTCTGAATCGAGCTATGGCCAAGGCTATTCTGGACTACATGCAATGGAGCCTTCTCGCATGCAATTGAAGAATGTGCATGGCGGAGCCAATGGGGTGAGGGGGTGACCTTCAGACCTGCTTTTTGAGCAGCCTTCTTAACTATCCTCAGAACCGTTGTAGAATGCATCTGAGTGCTTCTATTTCTTCCGCGAAAAACGAAAACATCTTCAAAAGCCGAACCCCTGAAATTCATCAGTTCAGACCACAGCGGCTCAGGGATAAGAAGCGTCCTTGTTTTCTTGCCCTTACCATAAACGGTCACTTGTCCACCTTCTGAGCGTTCCTTCAAATCTTTCCAACAAAGAGAACACAGTTCTGAAACCCGGATCCCTGTGATAAATAGGGTTTTCAAAATGAGCTTGTTTCGGGGATGATTTTCAGCATTTATAATTTTTCTGACCTGTTCCTGTGTGAGAATACGTTCCGCAAGTGTGTCCTTGGGAGTGGGAAGAGCCAGAACACGGGCGACATCAAAAGTCAAATAGCCCAATTTATGGGCAAAGGCAAAAAAAGATTTGACGCTTGAAAGAATTCTCCTCTTGGAGCCGTCAACAAGATCCTGCTCATCAATGTGGTTTGCAAACTCCTGCAGGTCCTTCAGGATGATTTCTCTCAGTGACTTGTTGGTGTATTCAAAGAAACGTTCCACATCTTTCCTGTAGTACCTCTGGGTGTGCTTGCTTTTTCCATAGAGCCACAGCTTGACAAGTTCCTGGTCATTCTCAGCCTGCTTTGAAATAGCATTAGGGCGGAGAGATTGTGGAGTTCTGCTGTCCTCTGGGGTGGAGTCAGTCGAATGCAGGATTATATGATTAATCATGCGTTTTTCTTTTCGCGAATTGGACATGGTTCTGGCCTCAAATAAAGGGGATTAGGAATACAAGTGCTTTCAAAGTTGTCTTATTTTGAACAACATTTCATGGAGCCTTAGACGGCGTCTAGACGCCTTTTTGACGTAAATAACGAAAGATTTCTCGGATAACGACGCCTTCGTCCTCGTGTTCAATACCTTCGGGGTATATTTCTTCGATTGCTGAACCTGCCTCCTTTGCTGAGCAGTCCAAGCCCATCGAGTTGAGTGTTTCAGTAAGCTCCTGGTATTTCAGATTGGCCGTGGTTTTGCCTTTGTTTTGCTTTCGTGGTTGACTTTCACTCTTTTCTCTGGGCGAATAGAAGAGGATATAGCGGCCGTTGTCCCCAATGCCCGTATCACGAACTTCTAAACATCTTTTCTGCAGCCTTGCATCGTAGAGAGGTCTGCGGGTCCGCAAGTCGTAAATTGGCTGGGGGAATATGCCCTCGTCAAGCAACTGATAAAAACGAGCACGAGATAGGTTAAGCATCTCAGCCATTTGCTTGACGCTGACAATTGGTTTCAATTTTGACGTTTTATGTTTAGCCATTTGATTTCACTCCGTCATCAAGTAGACAGTAAATCCTAAAAAAATTATTGAAGATTCTGGGAAATATGCTGCTTTCCTTTTTCCGTAATTTGCCGTTCTGAGCCTTGCTTTTCGATAAGCTCTTGGCGGAGAAGATATGGCTCTATGACACTTGAGATGGTTCTTGAAGGCAATCCCAGTTTTGAGGAAAGTACATTAAGCTTCATTGAGTTGCGTTTGGACAATTCGCAAAGATATGCCTGGTCAAGGGTATCCAAGCCTTCTTCATCGATGTCGAGCAAATCAAAGGCCTTGCAAACATCCTCTTTCGTAATGACATTTCTGCCATCAGCAGAACACACACTCCATGCCATCTGCAGATTACGATTAAGAGCTATCCTTGGCGTTTGCTTAGCTCTCTTAGCAATCTCATGAAGAACTTCAGAGTTCTCGTAATCCCATTTGAGAGCATCAGCCCTTTGCTTGACGATGTAAGTCAAATCATCAGCAGAATAGTAATTGAAGCGACAGCAAAGCCTCATACGGTTTCGTAAAGCGTTTTGCAGTTGGAACTCATGTGTTGTCGCGAGAATGATGGTGAAGTTTGCGAGAGGAACTGAGCAGGTCTTTTTGTTATTTTTTCTTTTTGGTAAGATTACTTTTCGTTCAGACAATGCGGTCAAAAGTACATGCTGAGTTCGTGCATCCAGTGCCTGAGCCTCATCCACGAAAATACTGCTGTTTTCGTCTGCCATAAGCAGCATCGAAGTGAGCTCTGTTGGATTGAGCATCTCACCATTCGATTCGATGAGCTGAAGATTTCCGAGTTCGCAATGAATGGCTTTTGCCGTCAGAGTCTTTCCTGTACCTGATGGACCGACCATCAAGACTGGGCCGAAAGAACTGCTGCTGTTATTTGCTCGGTTTGCAAAATACGCATCAAGACTTGTTCTCAGAAGCTCAACAATGTGAGGCTGTCCTTTGATATGGCTAAGACTCGTAATTTGGGTCTGATTAACATCTGTTCCAATTTCATGGCTCATAATCAATTACTCCTTTCACCCATTACTAAGCCATTTTTCAATTTTCTGGGAAATGGCGGCGGGCCGGGGTACTCAGGATGAAGGAAAAAAGCAAGTGCAAAGTGCAGATAACCTTATAATACCCTATGACAATTATAAGGTTGATGAGGCAAAATCGCCTCTAATGGTATCATGAGTGGCATTTCACCATGTTTGGCTTTTTGGAGGATGATGTGATTTGGCTGGGATAAGAAAAATTCTTATTTATCGATGGATGTGGAAAATACGGGATGGCTTTGCTGTTTGTGAGAATAAGAAAAATTCTTATTATCTGGGAAAAGGAAGATGGATTTCATTTCCCAGAATTTCCAAAAACTGCTTCAAATGCAATGGGGAGTTGATTTTGTGCATAGGGTGACCCCTACCCTTTGTGTTCTATGATAAGGTATCCAGTAATAAGCAGGGGACCCTAATTTGACGATTTTGACAGGGGAGATTTTGATGGGCATGGCAATAAGAATAATTCTTATTTAGCCCATGATGCATCTGTATTTTTGAAAGCTCAATCTTTCTGGTTGACAGTATTCTTGTTTTGGTTTCTAATCACAGTTCTTTATCTTGTTCTTGTTATATCTTTAGGAGGTATTTTCTGCCATGTCTGCATCATCCCACAATTTCCTCAAATGCATTTCTATTGTTTCAATTCTATGCCTTACAGTATTTTCCTCATTTGCTGAAGACATAGATACAACTCGCCATGTTTGCGACCACTATGACGGGACTGATGCAGCTTTTGTATGGACCAGCGGTAAAGAGACAAGCTCGAATATTACGCTGACCATTCCTCAGTGCGGTTCTGGTGACGGCGAGACAGGTCATGCATTCATTTCCACGTTTGAGAGTACGAATCTGATTGACTGTAACGGCAATACAAACAACTATTCCTGCGATGATGACCACTGCACCGGTCCTTGCGGCTGTGAGGGACAATACGGCATTTATGCTGTTCTGAAAGTTACGGGTGATGAAGATGCGTTCAACAGCTATTTTCCCAATGGGATAACATTCACCAGTGACTTTTGGATTGATGTTCCAAATGGAGCAGGATACTGGCTCACAGAGACAGTTGAAGAAATAGGGAGTGAATACGAGATTGTATTCGAAAACATGAATCCGTCTGTCCTTTCGCTGAGTGTCACTCCAAATGTCGGTGACTATCATGAAAGGGCAAAATTCCAAATATCGGTTGCTTTCTACGAGAGACGCAGCGGTGCAAATCCTGGTGATGAGCCATGTTACAGCTTTCTTTCCAAAACTTACGGTTCGATTACCATTGAACCCAACAGCAAGAAAGAAACCAATTTTCAGATTATGCCTGTAAATCCGCAGGCTGGTCAGGCAGCTTACATCGAAAAAGTTACTCGCAATTATGACATTGACCCTGAATGGGAAGGCGATTACAGGTGGTCAACTCAGACTCCAAACGAGTGCAGCAGACAATACGGTGACCTTGCTGACAATCCGATGGTGAGCCAGACGCACGGCAACATAGACAGCTATTATATTGTTAAAGTGCCTACATGGACTAAAGAGGTTTCCGGCAGCAGCTTGCCATCTTACATGGCAAGAGAAGGCTGGAGCTTCAACTTCGACCAGGGTTACATCAGCCGAAGCTTTGGAGACAGCAAGAAAATCTATTTCAATCTCAGCGGAGCGGGCAATGTCAAGAAGCTTGATAGCATTGAGTATTGCTTTAACGGAGAATCAAGAGGCAACGGCGTAACCGGCTGGTACAGTTATTATGATGCGAATGACTGTATTGACGCAATAGCTGCTGCAGACGTAATCACCGACCCTAATAACTTTGACCCAAACAATCCTCCTCTTCAAGACAAATACCTTGACTTTAACTGGACGGAAGAGGTGGACGGGGCCACATCTGCGGACGTATCCTTTGTTAAGGATGCCGAAACCCTCAGAGAATGGCATGTGGGCTATGATGCTGATGGAAGAATGACAGAATCTGTAGACGGGTGTGCGTGTTCGGGAACAACAGGCGGTTTTGAAAAATATGAGTATTACGAGGGCATTACCGAACCTGCCTTGGGTGGTCTTGTAAAAAAACAGTTCAATGCTTCAGGTGATATCATCGAGTGGAACGACTATGAAGTTCGAGGCTTGAATTCTCCGCCGATAGTCAAGGACATATTTGTTTACAACAGCAGCTTTGAAACGCCTGATGTCGCTCCGGGGACAGAAGATGTCGGTATTCCTTATGGATGGCATGAAGCCGACGTGCCGGACAATCTCAGCGTCTATGACCCTGACCCAAATTATGGGCTACCTGACGGCGAACAGTATTTGATAATTACAAATGCAGCAGTAGAGCAGAAGATATGGGAAGCTGTTCTGCCGGATACCTACTACACTCTTTCTGCGAGTATCAAAGCTTTGGGTTCTACTTCCACTGCAACTTTGAAACTTGTTTGTTTTGATGGTGCAACTGAGAATATCATAATCGAAAAAACCATAATCAATGGCGAGCTCAGTCAATCGAACTGGATAGAATTTAACGGTGAGGGGCACAGTTTTGAGTCACAGGAGCTTGTCGGTCAGCAGCTCAAACTCATAATCTCCGGCAGTAACATCGAGGTCGATAAAATCTCAATCGGCAGCACAACATATCTGATGAAAAAGACAGCACCGCTGCTTACCTATCGAAGGGCTGTCAATCCATCGGATGGCTCGGACTACAAGATGGCGGAGTGGGATTACGACAGCAACGACTTTACTGCTGTCGAGAAACAGTACGTTGACAACACCAACGCAAGAATAACCAAATACGTCTATACAGACAGCTCTTTCAGTGAACTTGCAAGCAAAACCGAATACGAACTGCTCAATGATGACCCTGACAATCCTTCGGGCAGGACTTTGACTACCACCTACAGCAGACAGATTCTTGCTGACGGTACGACTGCAAGGATGGCTGAGGCTCCATCAGGAAGGGTAGACATTGAGATAATAGACGACGGTTTTGTAGTCGAGTCTTTTTCAACCAGAAGTACCGACCCCAACTACTGGGACAACAATGTAGACAGAAAGCTGTACAGCTATGACAATGATGGACAGTTGGAATGGGAAGAGACTGTAAGAGGTGCAAGGACTGATTATGACTATGACGGTTACAAGATTAAGACCATCACCGGTCCTGATGTCAACAGTGTACCTGTACTTGACGATGCCGAAGATTTTCAGGAAACAGAGTATTTCTACGATGATTCTGACAGGATAGAGAAAAAACAGGAAAAGGATACCAATGGTGATTTTGTCTATACCCGTTACGAATATGATGCCGTCGGCAACAAACGTAAAGTCACCAGAGATTACGAGGGTGAAAATCCAAGCAGCACATACTACCACTATGACGAATTAGGACAGGTCAGACTTGAAATCTCCGACGAAGGTGTAATCCACGGTAAGCGATACAATACTGCAGGACAGCTTGAGTGCGAATTCGTACCTGCTGATTATGCAGACCCAAACAGTGCATCTCCTGACCTCGTTTCGCAGACCAAATATACCTATACCGCAGACGGTCAGATTGAAACAGTTTCAAAAGCAAAGGATAAGAATATATTTACGTTCGGCAATCCTTCTGGATGGGTCGTAACCAAGTATGAGTACGATTTCCTCGGCAGGAAGAAAAAGACCATCGAGGATTTCGGCGGTGACAATCTCACTACTATCTATCACTACAACAATCAGGGAGAGCTCTGCAAGACCGAGTATCCAACCGGCAGATGGGTCGAGACCAGAAGAGATGGAATGGGCAGAGTCTATGAGGTCGTTGAAGGATACGGGCAGACTGATGTTCTAAAAACCAGCTACTATTATGATAATGAGGGCAATCTTGAGGAGAAGGTCGAACAGGATGGAACTGCAGAGTTTTATACCTATGATGATTTTGACCGTTTGGAATATAAGTACCAAGACAGCCTGAGCGGTCCCTACACCTTCTACACATATGATGAAGGCGGTGCTGTCGAGAGTACGGTCCACTGTAAAGCTGACGGCACAGTTTTGCTGGAAACGTTCAGCAAGCATGATTTGCTTGGTCGGCTGCATGTACGGAGAATACTTGCTGCTCCCGGTTATCTCAATGATGACGAGGACATGATTACCGAGTTTTACTATGATGTCGCAGGTAATCAGACCAGGACTATTCGCAAAGGTGAGGCGGCTGCTGACCCCAACGTTGTAACCGACATTATCACAGAGACTCTCTATGATTCGCTGAGCCGTCCTTACTGTCAGATAGACGGAGAGGGCAATCGTGATTACATCTCATACGACGGTGACGGCAGAATCAAAAAGGCGGTTGACCCCAATGTCGTAAATGCTTATGACCCTTACGGCAGACTTGAGAGCGTGACCGACGATGACGGCCACTATACCGTCTACGCCTATGACAGCCTCGACAGACCATTTAATCAGACGGTTTATGACTGCAGAAGCACGCCCAATGACTTATCTGATGATTTTGAGGTCAAGCAGGTTCACAATACATATGACGACCTTGACAGACTCACCAGAAAAGTTGTCATGAAAGACCCTGCATCAACTGCCGACCCTAATCTTGCCGTTGATATGGTTGCAGATTATGTGTATGACCCCAATGACGGCTTGCTCGATGAGGTCCATACATATGCCAACGGCAGCACAACTCCTCAGGTTACTTCCTTTTACTATGATGAGTTTGGGCGGAAATGGCGAACTGTTGATGCCGAGGGCAACGAGGAGAAAATCTATTTCGACCCTGTAAACAACAAGCAGGTAGTCAAACGTGAACGCATCGAGACCGATGCTGAAAACTCAGCGAATACCTATGCCATCACCACATTTTATGATTATGATGATTACGGAAATCTTTGGAAGAAGACGCTGGATGAAGATGGTGACGGCATAGACGAATCAACCGATTTTACAACCGAGTATCTTTATGATGGTCTCAGCAGGCTCGAATACGTTATTGCTCCTGACCAAATCAAGACCAAATATGAATATGACCAGTTCGGCAACCGTGAAAAGGTCATTGAGGACCCTGATGAGGCAGGCTACGTCGGCGAAAACAGGGTGACGCTTTACGGCTATGACCGTCTTGGCAGAAAGGAAACGGTCACAGCGTATGACCCCAACAGTCAGACTACGACCTACGATTACAACAAGAATGACCAGATAAAACGAATAACCTACCCTGACCAGAAGTACAAGGAATTTGAATATTATGATTCCGGTGAGGTTTGGAAGAAAAGACTTGCTGACGGCAGTGAAATCTATTACGGCTATGATGGACGCAACAATGTTGTATGGGAAAGTGATGACCCTGCTGCGATTCCTATAGGCGACCCCAACGGCGTAACAACGTTTATCGCTGAATTCGACTACGACGGCGGTGGGAACCTCGTTTATGCATCCAAGCAGGTGACGGACGGCTATGTCTCGGAATCTGTATTCGAGTACAACGGTTTTGGTCTGCCTGATGCCGAAAAGACATGGCTTTATGATTGGGATATGGTCGCGACCACTTATGACTATGACCAGTCAGGCAATCAGACCGTCAGAACGCATGCCGGTGATTCGCTGACGTATTCCTATGATTCACTTGGCAGAATCGAATCCATCAGCAGAGATGATTCTCAGATTGTCTCATACAAGTATGCGGGCAGTGCTGTAAAATCGCTTGAGTATCCCCAGGCTGAAATCCTTGAGAGCCGTTCTTATGACAAACTCGGCAGAACAGAGCGTATTACAAGCAGCGAGACTTTCACAGGCGGAGGAGATATCCTCGACTATATTTACACCTATGATTCCGTCTCCAACAGGAAATCCGTGCAATATAACCATCTGCCAACCACAGTATGGGACAAGTATTATTACGATAATCTGCGAAGGCTTGAAGAGGTTGAATATGGAGCAGCAAGCGGATTTGCCAAAGCTGAAGATTTCGGCAATGACTTCTATTTTGCAGTGGTAATGGCTGGCCGTTGGCTCGAAACCGACTTCGACATCGAAAAAGAACTGCAGAGAGAACTTGCCCGTGTCAATGCTCAGCGAACCAAGCAGTGGGCATTCGATGCGATAGTACATCAACTCCCTGACGACATGCCCGTTCTCACTCTCGCTGAATTCGGCGAAGAGGACGTTGACATCGACCCTTCAACTACAACACAGATAATCGAAGGCGACAACGGCAACACACAGGCTGAGATAGTGACGGACAGCGACGGCAGAATCCTGATTTTCACCATCGTGCCCGAAACCGGCAATAAGCTGACGGTCTATCCAACCTACAACAAGGACGGCAGCATCGACAGCAACACCTTCGTATTCTTCGACGATAAGGGCGACATCGTCGATACGAAGACAATCGACTCGGAACCGACCACCTCGACTGATTCAACCCTCTCTTTGCAGTCCACATCACTCGAATCAGACGACTCGATGACCATGTCCACAATGAGCATGCCTGCTCCACCTGAGTCAAAACTTGACGAATATGATTACAGTCCGCTCGGTAACAGAATAAAAGTCATCAAACGTTCGAATTCTTTCGCTACGGAGACGCTAGAATACGAGCGTAATGACTACAATCAGTATGAGTCATACACAAGCTCCTTTTTTGGTGATAGTGCTGACTTCAACCAGACCTATGATGACCGGGGCAACCTCGAATACGATGGTGAACTGACCTACAGCTATGACCATCACAACCGTATGACAGAGGTTCAGGAAAGTACTTCTGTCTTGATAAGTTTTGATTATGACGCTCTTGGCAGACGTATTCTAAAGACCGATGAGGTTGAAGGACCAACTACGCTTTACTACTATGACACCATGGGCAGGGTCCTTGCTCAGTACACAGACATTGTCGGAACCAGCGATTACGAGCTTGACCGCACATTCGTTTACGGTAACGGCATCAATGATGTGCTTGCGATGTTCCTGCCAGAAGACGAACTTGACGACAATGCTAATGATGATTTCCTGTCCTTTGTTGACACCTGGCTTGCCGACCCCAACAGTGCCGACTGGAACGCAAGCTGGGACAGCAACGCAGACAACATCATCGACTTTGCAGACTTCTGCTATTACGCATCAGATTTTGACACCCCGAGCATCGTAGAAACAGATTACTACTACCTCAAAGATGCTCTGGGCAGTGTAGTGGGGCTTATAGGCGGAAAGTTCGGCAGAACAGAAGAACGAGAGTTCTATAACTACGACATCTACGGCCAGCCGTCCGAAACCAGCACAGCAGGCAACCCCTACATGTTCGCAGGTATGCGGTATGATGCCGAACTGGGCACATACCACACCCTCCACAGAACCTACAGCCCACAACAGGGCAGATGGTTCCAGCCAGATCCAATCGGATATGCTGATGGAATGAACCTCTACGAATATGTAACAGGAAATCCGACAACGTTCATTGACCCATGGGGTTTGCTCAAGGATTGGGAATCGGCAAACTGGGATGAACTAGTGTCACATCCTTATGCGTATTCCTCTAAAGATTTAAGCGATAATTACATGATACAAACCGCTTCTGATCTTAAGAGTTTCTCAGAAGGACGTGTGTTGCTTAGAGAATACTTGAACGGAGCTGGGGGTCTTCCAGGCTATTTGATAGGGACAAAAGGTCCGCTTCGGCAGGATATTATTAACGGCTTTAAATATGGCGAAATTGAAGATGACGAGCTTCATTTGTCCTTTGATTACCCTGTGACTGCAGGAGATGTCAAACAGCTTGTAAAGCAATCGGAAAATTATTATAACAGCAAGCGTAGGTGTAAAGAACTTCAGGATGATGGCGTCAAAGCCCTGCTGTTCGCCACAGAGCAATTAGCCTGGGGTGGTGCCGGATCTCTCCTTAATGCTCTTAAGCTTGCCGGGGCCGGAGCAAAAGCGATTAAGCCGCTAGGCATGTTCACTGATGATGCTGCTCGACACGTTGGTTCGTATACTGATGACCTTCTCCGCTCTACTTCCAGAACAAACACCGAATTAATTCAGGAAATTGGCACTCGTGCAGAGAGATGGGGCTTTAGGAAAGGTTTAGGTAAGGGGCCCGTGGCAGGTACAAGGAAACATAAATATGCTGATGATTTTTTACGAAGGTATCAGGAAATGTTTGGAGACCGAGGATTGCGGTCTGAGGTTCGATATCTTGACGGTGCACGTTGGAGACCCAACCAGCCTCTTAAAGGTTCAATTCGAGTTGATGTCGTAGAAAACATGTTTGACCCAACTGGGATATGGGATTACAAATTTGGTGGAGCAAAATTAACACCTGGCCGCATCCAACGGATTCGCGGTGGCACAGGTGTTGGACCTGAAGTTCCTGTCATTGAGGTTAGGCCATGAAAAAGTTTGATAAATATCGACCACTGACCAAGCAACAGTTAAAAGAGGTGGTAGAATGCTATGCAACGGAATTCCCTGATTGGGAGATTGTTGACGGGAACAGGTTTGTTCGCTCACTAGGGCCAGTTGCCCAAGAAATAGGTTTTCAGGGAATGAGTTATCAGGCATATCGTCCTATGGCATATATTTTGCCATTACCATACCCTAGCATTGCCATGCTGCATCACTTTCTTGATATTAAACATGATGTTATTGACATGCGTGCACACCCGAGGAAATGGAGAAGTGCTATAGCAGCTATGGAAGAACAGTTCGTGCCGCCGATTCGCCAGCCGTTGAATTTACGTGAGGTAATGCGTCTGTGTGAGCAGACCGCCAGAGAAAAAACCAACGACCTTTGTATGCTGGCCATTCTGAATGCGTATCTTGGTGAAAAGTTACAGGCAAAATCATATTGTGAACGAGTTCAAGTCGCACCGAGCCATATGACGCCACGCCCCGAATGGGAGCTGGAGCACCAGGAATTTGCCCGTCAACTCCTTAACGCCATCGAATCAGGAAACGAGCTGAAATTCCTGGATGATGTCACAGCCTCAGGAGGTTTTGAAATAGAACAGTGAAAATTAAACCATGAAAAAGTTTGATAAATATCGACCCCTGACAAAAAAGCAATTAAAGGAAATTGTAGAATGCTATGCCGCAGAATTCCCTGATTGGGAAATAGTGGATGGGGATAGGCTCGTGCGTTCACTAGGCCCTGTTCTCCAGCAAATAGGTTTCCAAGGTTTAAGTTATCAGGCATACCGTCCTATGGGTGTTATACGAGCATTGCCGTACCCAAGTGTCAAGATGCTTCCTCAGTTCCTCGATATTAAACATGATGTTATTGACATGCGTGCACACCCGAGGAAATGGAGAAGTGCTATAGCAGCTATGGAAGAACAGTTCGTGCCGCCGATTCGCCAGCCGTTGAATTTACGTGAGGTAATGCGTCTGTGTGAGCAGACCGCCAGAGAAAAAACCAACGACCTTTGTATGCTGGCCATTCTGAATGCGTATCTTGGTGAAAAGTTACAGGCAAAATCATCTGGAATTCTTCAGCCTCTGCTTATGCTAGCAGTGCAGCTTACGACGAAAGCATATCCCCGACCCACAGACCCAGGATGTCTACCGCAGTAGGTCTCCTGCAAATCACAAGAAGCACGTACAATGATTACTACGATAGAGGCATCTTTCCTCAAAACGATTTGTGGAAAACAAACTTTGGTGAAGTTTGGGACGAGAGCAACCTTGTCAATCCAGCCAGAAATATGGTTGCCGGGTTGTTTGTTCTTCAAGGAAAACCGGGTACGACTTTGCAGGAAAAGTTAGGGAATTACTATGGCAAGGGAAACAATTCAAATAGAGCGTATTCTGGTAAAATCCTAAAGGGAGCACGGTTTGTGAAAGATTTCCTTGAACGCAAGGATTTACGTCATTTGTCACCTCAGGAATGTAGTACACTGATGAGAGAATTAGATGATATAGTTCACTAGAGAGGTTAAACGCATTATGAGAAAGCATTCTATACTATTGTGTTCTTCGCTTTTAATGTTATTTTCTTGTGCAAAATGTTTGGCATCTTGGGATAGCGTCGCTCTAAAAAGCTGTGATTTCAGTGAAGTCGGACTAAGCAGAGCTTCAGTTGAGCACACGTGTCGAAATATCGTAGAGACCAGCTATACCGGTTTGGATTTGCAGTCACTTAAAAAAAGATACCCAGACTCAAAACTTGACTGTTATCGACTTAAGCAGGGAACTTATTTTTTGGTTTGGGCACTGGAATTCGATGACAGAGGGCGAGATATTACTGTCTGGGCGATGGTTGACGACGGCAAAATCGCCATTAACAAACAAGCAATCTTGGGAGGTACATGCCAGCCCTACGTTGACGGTGACATGTTGTTTCGTAAGAAAGATACCAGCTTTTACCGTGTATTTCTGAGGTACCATGACGCTTTGTATTCAGGGTCTTCTGGTGGGCGTTCATATGCATGGGAAGTAGATATGAATAACTTAAAGGTCATGGCATTATGTGCCGTTAGTTGGCCAGAGGTTTCCAGTAGGAATTGGCCTGAAGCTCCCGTTTTGGACAAAGATACATTTCATCTTACAATAAAAATGCCAACGAGGAGATTCCTATATGGCATTTGGGGTACAGACTGGGTGGACATCAATTATGTTGGAGCGGGGGTTGAGGCATATCGTAAGTCTTCGATATATGTGGAAATGGTAATTCCTCCTAATCTAATTATGAATCAATCGATAGACCAAGATTCGCTAATTGAAAAGAATTACTCGCAATTGGTATATAATAATCCTGGTTTTGCTGAGATAGGTAGCGAAGAGTTGTCGTACTTATTAGAAAACTACTCGAAACGAGTTAAGTTAGTAGATACAAGACTGGCGGATGAATATGAAGTTTCGAAAATTCAGGATTCGGTTTTATATAAGGACTCTGAAGGTCAAGAACTAATCTCCGAGGGAAACAAAGTTCTAATCTTCTATTCTGATATTGGATATAGGAGTTCAGTTGTGGTTAAGCATTTATTAGCACATGTACGTGAAAAAAAGAAAGGTGACGATATAAACGTATACAATTTGCGGGGTGGCATACTGGCATGGATTAATTCAGGAGGTAGCGTTGTTGATTCTGCCAATGAGAAAACAAACAAAATTAGCGTTGATGCTGATTACCGCATATGTCTGCCGGAAGGCTACATCTTTGTTCCAACTAAATAGTAATTTAAAGCATCCAAAGCATGTATATATCTTATGTGCAATAGAAGGGAAAGTGAGCTGAGCGTGATTCTTAGATTGTTCACAATGACCAAATCTAAAGAAAAAATTGTGTGGCATTTCATTCTGCTAATGGTACTCTTTTCTTGTTCATCTTGCGAAAGACAGCAGCCCAATGTACGTCAAACCCTGGAGAACGACTATCTCAGAAATAGTAATGAAACCGATGTGAAAGTTGTAAGGTTTGCTCATATTGGCAAAATCGAATCAAAAGGCAAAAGCTACTATGTAATCGACCTCAGGACGGTTCTAAAAGGTATGCCAGCCCCACGAGGTAACAATCAAATCTTATTGTATGACAATAATTTAACGAAAGTTGCGAGTTTTCAGTATGATTCAATGCCATTGTGGTGCAAAGGGTCGAGGGTCTATTTGTTTGGAGTCGATACTCAGGAAGGAATGTTTGGAAATGTGTGGGATTTCAGCAAAGGTGTGAATGAGGGTGAGCGTCGACTTATCGAATTGCCTGCATATGGCAGTTATAAGTCTGAGCAAACGCTAGGAAGCCGACTTTGAGCACGGGGCCAGCAAGTTCCTCGGAGGTGAAAGCTCAGTAGCTCTTGCCACTGCCGGTGCTTCTAAGCTGTTTCTGGTCTTAAGGGGCTTGGAGAAAGTCGATGATGTTGCCGACACTGGGAAGTTTGTTAAATGTCTGAAAAGAACGAAAGCTAACGATGTCAAAGGCTGGAAGGTGGGTGAACCCATAAACAACTTGACTAGGAAAGGCGACGTCCCTAGCTGGAGTGCTGTAAGGCAGCGGTATTGGAAAAATGAGGCTTTTTATAATGAGAGCCTTTACAGTAGAACTAATATTGAGCGTATGCGGCGAGGATTGGCACCTCAACGACCAAATAATTTGACGGGCAAACTGGAGAGTATGGAACTTCACCATGCCCCACCGAAACGCGATGGTGGTTTATTTGATTTTATTCAACTATGGCCTGATGAACACGGTCAAATTGATGAATTCAGACATCTGGGACAGCCTATTAAACCCTAAATAAAATTCTATGAGGTTGAAAGATGAATGATGATGTCGTTTTTGAGGATATGTTTCGCTCTACTCTGGGACAGCCTATTAACTACAAGGATAAGACACTTGTTTTAGTAGACTCAATGTCAGTGAATGATGGGGAACATATTAGGATTGTTTTTGAAACTACAGACAGTGAATGGAAGCAAGGCATTTCATTGGTTATTGAAGATGGAAGCATTGTCGTAGCTGGAAAAGAAGTCAAGGATAAAAGAGGAATCGGATTATGGGAAGACACTGCTCCTAAAGCTGTTGAGCTAGTAACGAAGACAGGTAAGAAACCCATCAGTCGCTTGAACATACATAATGTTTGGCACAATGGGAGATTTATTGATTACGGCCACAACGGTGCTGCGATGTGGGTTGAAGAAATCCCAAACGGCAGACGATACCACTGCAATGACGGCCATCCTGATGATGATTTGAACGACTTGGTTTTTCGGATTGAAAGAATGACATAGGATTATATCGTTAAGACTTTGAGCACGGAGCCAGCAAGTTCCTCGGCGGCGAAAGCTCAGTAGCTCTCGCTACTGCTGGTGCATCTAAACTGTTTCTGGTCTTGAGGGGTTTGGAGAAAGTTGATGATGTTGCAGATACTGGTAAGTTTGTTAAATGTACGACGGAAGCTTTTGAACAGACTGCGAAAAGAGGCTCTCCTAGATGGCGAAGAGTCCTTGGCGACCCGCCGGCATGGATGAAAAAGCCGCAGGCTCACCATGACCTGCCGCAGAAATTCAAGGACAGATTTTCCAGGCTTGGACTTGACATCAATAATCCCAAGCATATGCGATGGGTCGAGGGAGGACCCCATGGCAATCATCAAAAATGGAGTCATGAGTTCAATAAACAGTGGGAAAGATTCTTCCAGAATCCAGATGTCACAGCAAAAGATGCTGTCAAATTCATGAACAACCTTCGCCAGAATACCAAGTTTCAATAGGAGTTGCCATGAAAAATTTTTACTCTATAAGTCATAATTCTTTTGATACTCGCGGTTTCCCGTGGGGTGAAGAGGTACTTACGGAAATACCTAAAAGGGAATGTCTTAGATGTGGCGGTATACGTTTCACCCTGGAAGCCGACATAGATTTGTTACTTGAACGATGCAAAGGCAGTAAATGGCCCGACGTGCTTGGACTTGGGATGTCATATTTTACGGTTTCTGGTAGAGTTCTTGAGGACTGGAAACGCGAAGGAATAGGCGAGTTTCCTGTTCATCGAGTCAGAATAGCCAAGCCTTATCCTAAGAAGCTGGAGGACACTGCTCCTCCGAATTATCATTGGATTGATGGCAGAAAGATGGTTGGGGCAAAGCTCGACTATGAAGCCAGTGGGTTTGTAAATCACAAATTCTGTGACACATGTGGCCGCCTATTGTATGACGACTCAGGAACATATAAAAAGCGTTTTCAAGAGTATTGTCCTTATGTGTTTGTACCTGGCTCATGGGAAGGTGCAGATTTATTCACTACTGACTACAGCCATTTGGCATTCTTCTGCACAGAGAAGGTGCTTGATTGTGCCCGCAAGCATCAACATACAAATTTCCGTTTTACTCCGATAGAAGAGGGTATCGCTACGAATAGTAAGGGTGTGCAATACATGAAACGAAAACGTTAGCAGCCAGTAAGCTCTTTTTACAACTGAATATTGCAACAGCCATGCAAGTTTTGACTATGACGCTCTTGGCAGACGTATTCTAAAGACCGATGAAGTTGAAGGACCAACCACGCTATACTACTATGACACCATGGGCAGGGTTCTCGCTCAGTACACAGACATTGTCGGAACCAGCGATTACGAGCTCGACCGTACATTCGTCTACGGCAACGGCATCAATGACGTGCTTGTGATGTTCCTGCCCGAAGACGAACTCGACGAGAACGCCAATGATGATTTCCTGTCCTTCGTTGACGCCTGGCTTGCCGACCCCAACAGTGCCGACTGGAACGCAAGCTGGGACAGCAACGCCGACAGCATCATCGACTTCGCAGACTTCTGCTATTATGCCTCAGATTTTGACACGCCAGACATCGTGGAAACAGATTACTACTACCTAAAAGACGCTCTGGGCAGCGTTGTGGGGCTTATAGGCGGAAAGTTCGGCAGAACAGAAGAACGAGAGTTCTACAACTACGACATCTACGGTCAGCCGTCCGAAACCAGCACAGCAGGTAATCCCTACATGTTCGCAGGCATGCGGTATGACGCCGAACTGGGCACATACCACACCCTCCACAGAACCTACAGCCCACAACAGGGCAGATGGTTCCAGCATGACCCAATCGGCTACGCTGATAGTATGAATCTGTACGAATACGTGGCCAGCAATCCGATGACTTACATCGACCCAAAAGGGTTGAATCTTTATGCAATTGGCGGAACGGCTGAAAGTCACGCCGATGGTTACAATACTGAAAGAGTTTACAGGTACTATGAAGGAGACGGTGGCCCTCGTGTAGGTAAAGGACGTTATTTTTATGACGGGGTTGGAACCAAAAAATATAAGCCCCACTGGTTCAAGCCCATTGACATTTTCCGTAAATTACGAACTTGGGATGAAAATCTATCAAATATGGCTACAGGTAAGGAAGCGACAGAAATAACAAATCGAGTGAAGAAACGAATTTGTAAGGATTACTGCAGAGATAAGAATATGCAAATCAATATTGTTGGATGGAGCCGAGGTGCAGCTAGTGCTCTTGAAGTTGCTGACCAGTTGAATGAAGATGGATGCTGTTGTGATGGAACAACCGTTAAACCAGAAGTCAATTGGTTGGGGCTTTTTGATGCTGTGGAAATGACGACCAATTCAATGATGGCAGAAGACATAGCAAGTAACGTCAAAAGAGCCGACCATGCGAGAAGAACGCAAAAGGTTGGGGCATGGGCAAAACAGTTAATATTCCCCCGTGTGAGTGGTGAGACCAATTCCTCAGACACAGTGCTTACTACAAAAGATTTTTATTGGAAGGATGGAAGGAAGACCTCCCATAACGACATCGGAACTAAGCGGCCTTTTTTGAGATGGATGATGCAACGAGGAGAAAAAGCAGGATTGACTTTTGATTGGAAACACTATGCTCGTGACAACAAATAGGAGATGAATTATGATTAGCAAAAAACATCTGTTCAATGCGGTTGCATTTGTTCTGTTAGGGGTGTTTCTGTTCTTTTCTATACCTTTTGTCTTTGTCGGAAACATCTTAGAAGAGGGCAAGGAAGATTCCGATAGACGCGAAAAAGAGTTTTTGGAATGGCGTTTTGAGCAGGATCCTGATCTTGGGGAGAAGTATCGCAAGTGGAAAAGCGGTGAACTGGAGCTTACCACTGAAGAGTATTTGCAAATGGAAGAGGAAATATATGGGTCTTATGATGATTCTAACTCCAGTGAAAAACGGCAATAACATGAATCGCCCGAAAGAAAAGGACTTAAAAATGTTAATCGGAATATTTGTGTTTCTTTTCGTCATTATTGTCTTGGTTCAGGGTGCATTTATCAGCCCTTGGTTTTATGGGTTGAGCCTTGCGATTATTTCCGCTTTTCTGTTGTTTGCATATAAAAAGAAAGAATGGAAGAAAGTTGAGTGGCTATCGTATGCTTTAGTACTCAATCTGACAATGATTGTGATTGGAGTTGGCTTGACTTTGCTTTCTTATATACTGTAAATGCCGTCTATGGCCACTATGCTTCCATCAAAATTGTGCCCAATCCCATAGTACCAAAATCGTCCCGAATTTTTCACCAATGACTACTATGGCAGTATTGGGGCAGTCTTATTCTTGTCTAATTGTTGGGTGGTAGGTTAGAAGGGCTTTTACCCTATTAAGGGCTTATAGTGAAACTGTCTAAACGACTGTCTAACTTTTGAGATTGATAAAAATAACACAAAAAATGCTGAAAAATCAGGCTGAACAAAAGAGGGTTCTCAGCTCATTGTCTAAAAGCCCATTTTAGGCGGTCTGAGGGGCGATTTAATGTTAGACAATAAGTTAGACAGTTCTTTTTGGAATCCTTATTTTTGGCCTAAAAACAAGGAAAATGAAAGCGGGTGGCGGGAATCGAACCCGCGTGATCAGCTTGGAAGGCTGAAGCTTTACCACTAAGCTACACCCGCGCTGTGCAGATTTGGGATGATATGTAATTATCGGGGGTTTGTCAACAGCAAATTTTCTCCGCTTTGGGGCGGTTTGGCCCATACGAACCTGAACGTGGGGTGTTTTGGGCTTTATAATTTTCCAATATCTGGTAATATCTGCGTTTTGGGCGCAGTTTGCAGGTATGGGTTGGCTGTTTTAGGATGTTTTGTTGTCGGCTAATCCGTTTTGATGGAGATCTTTATATGAGCATGCAGGACATGGCAAAGCAGGCACGTCTGGCGGGGATCCGCCTGGCTGCCGCTGACAGTGAAACGAAAAATAAGGCTTTGCAGGCTGTAATCGACGGTTTGCGGGCTAATACGGCTCGAATCATCGAAGCGAATACTCACGATATGGAGGGCGCAGAGGCCGATGGGCTTGCAAAACCTTTGCTCAAACGGCTGAAATTCGATGAACCCAAGATCGAGACCGTCATTGCAGGTATCGAAAGTCTGATAGGACTCGATGAGCCGGTGGGAAAGGTGCAGAGCGTGACCGAGCTGGACGGCGGACTGGAGCTGAGCAGGGTTGCATGTCCGATAGGCGTGATCGGCGTCATTTTTGAGTCACGCCCCGACGCCCTGGTACAGATAGGCACACTGTGTCTCAAGAGCGGCAACGCATGTCTGCTCAAGGGCGGATCCGAGGCGGCCGAGACGAACCGGGTGCTGGCCGACGTGCTGATCGAGGCCGGCGATAAGGCGGGACTGCCCAGCGGCTGGCTCGGCCTGATGGAAACACGGCAAGAGGTATCCCAGATGCTGGGTCTGGATGAATATATCGATCTGATCATACCGCGCGGCAGCAACGAGTTCGTTCGGCATATCATGGACAATTCGCGCATCCCCGTAATGGGGCACGCGGACGGAATATGTCATGTGTACGTGGACGAGGGTGCGGACATACATATGGCCGTGCGGATCGTGGAGGATTCAAAATGTCAATATCCCGCGGTGTGCAATGCGGCTGAGACGGTGCTTGTGCATTCGAAGATCGCGGATGTATTCCTGAGCAAGATGAAGGATACTCTGGAGGCGCGCGGCGTCGATCTGCGGGGCGATGATCGAACGGTGGAGCTGATCGGATGCAAACCTGCAAGCGAGCAGGACTGGCGAACGGAATATCTGGACCTGGTGCTGGCGGTGAAGGTAGTCGACTCGCTGGACGAGGCCGTCGAGCATATAAACGAATACGGCTCGGGGCACACCGATGCGATCGTCACGAAGGAGCAGCAATCAGCGGAAAAGTTCATGCAGCGTGTGGATTCGGCGGACGTTCTGGTCAACTGCAGCACACGCTTCGCGGACGGATATCGGTTCGGCTTGGGCGCGGAAGTGGGTATCAGCACCAGCAAGCTGCACGCCAGGGGCCCGGTCGGGCTGGACGGCTTGATGACGTATAAGTATCGGCTGATAGGTAACGGGCATATCGTAGCGGACTATGCCGAGGGACGCAAAAAATTCACCCACAGAAAGTTGCAATAGGTGGTTGGCCTTATGCGGAATTTTGAGAACGCACGGCGTGTGGTGATAAAGATCGGTACGAACACCCTCAGCAGGGGCGAGGGCATTGATGCTGAATACATGGCGCAGATCGCCGAGCAGGTTGCCTGGCTTACCGAGCAGGACAAGCAGGTACTTCTGGTTTCATCGGGTGCGATAGGCATGGGCGCCGGCCGGATCGGACACGTTGGGCCGGTGATTGACACACAGATGAGACAGGCGTGTGCGGCGATCGGACAGCCGCTGCTGATGCACGAGTATCACAGGGCGTTCGCCGAGCGAGGCCTGACGGTTGCACAGGTGCTGCTAACGGCAGATGTTCTTTCGGAACGCAAGACGTTCCTCAATCTGCGCAATGCTGTGGAACGTCTGCTTGAGCTCGGGGTGGTGCCGATCGTCAACGAGAACGACAGCGTTTCGACGGAAGAGATCGATTCGGCATTCGGCGATAACGATACTCTCAGCGCACTGGTCGCCAGCAAGGTCGATGCGGATCTGCTTATCATCCTGAGCGATGTCGATGCACTGTATGACGGCGATCCGCGCGAGAGAGCGGATGCCAAAGCGATCGACGTGGTGTGGGAAATAACCCCCGCGATCGTCAAGGCTGCAGGCGGAGCTGGGACGATGCATTCCACCGGTGGTATGAGGACCAAGATAAAGGCCGCCAGGGTGGCTGCCAACGCAGGATGCAAGATCGTGCTTGCGCACGGACGGTGCGAGGATGTGGTAAGGCGGATCGTTTCGGGTGAGACGGTTGGGACGCTGTTTATGTCCAAACGCAAGCTCAACGCCCGCACGAGATGGATACTTAACAGCAAAGCAGCAGGAACGATCCACGTGGATAGGGGTGCGATGGATGCGCTGAGGCGGAGCAAGAGTCTGCTGCCAAGCGGGGTTGTATCAGTGTCGGGGACGTTCGCCGCAGGCGCGGTGGTAATGGTCAACGAGGAGGCCAAGGCCGTCACATCGCTTTCGAGCGATGAACTGACAGCGGTTGCGGGCAAGCACAGCAGTGAGATACGCGAGGTGATCGGAGCGGACAGGCGGGATGTGGTAGCGGTGCCGGAGGATGTGGTGTTTTTGGATTATTAGCCCGTTCACGGACCTGTTTGTGCTTGACTGATGGGGTTTGATGGGGTATTTTTGTGGGCCTTGTACGCCGGAGTGGTGGAATTGGCAGACACGAGGGATTCAAAATCCCTTGGGGATAACTCCCTGTGCGGGTTCGAGTCCCGCCTCCGGCATTCATTTCGTTGTTTTTCTCAGTTCTACAGCAGACCATGTGTTCTTTCCGGTCCTTGCAAGCCAAATTTCAGAGTAGCCGTAGTCGGTCTGATTTAGCCCATGCTTGGTTTTGTTTTGTTCGACATGGCATTGTGGATTCTAAATTAGTATTGATGTTGGCTGAAGTTCTTGTGTTTTTGCGGAATTTGAGGTCTAATCTGGCAGTCCGGCTGTTCTAATTTGTTTGAAACATGTGGTTTATTTGGAGTTTTTGCGATGGGGCGTAGTATGGATAGGCGGAAATTTTTGAAGATCAGTGCTTTGGGGGTATTTGGTGTTTCGGCTGGGCTGGCTGGTAAATTGGCGTATGCGGCGGAGGGGCGGCAGGCGAAAAAGCCCAACCTGGTGTATGTTTTTCCGGATGAGATGCGAGGTTCGGCGATGGGATTCCTCGGTGAGGAGCCGGTGATAACGCCGAATCTGGACAGGTTTGCGCAGGCGTCACTGGTTTTGCCCGAGGCGGTCAGTAATTATCCGGTCTGCGTGCCGTATCGAACGATCATGATGACGGGTAAGTATCCGTTCGGCAACGGGGTGCTGGTGAACTGTTTCTGTGACGGTCGGGACCTGCCGAAGGGCCAGAAGTGGTGGACGGATGTGCTCGATGAAAAAGGCTATTCGATCGGATACTATGGCAAATGGCACATTACCAAGCCCATGCGGGAGTATAAGGGTCACAAGCTCAAGGGGCAGGAAGGGAAATGGCTGCCTCCGGACAGACGGCACGGGATCGACTACTGGCGGATCCATACAACGAATAATCATCTCAAGAACCGGTATGTGAGTTATGATCGGCCGTGCGTGGGCGGCGTTAAGGTGCGGGAAGTCTGGACGCCTGAGTTCGAGACCGACTGCGCGATAGACTTTATCAGGAACGAGGCAGGTAAATACCGCAAGGAGGATCAGCCTTTCGCGCTGGTGCTTTCGTACAATCCGCCGCACTCGCCATACCAGGTTGTGCCGCAGAAGTACGTTGAAATGTATGATCAAGACGTCGAGCAGTACTGTGGTGGTGTCGCGAGTGTGCCGGGTGCGGATGAGCGGTGGGGCAAGTATTATCGTAGGAACATCAGGCAGTATTACGGGGCGATCACGGGCATCGACGAGCAGTTCGGACGAATACTGGATTGCTTGAAGGAACAGGGGATCGAGGACGATACCATTGTCGTGTTTACGTCGGATCACGGGAACTGTTTGGGCAGACATGGGCATGTTTCGAAGAATGTGCCGGAGGATGATTCGATGCGGGTGCCGTTCATTGTGCGCTGGCCCGGCAAGGTTAAGGCCGAGCATGACGATCTGCTGATCTCGACCGGGGATATTTATCCGACGCTGATGGAGCTGATGGGCACGGCGGATGGGTGTCCTGATGATCTGGAGGGTCAGAGCTGGGCGAAGATATTCACGGGCGGTGAGCAGGAGCGGCCGAGTTCGCAACTGTATATGCATGTCAAGGAGCCTGAGGGCGATGAGCGTTACGGCAGGCGGGGTGTGCGGACGCACCGGTATACGCTGAATATCGAGAAGATGCCGGGCAATGCGGTGGAGGTGCTGCTTTATGACCGTAAGAGTGATCCGTACCAGGTCAGAAATATTGCCGGCGAGCGGTATGATGTGGTCGAGCGGCTGATCGAGAAGGAGCTGCGGCCGTGGCAGGCGAAGATACGCGATTCGTTCGTGCTGCCGGATCTGGGGTTTTTGAAGGAGGGGCAGGTGAGAGGGCCGGTTGTGGAGAAGGCTTAGATTGGTGCTCAGGGCATCAGTTTTGCTTTTAAGGGAGGATACCCGAACTTTTTCTTGAAGGCCTTGGAAAGGTGAAACTCGCTTGAGTAGCCGAGTGTATTCGCAACCTGTTTGACCGAGCTGTTCTGCAAACGGAGCATTTCACGGGCCATTGACAGACGGATATTGTCATAGAAGGCCTTGGGCCCCTGGCCGGTGATCTGGGCGAATACCTTGCGGAAATTCCGTTCGCTCATGTTCGCGGCCGCGGCCATTTCGGAGACCGTCCAGTTTCGCCCGAGGTCGCTGTAGATCGCCTCGATCAGGCTGTCGATATCTGCTTTGTATGGGCTTTCGCCGGTCTTGCCGTGGTAATGAGCGAGCCAGGAGTAAAACATGTGCGTAAACTGCGCCGAGGCCAGATGCCGGTCGCTGGCGGACTGTTTACGCAGGAGTGTGAATATTGTTTCGAGCTGCGTGAGTTCATCTGGGCTTGAAGGTATATGAAGGCACGTATGCAATGGGGCATGAAGTGGACCTGAGAGGAAGAATTCAAACCACCAGAAGTTCCAGTTCTTTTGCCTGCAGTGGTATCGGCAGAGATTGTTCCAGTGGGTTACGGCGAGGGTATTAGCGGGCAAATCCAGTGGTTCCTGATCCTCCAGGTACAATCGCCCCACCCCGTCAAGGGTTCTCACTGCGATGAATCCCTGCCCGCCAAGGGGGTTAAGACTTTGTGATGTTCGCCGTGAGAAGTCACAATGGATGTCATAAGTCGGGTCCGCGTCTACCCGCCAGACGGTATTGAGGTTAAGACTTGCGACAGTTGTCGGCCCGTGTGCTGTTGCAAACTGTTCGAACATGAGGTTTGTTCCGAAAAGTATATGTTTATTTCCGTTTTGTCTATTCCAGTGTAGTTTGTTGCGGATTAAAATGCAAGTATTGATATGGCTAAGTGTTTTTGTGACTCACTGGCCATACCCGGCTGAATTGAGAGTGTATGAGCTTTCGGGACCTGTGGGCGTATCTCGGAAGCTCGTTTTTTGTATGATTTCTAACTTTCTGGAGATGGAAAATGTTTCGATCCTTTCACTTGTTAATTCTGACGTCGATATTTGCATTGATCTTGTCCTCTGCAGTGTTTGCCGCAGGTTCTGAAGGCATGCATCTTGTGGCAGATATTGATTTCGCTGGCCAGGATACCCCCGCCCTTATCGAAGGCGCGAAATGGAAATACCCCCTCACTGCGATCGGGACCGACAAGGTCGCGGCGGACAGCACAAAGCGGATCGTGGCTTTTGGCGAGCAGGTGACTGTATCGCTGGCCGGGTTGCGCGCGGAGGCGAAGTACAGTCTGGAGGTTTCGTATCTTTCGGACAGTCGCGACAGGGTGCAGCGCCTCAAGGCGGATGACCTGGTTCTTCAGAAAAGACATGAACTGAAGAAGGGGCAAGTGGAGCGGTTCAGTGTCGATCTACCTGAGCAAGTATACGCTGACGGTGAGATCGTTCTTACCGCGGAAAAGATAAGCGGTCCCAATGCGGTTATTGCGGGGGTGAAGCTGTTTTCGAATCAGCAGGGTATGCTCTGTCTGCCTGCAGTAAAGGCGGCTGGTAAGCTCGGCGGGCATATCGAGGGCAAGGTATTCAACGCGAACGACAATGAGCCTTTGGCGGGTGCGGCGATAAAATCTGAGTACGACGGCCAGATCGTTGAGGCAGTGAGTGATTCTGAGGGCAGGTTTGTGCTGAAGCTGCCTTACGAATGGCGAGAGGGGCTTGCAAAGAATTTAAAGATCACTTGTGTCTGGCAGGGCAGAGAAGAGCGGACCTGGGTTCCACGGGGTGAGATATTCAGGCCCAGATTGACGGTTCGGCCAGTTGATGTAAAAAAGGTGGATCAGCCTATCATGAGTCTGAACGGCCACTGGGATTTTTGTCCCGTGCCTGATGAGGGATTTTCGAATACCGGTGAGAATGCGGGCCAGTGGTATGAAATTGAAGTGCCGGGCGAGTGGGTGATGCAGGGCTTTGCAGTTGAGCAGGGAAAGTTCGCGGCGTACCGGCGGAAGCTTGACGTGCCGGAAGATTGGGACGGCCAGCGGGTAAAGCTCCGTTTTGATGGAGTTTACAGCGTTTGCAGAATATGGGTAAACGGTCAGCCGGCTGGTGAACATTCTGGCGGGTTTACGCCGTTTGAGGTTGACGTAACGGACCTGGTGAATGCGGGCGATGAGAACGAGATCGTCCTGGCGGTCAAGAACGAATCGCTTGCGGATGTGCTCGCCAGCGGCAGCCAGTACGCGGTGCATCAGCTCGGCGGCATATCGCGCAAAGTGACAATGTTCGCAGTTCCGACCGTGAACGTCGCCTCCATGCACGTGGTGACGGATATGGACGAGGAGTATGCCGATGCTGTGATGCGGGTGGAGATGGATATTGTCAATGACGGCGAGAAAAACTGGAAGGGTGGCAAGGTCGAGTTCAAACTTACCGCCTGGAAGGATAAGCAGGATGTGCGGATCGACCAGGATAAGTTCAAGATCGATGCGATCGCTGCCGGCCAGCGGCTGCGGAAAGTCTTCGAGATCAAGGTAGACAATCCGCGCAAGTGGACGAGCGAGACGCCGAATCTTTATGTTCTGAGCTGTGAGCTGAAACGAGGCTGGAGCATGCTCGAAAAGGTTCAGCGGCGTATCGGTTTCAGGGAGATAGAGGTCCAGGGCAATCAGTTGCTCGTGAACGGCAAGCCCGTCAAGCTGCGGGGCGTGAACAGGCACGAGGCTCATCCGCTGCGTGGACGCAGCCTGACCGCCGAGCAGTGGCGAACCGACGCGGAGCTGTTCAAAGCGGCAAACTGCAATTACATACGGACCAGCCATTATCCGCCTGCCGAAGAATTCATCGCGGCATGTGACGAAATCGGACTCTTCGTCGAGGAGGAGGCCCCGTTCTGCTGGGTAGGCCACGGTACGAATTCGACCTGGCGGAACGCCGACCCGCAGGCACGGAAGAATCTTCAGACACTTCTGCAGGGTACAGCGGAAATGATCGAGCGCGACAGGAGCAATCCGAGTGTGCTGTTCTGGTCGTTGGCGAACGAGTCGCAGTGGGGCAGGAATTTCGAACGCACCTTCGCGATGTCTAACCTGGCTGACCCCAGCAGACCCAAGGCGTTCCATGACCAGTCGTGGGGCGGTTACAACAATTATGGCAGCAATACCCAGATTGCGAACTTCCATTATCCGGGTCCCGGCGGTCCCGAGCAAGCGAAGAACAGCGAGAGACCTTTGCTGTTTGGTGAATATCTTCATTTGAACGCGTATAATCGTTTTGAGCTCACCGCAGATCCGGGTTTGCGTGATATATGGGGCCAGGGTCTGAAAAAGATGTGGGACGATATGTATGCGACCGATGCTCTGCTTGGCGGTGCGATCTGGTCCGGCGTTGACGATACGTTCTTTTTGCCGAACGGCAAGACCGTTGGTTACGGCACATGGGGACCGATCGACGGCTGGCGGCGGAAAAAGCCTGAGTGGTGGCATGTGAAAAAGGTGTATTCGCCGGTGCGGATTTTGGAGGATTCGGTCATATTTGCAGATGGCGAAATGCACGCAGAGGTTGAGAACCGGTTCAATTTTACGAATCTGGATGAGGTGGTATTTGCGTGGACATGTGATGAGCGTTCAGGTAAGGCCCGTTTCGATATCCCGCCTCGCGGCAAGGGGAAGATCAAACTGCCGATCGGTGATATAGCTGCGGATCAAGCTGCCGGGATCACAATTGTTACAGCGGACGGCAGAGTTGTCGACGAGTACAGATTTGTGAATGAAACCATCGAATCCGACCACGAGCCGATGAAGCAAGCTGCCGGCAAAGTTACAGCAGTTACTGAAGACGGCAAGATCGTCGTAAACGGTGACGGGTTCCGTTATGTATTTGACAAAACGAGCGGAAAGCTCAAGGGAGGTTATGTCGGCGATGACAAAGTGCTCACCGGCGGTCCCGAGCTGATGCTGCTTCCTCTGAACAGCGGCGGCGATACACAGATGACAGGCGAAGATGAGTACGTGCCGTTCACACCGACCTGCAGCGCCTGGAAGGCTGATACCGTTAACGTTGAGGAGTCCGAAAATGTGGTCATCAATGTAGCGGGCAAGTACGACGAGGCTCAGGGCAGCTATCGGATCGTGATCGGGCCGGATGGTGAGATGACTGTCAAGTATGACTTTACCTGTCTAAAGGATATTAACCCGCGGCAGGTTGGTATTGTCTTCGATACGACAAAGCACTGCGATACGCTGAGCTGGAAGCGGGACGGACTGTGGACGGCCTATCCTGACTGGCATATCGGAAGGCTGGAAGGAAGTACCAGGGCCTTCGCAGGTACTCCGGTCAGTGAGTCTGCGGGACCAAGATATGAGCCGGCATATGAGTGGCGTTTTGACTGCAATGAACTTGGGACGAATGATTTCCGTTCGACGAAGGAAAATATTTATACCGCAAGTCTGACGGACGATCGAGCCCGGGGGCTCGAGGTGAATAGCGACGGCAGTCAGAGCGTTCGCGCATGGCTAAGCAATGACACGATTCGGCTGTTGATCGCTGATTATATCAATCCTGGTTCCGAGCGTTTCTATCGAAGACATGCACGACAGTGGGACAGGCCTTTGAAGAAGGGCGACAAGATAGCGGGAACAGTTACGGTTTCGCTACGGTAGGGTTTTGCTGTAATTGTAAAAAGTGAAGAGTGTTTTAGTTTGAGACAGGTTTGAAAAAATGACTAATCGAGAGAATTTCCTGCGTGCGCTTCGGCGCGACAATCCACAGAAGGTCCCGTTTGAGTTCGTGCTGTGTCCCTCGCAGGTTGAGGAACTGAAGAGAAGAACCGGGACCAAGGATTTCCGGGAGCACTTTGGTTTTCCGCTAAGGTATATCGAGCTGAATCCTACGAAGATGGATGTCGACTATTCGGTTTTTTATGACGATCTGCCTGCCGACGCCGAGCCTCTGCACTGGAATCCTGAGTGGGGGATCATGGGTGTCGCAGGGTCAACCGCGCATTTCCAGGAGATGCTGCACCCGATGAAGAATTTTACCAGTGTTCAGCAGGTACTCGATTATCCCTGGCCGGACTATCTGGAGGATTATCGCTGGCAAGGCGTCGATGCCCAGATACAGAACTTTGTCGAGCGTGACCTGATCGCGATAGGCAATATGCAGATGACAGTGTTCGAGCTTGCGTGGTATCTCCGCGGCATGGACAAATTCATGATGGATATGGTGATGGATCCTGATATGGCCAATGCGATCATGGACAAATTGATCGAACTTCGGGTCGGGATGGCAAAGCGTTTCGCGGGCTGCGGTGCGGATATCCTGATGCTGGGCGATGACGTCTCAACGCAGGAAGATATGATGATGAGCCCGGCGATGTGGCGGGATACGCAGAAGTGGCGGCTGGCAAAGGTGATCGATGCTGCACGAAGCGTCAAGCCGGACATACTGATATTCTATCACGGTGACGGCAATCTGCAAAAGATCATACCGGACCTGATCGAGATCGGCGTTGACATCCTCAACCCCGTCCAGCCCGAATGCATGGATCCAAAGGAGGTCAAAAAACTGTACGGTGACAATTTGTCATTCTGGGGTTGTCTTGGTACGCAGACAACGCTTCCATTCGGAACCGCCGACGAAGTCGAAGCGAAGTGCAAAGAGCTCATTGAGACGGTCGGCGCTGGCGGAGGCCTGCTGCTTGCCCCTACGCACATGGTCGAGCCCGACGTCCCGTGGGAGAATATCGAGGCATTCGCCCGTGCGATCGATAAGTACGGCAGGTATTGACAGCGAAAATCAAAGCAAATTCGTACTCGAAAGAGGTTTTCTTAATATGCGAATATCCTTTGCGGACGGCGGGATGCTTTAGTATAATGCCGTCGCTGTAAAAGTCATTTCCGGGTAAGGGATGGCTGATCATAAATGTGGGTCCAAACATTTCTTTGAGGTGAGTATGAGTGTGAAATTTCTGTCCGGCAGCAAATGCGTATTTATGTTGTTTTTAGCGGCCTTGAGCCTTTTTGCTCTGCCGGTGAGTCTGTCACAGGCGGCCGAGCCCGCCGAAGAAGCCCCGCGTGTTCATGCAGTGGTAGACATCGGCCACCAGTTCAGTTTCTACGGGGACGGCCGCTTCCATACTCAGTACCTGCCCGGCCAACCCCGAGCGACTTGTTGGGGTGCGCTGTACAATTTCGATTATTCGAATGCGAATCTGCTCGTGCTTCTGGGCTGTGAGTCGAAGCTGAAGTACCTGCCCAAGGATTTCCGGACGATGGTGCAGTTCATGCGGGACGGCGGGGGCGTTGTACTGCTTGGATGGGCAAGCAGCAAACCGCAGAATGAACTTGCACAGAAGTTCGGTGTGACGTTCAAGAAGGGTGCAAAGAAGCCTTTCAAGGCGGTATCGGACGAGATTACTGACGAGATCGAAGGACGCGGGGATTGGTTTGAGATACGCAATCCGGCGATCTGGGAGGTGCTCATCGCAGATGCGCAGGGGCGTGCCGTCCTCGCGCGTCGCAATGTTGGAAAAGGCACACTGCTCGTCGGGGCCCGTGGGCTCGCTGGCAGTCGTCCTGATGCGAAAGATAATATAAACGCGAGCTGGTGGACGCCCCTGCTGGAAAAGACCTCAGCAGGTAAGCCCGTCGATCCCAAAAAGCCCTTTCGCAGCATCGGGCTTGGCAACCTGGAATACACGGAAAAACTGGGCAACATCAAGCTGCATTACAGTGAGTATCTAAGGCCTTACGCAAAGGCGATGGCAGATATTTATCAGCGGGTGAATCCACAGATCGAAGAGCGGATGGGGGTTCCGCTTTCTGACGGCATGGCCAGTGAGATCGGCCTGCTTGCAACAGGCGGCGGAGGATTTTCTAGCGGGCGTATGCTCGGGCTCGCGGTATTCTGGGGCGGCTTCCCCGACCGCGAGGACAGCATGATCGAGTTCATCACGCATGAGTCCGTACATTCGTGGGTGCTCCCGTTCCCCGAGATTTGGAACGAGCCGATCGCGACGTATGTCGGCGATCTGGTAATGGTGGACATGGGCTATCCTGAGGAGGGCATGCGCAGGATCAACCGAACCATCGATCGGGCAAAGAAGATAGACCCGACCATGAAAAAGTACGACATCCGCGGCAAGAGCATTACCGGCGAGGATCTCGAGGGCGGACAGGCTAATGCGATGCACTGGGGCAAGACCTTCTGGATATTCGAGCAGATGCGGAAAGAAAATCCTGATGTAGTTGCGGATTACTTCAAGGCAAAACGCGAACTGGCCAAACCAGGCGAGATCGAGAAGTATGATGCCAATAACACCGTCGCAATTATGAGTGTCGCAATGGGACGGGACATGTTCGGCTGGTTCCACGAGCACGGCTTCGATGTGAGTCGAGATAAGTCTGAGATTAAGATCGAACTGGAGTCGGCGAAGTAGTCCAAGACTAACTTATAATATTGTAGATGTTTGCCGATCAGGGCTGGCGAGGCTTAGATGCTTTTCCAGTCCTGTTTTTTTGAGTAATAAAGGTGGAAGGTCGTTCAGAATAAAACGGAAGGTGTCGATGATACCTTTCTGCCTGAAAAACTATATTGTTATCGGATGTGCAGTTTATTATTCATGGCAACGGAAATTTCGGTGAAAACGATATTACTTAAGCGTTTTGGGCGTTTATTGTTACGTAATTGCGCAAAGCCGGCGAAAAAACTGAAAATGTTGTGAAAAACATCACAAAAAGCCTTGACTTATTTGAACTATGAGTTACATTTTGAGTACAGTTGTGATAGAGGCAAAGAGGTAAACGTAAAGAATCGTTCGGCAAGGGCGATTTTTCGAGGAAAAGAGGCAAAAGCAGGGGAAGGCAAGGAGCCATGCCGGTCAACCGCAAATGCATAATAAGGCTTTCGCGATATAAGAACGCTCTTCAGCGGCTAAAAGCGCTGGGTTTTGTCAAAGTGTTTTCCGACAACCTGGCCGATGCTGCGGGCGCTACCCCATCGCAGGTTCGCAAAGACTTCTCCCTGTTCGGCATCACCGGCAATCGTCGCGGCGGCTATGTCGTAGACGAGTTGATCGAGCAGCTTCGCGAGATCCTCGGCAAGAATGAGACACAAAAGGTCGTGCTTGCTGGTGTCGGAAACATCGGCAGGGCACTAATGCGTTACGAGGGTTTCGGCGGCGGAGGCATCAGCATCCTCGCGGCTTTCGATATCGACCCAGCCAAATTTGACGAAAATGCGGATATTCCGATCCTGCCACTGGAACGTATGCACGATTTTATTAGTGAGAACGACGTAAAGATCGGAATCCTCTCCGTACCCGACGTAGCGGCTCAGCAGGTTTCCGAGCTCATGCAGGCGGCAGGCATAAAGGGTATACTGAACTTCGCCCCCATTCAGCTCAGGGGCGATGATGGCGCGATAATCAACAGCATCAATCTGGAGGTTGAGCTGGAGAACCTGATCTATTTTGTCAACGCAGCCAAAAAAGGAGTGAAGGAATGATAAGATTCAGCACACTCCGCGGTAAGATATTCACAGCGTTTTTCGCGGTAATCCTCGCACTCGGCCTGTCGATCTTCTTTCTTGGCTATACTCTGGTAGAGGACAACATCGTAGAGCGTGCCCAGCAAGAGGTTGAACATGACCTGGCCAGTGCACGGTCATTTTATCAGGCCGAGATACAGCGGATCGGTGAGGATCTGCGATTGATAGAGTTTGACGGGAATGTTGAAAAGGTCCAGCAGAAGATAGGTCTGGATTATGCCCGTTACGTCGATAAGAACGAGGCGCCGCAGGTTCAAAGCGAAATAGTTCAGGCGGCATTCGAGAAAAACGAGGGTGTCGGCGGCACGCGGCTTATACCGAATGAAGAGCTGCAGAGTTACGATGAGCAGCTTGTAGCAGAACATTCCATAGCCATCAAACCAACGCCGATGGCTCGGCCCACAACTAAAGAAGTTACACAGAAAGTGATGAGCAAGGAATACGCTCTTCCGATCCGCGATGCGGATGGTGATATAGAAGGTGTCCTTTACGGCGGCCGTATCGTCAATCGTGACCATGCGTTGGTGGACCGGATCAGGTATCTTGTTTTCGGCCACGAGTCATATGAAGGCAAACCTGTCGGCACTGTTACGATTTTCCAGGATGACGTTAGGATCTCGACGAATGTTGTCAACGAAGACGGCAGCAGGGCGATAGGTACGCGTGTCTCGGACGAGGTTTACAGCAAAGTCGTCGAGCAAGGCAAGGTCTGGCACGATCGAGCATTCGTTGTAACTGACTGGTACAAAACAGCTTACGAGCCGATCGAGACGATTGAAGGCGAGATTGTCGGCATTCTCTATGTCGGCATACTCGAGGCGCCCTTCGTTGATATGGCCAGGGGTATTATGGGTTGGTTCCTGGTTATAGTTCTTTGCGGAACGTTGTTTGCAGGTGTGCTGTCTTATCTGATGGCAGGTGCCGTCTCCAGACCCTTGACCCATCTGCTGGAGGGCATAGAAAATCTCTCCGGCGGTAATCTCGGCTACGAGTCGCCGGTCAGGTCCTCGGTGGTCGAGATAAACAGACTTGCTAGCAGTTTCAACATAATGTCTGTCCGGCTCAAAGAACGTGACGAAAGCCTCAAAGAATCCAATGCCAAGCTCGAAGACCTGAACCAGAGATACCTGGAGCTGCTGGGATTCGTTGCCCACGAACTCAAAGGCATGCTCGCTTCGACGATCATGAACGCCTATTCCATACGAGACGGTTTTCTCGGAATGATCAATTTCAAGCAGAAAAGGGCGGTCGATTCGATCACGCGAAACCTTGATTACCTTGCCGCCACGGTAAAGAAGTTCCTGAACCTAAGCCGGATCGAGCGTGGCAAGCTGGAGCTGAACAAGTCCGAATTTGCGATCGGGCCCGAGGTGTTCGATATTTCGGTCAAGACCTTCGATAAACTGCTCAGTGACAAGGGTATGAAGGTCGAAAACAAGATCGATCCTGAGATGAAAGTCAGTGCGGATCTCGATCTGCTGCAGATAGTTGCAAATAATCTTATCAGTAACGCCGGTAAATATGGAACCGAAGGCGGCGTAATTCGAATAGATGCCCGGAACGAGGATAACTTTACTGTTGTCGAGGTTTACAACGACGGCAGGCCCATTTCTCAGGAAGCAATGGGGCATCTGTTCAAGAGGTTCTCCCGGCTCGATACGCCGGAGAAAAAGACCGTCAAAGGAACCGGGCTGGGTCTGTTTATTACCCGGCAAATAGTCGAGGCGCATGGTGGTGACATAAAAGTGGTACCAGGTGAAAACGGCAATACGTTTGTTTTCCGAATTGAAAGGGAATAACGAAGTGGCAACTCCATTAGACATTGTCAAAAAAAAGCGAGCCCAGGCTGTAAGCAAGATCATCAGCAAGGGGTATCTCTCAACCAAGCGTGTATATGTAGGTATGGCGACTTGTGAGATAGCCGCTGGATCAAAAGAGGTCATGGCTGTTTTCAAAGACGCTATGGCCAAAGGTCTTACGGACGTATATTTGAGCCAGAAGGGCTGTGCGGGCCGCTGCAATCTCGAGCCAACAGTTGAGATCGTCGAAGAAGGAAAGATCCCCGTCAAGTACGGCAAGGTCGACGAAAAGAAGGCTCGCGAGATCATCGAGCGGCATATCAAAAATGGTGAAATTATCGAAGAATGGCTGATATAAGCGAAAGGGTTTGGTTCAGTGCCTACGAATGAATATGTAATAACATTATGTGACGGGCCGAGCTGTCTGCATCGCGTTTCTCGTGAAGTACGTGATGCCGTCGAAGAATCGCTCGAAAAGCACGGTAAGAGTGACAGCGTAAGGATCCATCTATCCGGTTGTCTGGGCATGTGCAGCAAGGGACCGATCATGATCGTCAACCCCGGCTACACGATCTACGGCAAGATCACTCCTGAAGATGCTGTTAACATTGTTGAGCAGCACATAGTCAATGGTCAGCCGGTTGCGGATAAGGTGGTCAATGAGGACCATCTCTACAATCGCTTTTTCAGGATATTCGGAGATAACGACTTCTTCGGCAAGCAGATGCGGATCACCCTTCGCAACTGCGGCATCATCGACCCCGAGAATATCGACGACTACCTCTCGCTAAGAGGTTACGAAGCACTTGCTAAGGTTCTCACCGACATGAGTCCGCAGGACGTCATCGACGAGGTCAAAAAGGCAGGCGTTCGCGGTCGAGGCGGCGGCGGTTTCCCGACCGGCATGAAGTGGGACTTCACAGCGCGAGAACAGAGCGACCAGAAATACGTTATATGTAACGCTGACGAAGGTGACCCCGGTGCGTTCATGGACCGCAGTGCCATCGAAGGCGACCCGCACACGGTGCTGGAAGGCATGATCATCGGCGGTTATGCGATCGGTGCCAGCAAGGGTATCGTCTACATTCGTGCCGAGTATCCGCTGGCGATCAAAAGGCTCGAAAAAGCTATCGCCGACGCAAAAGAGCACGGCTTCCTGGGCGAGAATATTCTCGGTTCCGACTTCTCTTACGATCTCGAGATCAGACTCGGTGCCGGCGCATTTGTCTGCGGTGAAGAGACTGCCCTGATCCACTCGATCGAGGGTTCTCGCGGTATGCCCAGGCCAAGGCCTCCTTATCCCTCGCAGAGCGGTCTGTTCGGCAAGCCCACGCTGATCAACAACGTCGAAACATGGGCAAACGTCCCTGTGATCATCCTTGATACCGGCGAATGGTTCAGCAGCATCGGCACCGAAAAGAGTAAGGGTACCAAAGTATTCGCGCTGGCTGGTAACGTTAACAATACGGGACTTGTTGAGGTTCCGATGGGTACGACCCTCCGCGAGATCGTTTACGATATCGGCGGCGGACTGCCCGAGGGCAAAAAGTTCAAGGCTATCCAGACGGGTGGCCCCTCCGGTGGATGTCTGCCGGCTGAGTATCTCGATACCCCGATCGACTATGAGCATCTTGCCAAGGCCGGCTCTATCATGGGCTCCGGCGGTATGATCGTCATGGACGAAGATTCCTGCATGGTAGACGTTGCAAAGTTCTTCCTGCAGTTCACCCAGGACGAGTCTTGCGGCAAGTGTACGCCCTGTCGCGAAGGCACCAAGCGAATGCTCGAGATCCTCACCCGGATAACCGAAGGCAAGGGGCAGGAAGGTGACATCGAAAAGCTCGAACGGCTGGGCAACATGGCCAGAAAAGCATCGCTTTGCGGTCTGGGGCAGTCGGCACCTAATCCGGTACTGAGCACGATCAAGAATTTCAGAGTTGAATACGAAGAACATATCAATGAAAGCAAATGCCGTGCGGGTTCATGTAAGTCCATGCTGTCGTTCGTTATCACGGACGCTTGTGTCGGCTGCGGAGCGTGCAGGCGTGTTTGTCCGGTGGATGCGATTACCGGCGGCCGTAAGGAAAAGCATGTGATCGACCAGGAAACATGCATCAAGTGCGGTCAGTGCTTTGAGGTATGTAAATTCCAGGCTGTAGAAAAGGCATAAGGAAATATTGACATGAGCGATATGATTAAGATTTACATAAACGGAAGAGAATACGAGGTAGCAGCGGGCCAGACGATCATGGAAGCCGCTGACAAGCTCGGTTACCATATCCCGCGGCTGTGCTACCATCCCAAGCTTTCGATCGAGGGTGCATGCAGAGTATGTATCGTCGAGGTCGAAGGAATGCGTAACTTCGTTGCTTCTTGTGCTTACCCTGTTACTGAAGGGATGAAGATCCGCACGAATACAAAAGAGATCCGCCGAACAAGGCGTGACATCGTCGAGTTGATCCTTGACAACCATCCGCAGGACTGCCATACCTGTGAGCGCAACAGTAACTGTGAGCTGCAGCGTCTGTCCGAGTCGATGGGTATCCAGAGACGGCACTTCGAAGGCGAGAAGAAACATTACGACAAGGACCTCAGTTCACCTGCTGTCGTGCGTGACCCGGATAAATGTATCCTTTGCGGCCGATGCGTTCGGATGTGTTCGGAAGTGCAGAACATCCATAACCTCACGCAGGCCCACCGAGGCTTTAAGACTGTTGTAATGCCCGCGTACAATATGCCGATGGATGAAAGCGTCTGTTCGACATGCGGCCAGTGCATCAACGTATGTCCCACAGCAGCGTTCATGGAATACAACTATACTCAGGACCTGTTCGAAAAGCTAAACGACGATTCACTCACGAAAGTCGTTCAGTTCGCCCCAGCCGTAAGAGCGGCGATTGGCGAAGCGTTCGGCATGGCGCCCGGCAACAATATGGAAGGTCAGCTCGTCGCCGCACTGCGTAAGCTCGGGTTCGATTATGTCTTCGATACCCAGTTCTCTGCCGATCTGACGATTATGGAAGAAGGCAGTGAGTTCCTCGAGAGACTGCAGAACAAGGGCAAACTACCGTTGATAACGTCCTGTTCACCGGGTTGGATGAAATGCGTCGAGCAGTTCTATCCTGATATGCTGGACAACATCTCGACATGCAAGTCGCCGATGTCAATGGCCGGTGCCCTGATTAAGACTTACTTCGCCGAAAAGATCGAGACCGATCCCAAGAAGATACTCAGCGTTGCTGTTATGCCCTGTACCGCCAAAAAGTACGAAGCCGACCGGCCCGAACTCGAAGTCGACGGCATGAAAACCACAGACATCGTCATCACCACACGTGAGCTGGCGTGGATGATCAAGTCTGCAGGTCTTGACTTTATCAATATGCCGGGCGAAAAGCCCGACGCTCCAATGGGCGTTTCTTCCGGTGCCGGCGCGATCTTCGGTGTTACCGGCGGAGTTATGGAAGCAGCCATCAGAACCGCATATGAACTTTTCACCGGCGAAACACTCGTTGACATCGAAATGGATAACCTTCGCGGCCTGTCCGGTGTGAAGGAAGGTAAACTTGAGATCGACGGCGAAGAGATACGTATCGCTGTTGCACACGGTCTTGGTAACGCTTCAAAGCTGTTCGACATAGTTCGCAAGGAGCCCGATCGGTTCCACTTCATCGAGATCATGGGATGCCCGGGCGGATGTATCGGCGGCGGTGGTCAGCCTTACTGCCATGCATTCTCTGAGTCGCTCGGTGAAGAATGTCTCGCAGCCAGGGCCAAAGCTCTCTACGATATCGATCGCGGCAAGACGATCCGCCGTAGTCTGGATAATCCGGACGTTCAGAAGCTATACAAGGAATATCTGCAGAGGCCCATGAGTGAGATGTCGCACAAACTGTTGCACACTCATTACAAGGCGCAGGAACCAAAGGGTATTATACCAGCTAAGAGTAAAAGATAAGTAACCGGAGCTTTAAGATGATAGAAGCTAAAGATAACAAATTGCAGGAAGTCAGGGATTTTATTGCAGGTACGAAGCAAAAGGATTACCCCGAATCGTATCTCATAGCAGTTCTGCACAAGGTCCAGGAACTCTACGGTTACCTGCCGCAGGACGTGATGGACTTCGTAGCCGAAGAAATGCAGGTCCCGACTGCCCACATCTGGGGCGTTGCGACTTTTTACCACTACTTTAACCTTGAGCCCATCGGCAAGCATGTGGTAAGTGTATGTATGGGTACAGCATGCTATGTTAAAGGTGCCGACAAGGTTCTGGACGCACTGAAGGGCGATCTGGGCGTCGAAGCAGGCCAGACAACCGAAGACGGCCTGTTCACGCTCCAGGAAGCACGGTGCCTGGGTGCGTGCGGTATCGCGCCTGTCATTATGATCGACGACAAGATCTACGGTGAACTGACGGCCAAAAGCGTGGTTGACCTTCTCAACCAGTATCGCAAAGCTGAATCTGCAGGAAAGAAGTAGTAATGAAACACATTGACGCAGCCAGAATAGAGCAGTTACTCCAAAAGCACAGCAAGACAGACAATGCAAAGGTCGACGCTGTGCTCGACAAGGCCAGGTCCCTGCAGCGTTTGACGCTGGAAGAGACCGCTGTGCTGCTGGCTGCGGACGATGCCCAAAACACCGAAAAGATCATGGAGGCGGCAGCATACGTCAAGGACGCCATCTATGGCAAACGCGTTGTCCTCTTCGCACCGCTCTACATCAGCAATGCATGCGTCAACAACTGCCGCTACTGCGGTTTCAAGTGCGAAAATCGCTCCGTTGACCGCCGCAGCCTGACTCCCGAAGAGATCAAGGAGCAGGTTTCATGGCTGTTGAACCGAGGCCACAAGCGAATACTCATGGTCGCGGGCGAAGCACTGAATTTCGACGGCAAGAAAGCGATCGACTATTACTGCGATTCCGTGCAGGCGATATATGACGCCCAGGCTGGCAAAAATCGGATCAAACGTGTAAACGTCAATGCCGCCCCGCTCAGCGTCGAAGAATTCAAACAGCTCAAAGGTATCGGAATAGGAACCTACCAGGTATTCCAGGAGACCTATCACGACGAAACTTACAGATATATGCATCCTTCGGGCCCCAAGAGCGATCCGGATAACCGCATAAATGCGATCGACAGAGCATTCGCAGCCGGCATCGATGACGTCGGCATAGGCGTGCTTTACGGGCTTTACGATTACAAATTCGAGACGCTTGCCATGCTGATGCACTGCGAGCACCTCGAGAATAAATTCAACGTCGGCCCCCACACCATCTCAGTGCCCCGAATAGAGCCTGTCGCCGGCAGCGATGTCAGTGAAAACGTTCCTCATCCGCTGACCGACGAAGATTTCATGCGGCTGGTCGCGATACTGCGTCTCTCCGTGCCGTACACCGGCATCATACTTTCGACCCGCGAAACGCCCGAAATGCGTGACATACTGGTTCACCACGGCGTGTCGCAGATAAGCGCCGAATCCCGCGTTTCCCCCGGCGGCTACGACGACGAAGAAACCGAAGAAGGCATTCAGTTCACCCTCGGCGACCACCGCACACAGGACGAGATCATCGGTTCCCTGCTGGAACAGGGATATCTGCCCAGCTTCTGTGCCGCCTGCTACCGCAAGGAACGTACCGGCGAGCGGTTCATGAGCCTTGCAAAACCCGGCGCTATCAAAGGCATGTGCCAGGTCAACGCACTGGTCACCCTGAAAGAATATCTGGACGATTTCGCGTCCGACTCGGTCAAACAGGCCGGTTATAAGCTCATTAACAAGCAGATAAACAGTTTGACCGGCACCGACCGCGAGATCCTGCGGGACATGTTCAAACATATCGATGATGGCGTGAGAGATGAATATGTCTGATGTGCGTGCCGTTTTAAACCGCGTATATACGGCTGATATGCCCGATCTGCGTGATATCGAGTATCTGCTTTCGCTCGAAGATGCCGATCAGATCGATGAGCTATACAAGTTCGCCGATAACGTAAGGCGAGAGCAGGTCGGTGACGGCGTACTGCTGCGAGGAATAGTTGAATTTTCGAATTACTGCAGGAATACCTGTGCGTATTGCGGTTTGAACAAGTATAATAAGCAAATTCGACGATATCGCATGGCTCACGATGAGATCATGGCCTGCTTGGATAAGATCGTCAGTTGCAATACAAAAACGGTTGTTCTGCAGTCCGGCGAAGAAGATGAGCTCGATGCCGCTTGGCTGCAGGACTTGCTCTTCAAAATAAAAGATAAGCACGATATCGCTGTAACGCTCTCGCTCGGTGAAAGAAGTGACCAGGAGTTCGAGATGTGGCGAAACGCCGGCGCTGACCGCTACCTGCTCAAGATCGAAACTTCCGACAAGCAGCTCTATGAAAAGCTGCATCCGGAAATGAGCTTCGATCGACGCGTTGAGTGCTTGCGTAAGCTCGGCTCGATGGGTTATCAACTGGGCAGCGGCTGTATGGTCGGTCTCAAAGGTCAGACGACCGCCAGTCTCGCTCGCGACGTACAGTTTTTCGTCCGCGAGAAGATCGCCATGATCGGCATCGGCCCGTTCATACCTCACAGCCAGACCGAGTGTGCAAATCACGCATGCGGAGACGTCGAGCTGGTGTGCAAAATGACGGCCGTAACAAGGATCGCGACAAAGAACACGCATATGCCCGCAACGACGGCATTAGGCAGCCTGGGCAACGGCGATATGAGATTGAAAGCACTGGCGTGCGGGGCAAATGTTCTGATGCCCAACTTCACGCCGGTAGAGTATAAAAAACTTTACGAGATTTACCCGGGCAAACGCTGCGTTAACGAGCCTACGGGCGCATGCAGCGGATGCATGGAAAAAATGGTGAAGTCTATAGGTAGATATGTTGACTGGGCACGGGGTGATACGTTAAAAAGTTACAACTAACTTGATTTTGCGCAAGACGTACAGCCGGAACCGGACCTGGGTCCTAAGTAAAAATTGCTACGGTTTTATTTGAACAAGTAGGAGAAAATGAGATGGCCAAGAGAGTATTGATTATCGACGATGACGCAGATTTTCGCGAGTCAATTGCGAATTTGCTGGAAGCTAAGAACTATAACGTATCTGCTGCAGCAAATGGCCAGGAAGGTATCGAAAAAGCAAAGTCTGATACGCCGAATATCATCCTTCTGGATGTTATGATGACCACAAAGTCCGAGGGCTTTGACGTAGCTCGCGAGCTTCAGAAAATCGACTCGCTCAAGGGCACACCCGTCATCATGATCACGGGCGTTCGCAAGGAAATGAACCTGCCGTTCGGTTTCGAACCGGACGAAGACTGGCTCCCCGTAAAGGACGTGCTCGAAAAGCCCGTCAAGCCTGAGGATCTGCTCAAGGCCGTTCAAAAGTACATAAAATAAATTTTTGCCTCCTCCTCCTCCTTTGGTTTGGCGTCCACACGGGCGCCAAAGGATGGGGCTGGGAAAATTTCTTCCGGCCCCATCATATTTTTAATGCAAATGGGGAGCTTTACCGATATAATGTAAACATGATGGGGTTGCGGTACCGTTTTGAACTTACGGGCGACTGCATGAAATAAGCTGATGAGATTATCAGCACTATCAAGATTTAATTTTGTCTCCTCCTCCTCCTCCTTTGGTTTGGCATTCAACAGGATGCCAAATAGTAGGGTCGGCCACCTTGCCGGCCCTACACTTTTCTTCAAAGGAATGGTAGGTATGCTTGCCTGTTTTTTTGAAGCTGAACAAAGGTTCGGCTATGAAAAACGGCGGCAAATAGATAATTCACTCTTCCTCCTCCTTCAGTTTGGCACCTCCAGGGTGTCAAAGGATGGGGCTGGGCTCAGATTCCAGCCCCCATTTTTATTCACTTCTTCAGGAGTATTGTGATGCTCAAGACACCCAAAGCTCTGAGACTGCACATAGGAATTTTCGGCAGACGCAATGTCGGCAAGTCCTCGGTCCTCAATTCGCTTCTTAGTCAGCAGGTCTCTATCGTGTCCGAAGTGGCCGGAACAACCACCGACCCTGTTGAGAAGGTCATGGAGCTGCAGCCCGTCGGCCCGGTGGTTTTCGTGGACACAGCCGGAATCGATGATATCGGTGCACTTGGCAAGATGCGGGTGGACAAAACATACAAAGCAATCGAAAAGACCGACCTTGCCCTGGTGGTGACAGACCGCTGGCAGGAGTATGAGCAGAAACTTTGCGCAATGCTCAAAGAGCAGGGCGTCCCCGTTATCGTGGTTACCAACAAGGCCGATCTGCGCAACGATGGCGAGCTCGAAGAGCATATCCGGGACCTGAAAGTGGGCCCCGTGGTCGCTACGAGTATAGTAAAGGATGAAGGCATTTCCCGGCTGCGTCAGCAGATCATCGAAATTTCCGAGGATGTACGGATCGAAAAAGACACACTGCTCGGCGGGCTCGTAAACGACGGCGATACGGTTGTCCTCGTGGTGCCGATAGATATCGAGGCTCCGAAGGGCAGGCTGATACTCGCACAGGTACAGACCCTGCGCGAGGTGCTCGATGCGAACTGCTGTGCAATGGTGGTCAAAGAGAACATGCTCGAACAGACGCTCACCAATCTCAAACAGCCCCCCGCACTGGTGGTCACGGACAGCCAGGCATTCGCCCAGGTTTCAAAAACCGTTCCCGCTGATATACCTCTGACTGGCTTTTCGGTTCTGTTCGCTAGGTACAAAGGCGACCTCTGCTCGATGGTCGAGGGCGCCATGGCCATCGAGGAATTGAAGGGCGGTGACAAGGTGCTGATCTCCGAGGCATGTTCGCATCACCCGATAGGCGAGGATATCGGGCGGATCAAGATACCGCGATGGCTGCAAAGTTACGTCGGTGATGACCTGGACATCGAGGTAGCCGCAGGACGTGATTTCCCAGAGGACCTCTCCGACTACAAACTGGTGATACACTGCGGAGCCTGCGTATGGAACCGCAGGCAGGTGCTCTCCCGCATAGACATTGCAAGAAAGGCCCAAGTGCCGTTCACCAACTACGGCCTTACGATCGCCTACAGTCTGGGCGTTTTCGAGAGGGCCTTACAGCCGTTCGACGATGCAATGACGATCTACAAGGAACTGGCGAAGAAGTAAAAAGCCCGCTCAAACTTAGCGCATTGAAAAGGTCCGCTGGGATGTTCTTCCCCGCGGACCTTTTATATTTGATCCATAATCAAATAGCAGATAACGGCGGCAAATTCATTGCTCGCTCATGTTTGCCGGATTGCCCAGCCGCATAATTTCACAGTCCGCCGAGAATGGACTCACTTAAAAGTTCGTCGGAGGCGCGGCTGTTAAATTCTGCGGCGGCCCAAAGTGGGTGCTCCTCATTATTCCGTGAGGAACTTTTTTACATGCCGCGCTACAAGTCACTAAGCTCTTCGGCCGAAAGCACCTCAAAGCCTGCCTCGCTCACGATCTGCGGAGCGTTCGTTTCTTTGAGATTTTCGATCTCGAGACAGCATATTCCCTGGTGGTCCGGCTCGAGGACAAAGCCGTAAGCATCGATCACATTGATGTCATTTTCCGCCAGCACCGTCGTCAGCTTGTGCAGATTTCCCGGCTTGTCCGGCACGGATATCGCCAGCGTATCCTTCAGTGCACATGCAAAATTCTTCTCGGACAGTGCCAGGTACGCTTCCTGCGGCTTGTCCACGATCAGCTTCAGCAGACCGTAATCGCCCCGATCCTGCATAGCGAACGCACGCACATTGATATTACTTTCGAGCAGGCTCTGTGTGACCGATTCGAGTCTGCCTGGGCGGTTTTCTACGAATACGTTAAGCTGTTTGGTCATTTTGAGCCTCCTATTGTTCGTCTTTGGGTCTCTCGTCAATTACGCGTTTGGCCTTGCCCTCGTACACAGGCAGGAATCCCGGCTCGTGAAGCTTTACCAGGGGCTTAATGGTGATGGTTCCCTTGAGCTTTTCGACTATTCTGTGACGCAGGTTCTCCAGCTCGCCCGCGCTGCCTGTGAACATCTTTGAATATATCTCGACCTGTACGGTCAGCCGGTCGAGTGCTCCCTGCTTGTCGAGACATATCTGATAGTTCGTGCCGACTTCGGGGATCTTCATGATCACTTCTTCGATCTGCGACGGGAAAACGTTCACGCCGTTGATGATAAGCATGTCGTCAGTTCTGCCTTTGATCCTGCTCAACCGGCGGTGCGTTCTGCCGCATTCACACTGACCGGGCAGTATCGACGCCAGATCACGCGTCCTGTACCGCATCAGCGGGGTTGCATGCCGAATAAGATTTGTAACGATCACCTCGCCGGGCTCACCGTCTTCGAGATTCTCGTCCGTCTCCGGATCAACGATCTCAACGATATAGCCGTCTTCCCAGAAATGCATGCCCGCTTTATGTACGCATTCAAACGCAAGCCCCGGCCCGTTCATCTCACTCAGCCCGTAGGAGTTATACGCATCGATATTATACAGCTCTTCGATCTTCTTGCGGACGTTTTCGCTGTGCGGCTCCGCCCCGATAAATGCCTTCTGCAGATTGAGCTGTTTGAGCGAAATATCGTTCTCATCCAGCACCGTGCGGATGTGCAGCATATAGCTTGGCGTCGCATGCACCACTGATGTCTGGAAATCCTGCATGATCTGAACCTGCCGAAGAGTATTTCCGCTCGAAACAGGTATTACCGTCATGCCCGCTTTTTCCGCTCCGTAATGCAGCCCCAGTCCGCCTGTGAACAGACCGTACGTCATCATATTCTGGAACACATCCTTCTTGCTCGCGCCGGTGCAGACTACACAACGCGCGACGAGATCGGTCCAGGTATCGACATCTTCACCTGAAAAATATATTACCGTCGGTATCCCCGTGGTGCCGCTGGAGCTGTGTATCCGATTGACCTCGTCCATGTCGCAAGCGAGAAGCCCCTTCGGAAAACTCTTTCGCAGGTCGTCCTTGGTGGTGAAAGGGATCTTTTTCAAGTCTTCAAGTGACTTGATGTCGTCGCTGGAGGACATGCCCGCCTTGGCAAGGCGTTTCTTGTAAAAGGGCGTTTTGAAGGCCGAGTCCACGACCTTTTTCAACCTCTCAAGCTGCAGGGCCTCTAGATCGCCTCTGCTTGCTGTTTCGATTCGTTCGTCCCAGAATGGTACTTGCATGTTTTCTGCTCTATGAATAAACCAGTTTCAGTTATTTCGAGAACCTTGTCATTCGGTTTCTTAGTTGCCAAACTCACCAGTACATAGCTTACCAGCGAAACGCCGAAAGAGAACAGGCTGAAGTGTACGGGCATAGGTACGGGATTGATGCCCGGGAAAAGCCCTTTACCCATCGCTGCGAAAACAAGGGCGCTGATGAACCCCGCCGCCATCGCGGTAATACAGCCCTCTCTGGTGCCGCGTTTCCAGTATAAGCCGCCCAGCAGGGGAACCGTGAATGCTGAGAACATCACCCCGACGGCCGCCCAGATCAGAAATGCAAGAAGCTTGGGCGGATATAGAGCGACGACGACAGCAAGAACCGTAGTGACGAACACCGTTGCACGGTTGATAAGATTCACGAGCTGGTCACTTGCTGTGCGATGAATGAATTTCTTGTAGATGTCCCAGCTTATGCAGTTGCCGATCGTCAGCATCAGTCGGTCCGTCGTTGTCATCACCGCGGCCAGCACAACTGTACCCGCAAGGATCGAAACAAAAGGCATGTCTCTAAATATGAATTCAACCGCCTGTATAAATGCACGGTCGGCTCTCTCAACCTCGATGATACCCCTTTCAGCCAGGGCGCGTGCGGCAAAACCGGAAGTCTTGATCAATGCCATCATGACAAAATACGCCACGAACACGATCAGCGGAGCCCACTTGAAATACTTTTTCTGATTCACAGCAAGCACGTTGTTTATGATGTGCGGCGCCGAAGCCAGACCCATTATCAGCAGCATGCACAGCGAAAGTGCAAAGAAGGGCGTCATGAACGAGTGGGCATTCGCCGGCGGAAACTCCTGCGGATAAGCTGCCTTGAGCATGTTCGGATCGAGCTTTGCAAGCACACTATTAAAGTCCGGAGCCTTCGAGATTATAAGTGGGCAGATGATCAACACGCCGATCAGCATGAGAATGACCTGTAAAGAGGCAATGGAAGCGATCGCACGCAACCCACCCAGCAGAACGTAAGACATGGTGATCAGGGCCCCGATTATCAATGCCCATTGATACGGCAGGCCCAGCATCCAGCTCAGTATGAATCCCACCGCGGTAAACTGCCCGATCAGGTAAACGATCGATACGAAGCCGACCGTAATGGAGGACAGCAGCCGCATCGAGCCTTCGCTCTCGTACCGTTCGCAAAAATAATCTTCGATCGTCTGGTATTCGCGATTCGATGCGATACGGCTCAGTTTCGCCCCGAAGAATATCAGACAGAAGCTGCAGCTCAACGGAACGGCAAGCTGTTCCCAGAAGGTTGGCCAGCCCGCGGTATATCCCAGTCCGCTCACGCCCAGTATCGTCATGCCGCTTGCAGCCGAGCCCATCAAAAGCAAAACGAACGACCAGAATTTGAGACCCCGGCCGGCGAGCATGTAATCGGAACTCGTTTTGATCTTACGTGAGTTCCACACCCCCAGAAAGATCAAGATTGCGAAATAGCCGCAAACAGTGACTACCGTCAGAACGCGATGTTCGTCCACAATGGCCTCCTCGCTTATTTGTAGTGTATTGCCCAGGCTGTCAGGGCGATGACGACAAGAGCCGCCGCACTGCCGAATACGATCAACGGTTGGGTAGGCACGATCTGCGAAAGAAGAGTGACCATTACAGACCCTCCACTTCTTCCTGATTGATTATCTTAATGCCGTTCTGCTGAAGTATCTTCTGTGCCCGGTCCGTGTCTTCAAACCGGAAAACCATCAAAGCCTTGTCGGTGAACTTTTCGACAAAGCCGTACATGTATTCGATGTTGACGTCATTGTCCGAAAGGGTCTTCAGTATTTTAGCAAGTCCGCCCGGCTCGTCCGCGACTTCTGCGACGACGACGGAAGTGATATTCGCTACAAAGCCGTTATCCTTGAGAACCTCGACGGCCTGCTCAGCCTTGTCGACCACGATCCGCAATACGCCGAATGTCTCCGTCTCCGCGATCGTGCAAGCGCGAATGTTTACGCCGTTCTGTCCGAGTATGGAGCATGCGTCGAATAGTCTGCCTTTGCGGTTTTCAAGAAAGACTGAAATCTGTTTGATCTTCATGCGGCCTCCTCTATGCGTTTCGTTTGTCGACAACTCTTTTGGCCTTGCCCATGCTTCTTTCGATAGTCTTGGGCTCTACCAGTTTTACGGTCACTCCAATACTGAGAATCGATTCGATCTCTTTTTTGATCTTCGTCTCGAGACCGTGAAGCTGCTTGATCTCGTCGCTGAATCTTTTTTCGTCGAGCTCCACCAGAATGTCCACCTTGTCCAGACTGTGCTTTTCACGGTCGATAACGATCTGGTAGTGCGGCCCGATACCTTCCATACCCACCAGCACATGCTCGATCTGCGACGGGAAGACGTTGATGCCCCGTACAACGATCATGTCATCCGTCCTGCCCTTGATCTTCGACACACGCGGACTCGTTCGACCACATTCACACTTTTCATAATTGACGCTGACAATGTCCCGTGTCCTGTACCGCAGAAGGGGAATGCCCTCTTTAGTCAGAGTGGTGATCACCAGTTCACCGTCCTCACCAGGCTCAACCTGCTCACCCGTCTCAGGGTCGATGATCTCCGGGTAGAACACATCCGAGAATATATGCAGGCCGTCTTTGTACGTGCATTCCTGCGACACGCCCGGCCCGATGATCTCGGACAAGCCGTAAACATCCGTCGCGATCAGACCGAGCGAATCCTCGATCTCGTTTCGCATTGACTCGCTCCACGGCTCCGCGCCGAATATGCCGATCTCCCAACTGCTCTCACGCGGATCCAGCCCAGCTTCCTTAGCCGCCTCAGCCATGTAAAGTGCATAGCTCGGTGTACAGGCAAGAATCCGCGGCTGGAAGTCCTGCATGATCTTTAGCTGCCTTGCAGTCTGACCCGAAGATGTGGGAATTACCGTCAGCCCCATCTCCAGAGCTCCATAGTGGAAACCAAGCCCGCCGGTAAACAGACCATAGCCGTACGCGATCTGTATTATGTCGCCCGGCTCTCCGCCCGCACAGCACAGAGCACGTGCCATAACGTTCGACCACAACGCGACATCCTTGCGAGTATAACCTACCAGCGTCGGATTGCCGGTCGTACCGCTGGAGACATGTATCTCAGCGATTTCTTTCTGCGGTTTGGAAAACAGACCATACGGATAACTGTCCCGCATGTCCATTTTGGTAGTGAAGGGGAGCTTCGTAATGTCGGATATGTCGTTTATCGTATCCGGCGTCACTCCGCTACTGTCCAATCTCTCTTTGTAGATCGGATTGTTTTCATAGACGTAAGTGACCAGTTCCTTAAGGCGTTGCGACTGCAGCTTGCTGAGCTGCTCCTGGTCCATGCATTCTACGTGTTTTTCCCAAATCACTCTTGGCTAATCCTCCGTCCTTCCATGAAGACCCTAGTGTTTTCTTCGAGGTACTTCGCGGCAAAAACCTTGGCGATCGCTGCCAGCCAGTGTTCCTCGGCAATGTCGCTGATCTTGGCAGAGAGGACACCGACCAAAAACGTATTCAGATACCTGGGGTTTTCGATCACATCTTCCGCCTTGGACAGATACCCAGCCAGATCAACACCGTCCGGCTTGAGAAAGACCTTCAGGCGGTTGTGCTCGTCTTCATGGAAGCAGACGAGGTAGTCCGCCCGGCCTTCTGCAACCAGAGGCGAATTCACTTCCTCGCCGAACCGCACATGCGATTCAACCGACCCGCCTCTTTGCGCCATGCCGTGAACCTCGCTCTTTTTAACGTGAAACCCGGCCAACGCAGCCGCCCAGCCGCAAATCTCTGAAGCCTTGACCACACCCTGGCCGCCGATTCCACCCAACGTTATATTCTGAACATTAGTGCTCATAAGTTTCCTGCTCTTTATTTGATAAGCTTACATGGATGTTTTGCGATAATGACCGAAAGTGCATCCTCGGTAACCCGTTTTTCGACAAGTGCGTCAAATTCCTTGCGGTTCGTTGGATCGATCACATCTACGTTATCAGCACCGCAGCTCTTGCAAAGTGCCTCCAGGTCCAGCAGCTTGGTCCGCTCATTACGGATCGTCAGACCCGTCGCGGGGTTCTGCTGTCCACCCGTCATCGCGGTAATCGAATTGTCCACGATCATTATAACGCCCTTCGAGCCGTTGTAAGCGGCATTGATAAGCCCCGTTACGCCCGAATGCACGAACGTTGAGTCTCCCACCACGCCTAGTATCTTCTCGTTCGGATGCGCCTTGCGGAGCCCTTCGTTAAAGGTCACGCCCGCACCCATGCAAACGCACGTATGCATCGCAGAAGTCGGCGGCAGAGACGCAAGCGTATAACAGCCAATATCGCCAGCGACGTATATATTGTGCTTTTTGAGCGTTGCGAACGAGAACCAGTGTGGGCAGCCCGGACACAAACGCGGTGGCCGTTTCGCAACTGCCGCCGGTGCGGGCCGTTTCTTGCCCTCGACGACGTCCTTCATAACGTCCGGCGTGAGCTCACCCGTCTGGAATGTCGCATCCTTGGTCTCAAACTCCAGCCCCATAGCCGCCAGATGCGTCTCAAAGAACGGATCGAGCTCTTCGACAACAACCAGCTTATCCACAGAATCCGCAAACTCCCTGATCTTATCGTCACAGAACGGATACGAAAAGCCGAGCTTCAGATACGAAGCATCGGGGTATTCTTCTTTAAGGTAATGATACGGAATGCTCGAGGTTAAAAACCCAACCGACTTGTCATTGATGGTGATTTCGTTCAGATCCGTCGTCTCGGCAAAGTCCTTCAGCTTGCCAAGCCGTTCCTCCACCACCACATGCCTCTTGCGTGCGAACGCCGGTATCATCACGTATTTCTTCTCGTCATATGACAGCGGGGCGGTCTCCTTTTCGACACGTTTACCCAGCACCATATCTTCCTTGGTGTGCGAAATACGCGTGGTCATCCTCACGATCACAGGCGTATCGAATTCTTCGCTGATATCGAATGCCCTCGCAACGTGTTCCTTCGCCTCGCTCGGGCTCGAAGGTTCCAGCATCGGCATCTTCGAATACAGGCTGACCCAGCGGGTGTCCTGCTCGTTCTGCGAAGAGTGCATCCCCGGATCATCGCAGACCACGATGACAAAGCCGGCGTTGATACCGGTATAAGACGATGTCATCAGCGGGTCCATAGCAACGTTCAGCCCTACATGCTTGCATGCATAAAGGCTCCTCACGCCGCCAACTGCCGCACCGAGTGCAACTTCATAGGCCACTTTTTCATTTACTGACCACTGGGCATCGATTTCTGGGAACTCCGCTATCGCTTCGAGGATCTCGGTCGAGGGAGTGCCCGGATATGCACAAGCAACCTGCATGCCTGCTTCGTATGCGCCGAAGGCCACCGCTTCGTTTCCTGAGAGGAACGCTTTTTCCATTTTGATCTTTTCCTTAGTCATAATTGGTGTGATAATACTAATCTGGGCGTTTCATGTCAACAGAAATTCGAGCACCGGCCAAAGCTGGGGTGCATCACAATATTTAGGCACAGTCTTTTATAGCATATTCCCATAAATCGCTGTGCAGTGCGGTTCTGACTTCCAGCATAGCGGATGCTCCTTGTCGGCTCCACCGCATCCCTGAGCTCTTCAGGCGGGCCTGCACAACGGTTTTGCATGAACTTTCTATCGGTCCGCTGTCCACGCGAAGCCCCATAGCCAGCAATTTCGGATAGTCGATCCGCTCAATCCGCCGAGACAGGAAGTTGATCAGCTTCGACAAGGCCTCGGCGTCTTCGCTGCTCGCAACCCGGCTTTTGCTGATTCGCAAGCTCCTGATCAGTTTTTTGGGCCCCTTATCTCGAAGTACATGACAGTATTTGCTTCGCCAGCGATTGCTCCTCTTCGAATTTTCACCGTAAAGCAAACTGGCACACTCGCCAATGTGCTGACAGCAGTGCCAGTAATCAACTACTTGTTTTGCATTAGGAAGATTGCTTTTTATATGCCTGTGAAAACCTTCCGCACCGTCCATTAAAAACGTCATGTCTTTGGCTTTCGATGCTCCAATCCGAATCGCCTCACGACGGGCAAGAGAGCCGAACTGCTTGATCGGACCGAGCACAGCACGATGGCTGACCTTACTACAGGCGTCATCCTCGTAACGCAGAAGTTTGACTTCCTTCCACCCTTCACGACGTACGTTTATCAACACTCCGTCGGCATAGCCATACAGCTTACTGCCGGCAATTTCGTCCCACTTCCGGTCGTCGCTGCTGCAATCACGGTTTTGTCTGATAGAGCCTGAAACCGCCAATATCCGCCTTCTCAGCGATTCGTGAGATATATGAATACTGAAGTCTTGACGCAAAAATCGGCTAACCTCTTTATAAGGGCCACTTGCCGTATGACGCAATACCAGCTCGTTGGCGATCCGGCTGTATTTGCGGCCGCTGCTGACAAGATTGCTGATCGGCTTGCTGCTGCCGCAACTGCAATGATAATAAGTGCCGGTAAGACTTATATTGCCACGCTTGGTGATGAACTCGTAGGATTTGCTGCCCTTGTGTCTCATTTTTTTTTACACTTGCCGCAACGCCGGTAGTCCGAATCAGTCTGGGATTTTTCCAATGCCGTCTGGATAGCCTTTCGCTGCACATCCTTGAGTAAAGGCTCAAGCGTTCTGACGATCTGATCATCGCTGACATCCAGCAACGTCCCATTAGCCGCGGAATCGAGCTCGTCGTGGAGCTCCTGGCAACCCTTGCGAAATTCGGCAACCGCTTCTTCAATCCAATCCTGCTGTGACATGATATACCTCGAAAAATAACCTTTTCTCTAAGTTATACCATATCCAAAATGTTCGCGCCACCTTTTTTTGATGCACCCCAAAGCTGAGTCGGGAAATCTACCCAAAAACTGCGATTCATGATTCGTTGACAAACAGCCGGGCTTGAGAAAGAATGTCTGTTTGTCAATTTACGGAGGTTTAGATGGACAACGCGATCGAAGATGCTCGCCAATTATTGGATCTGCTCAAGAAAGCGAACCGGACAGTGGTTCTCACCGGCGCTGGTGTGTCAACCGCCTCCGGCATACCGGATTTTCGCGGTCCCAGCGGACTGTACGCTACGGTCTCACAGCGGGTGTTCGAGGTGGATTTTCTGCTCTCATCCCCAGAAGAATACTACAAGATAGCATACGAGTACATCCATCCGCTCGTGGATAAGGAGCCGAACATCGCACATCGAGCACTCGCCGAACTCGAAAAGGCGGGGCTGATTTCTGCAATAATCACGCAGAATATCGACGGCCTGCACCAAAAGGCCGGTTCACAAGATGTAATAGAGTTTCACGGAAACGTCACCACATTCCGGTGCGTCGACTGCAGCAGGGCGTTTAACAGAACGCGGGTAGACGAAATGATCGTCACTGACGGGGTGCCGATGTGTCAGTGCGGCGGTCTGATACGTCCAGACCTCGTTTTTTTCGGTGACCTCATACCCGAGGACGCGATTAGTCGTTCCCAGGAGCTGGCGACAACCTGTGACGTCCTGCTCATTATGGGAACGTCCCTCGCGGTTTACCCCGCAGCAAGCATCCCGGTGCTTGCCGATCAAAGCGGCGCTAAGATCGTGATCGTCAACAAGGGCCCTACTGAGCTGGATCATATAGCTGACTATCGCTACGAAGTGGGGCTGGAGGCGTTCTCCCAGGCATTGATGGAGCTGATACAGCCGAAGTGAGGTTAAACACCATCAGGTGCGTTAATCCGTCCCCAGTTCAGCATCGATTGTTTGCAGATAGTCATCGATCTTGCCGGCAAGCGTGTCCGACAGTTCCATGCCGTCCTCAACTGCCGCAGGCTCGATACCGAAAAAGACGACCTCATCCGGAGCTTCACCCAACTGTTCCGACAGTTCGATCACCTTGAGAATGTCCACCTCGTGCAGGGACAGGTGTGAGAGTTTTTTGATGCTTTTGACCTCGTCCGCCGTGAAGCGTTTTATCGTGCCCGGCTCAGTTCCCATGAATGCGCAGTCTATAAGCACAGCCTTCTTTCTTCCGGAGATGTAATGCAAAAGCTGCATCCCCCCCGTGCCTGCATCGATGAAATCTACATCCGGGTGTTCATCCTGCTTTTTAGTGAGGTATTCGATAAGCGTGATGCCGATGCCTTCGTCGCACATCAGCGGATTTCCCAATCCTATTACTATCGTATCTTTGCCCATTGTGAGCCCCGAGAGAAATAATCGCAACAAAATGGCCGGAAAGGGATCAGTATTCAAATATTTGCTCCCATTGCCGGACTCGCCAGCCGCATAATTTCACAGTTCGCCGAGAATGGACTCTCCAAAAAGTTCGTCGGAGGCGCGGCTGTTAAATTATGCGGCGGTCCAATTGAATGCTATACTATTATATGTGTTGAAAAAAAACAGGCCCCGTCTCTCCTCCGCCTCCTCCAAGGCAAAAGGGACGGGACCTGAAATTGTGAGTCGATCTGTTTAGCGTACGAATTCTACGTCAAGGAAGTGGGTTGAACAGGAGATACACGGATCATACGCACGAACCAGCATTTCCAGTCCCTGGCGGAGATTGTCCTCGCCAGACTCGAGATTCTCGGGTACGAACTTCTCAAAGTCCTTCTGGATATTTGCGTGGTTCTGGTTAGTCGGGATACACATGTTGCCCCAGGTGCATTCGAAGTTTTCGTCAAACTCGTATGCGTGGAACAGTATGCCGCGAGGAGCCTCGACAGCTGCATAACCTCTGCCAGGCTTAGGCGAGATATTCGGACGCTCGTCCTCGATGCCCTTGCTCAGGATCTTGTCGATCAGCTCGATTGAGTGCTCAACGACATGTGCAGCCTCTGCAAGCTGTGCAATATTGTTCATGAACGGATTGCAGCAGCCCTTCTTCAGACCAAACATGCCTGCTACTTCCTTACCCAGAGGGCTCAGGTACTCGGCATTGTTGTTGTAACGTGCCAGGGCACCGACCATGTAAGTTTCGCGGTTCCACTTCGCCCATTTAGCTGTGGACTGGTCAACGACATACTCGTTAGCAACACTTTCCCACTCACTGACAGGCTTGACAGTACCCTCGGTCGACGCTATATCGCCGTGATAGAAGGTATACGTCTTGTCCTGCTTGAGCGAGACGTACTCAGTATCGCGTTCGAAGTTCGGCAGATTGCCCGCTACACTTGCCACAACGTCACAGATCGTCTGCAGCGGCTTTACTTGTGCCTTCAGCGTATCCTGAAGCTGCCTGAGTTCCTTTTCACTCGGCACCTTCGAAAATCCGCCCGGCACCAGTGTGATCGGGTGCGTGATCCTGCCCGCCAGCAGCTCGGACATCTGGTTTGCTACGCGGTGAACGCCGATAATCGTCTTCACAGCCTCCGGAGCCTTTCCAACCAGCGGTACAACCGATGGAGCGTTGAACAGGTCCGGAGCTACCAGGTAGCCGACGTGCAGAACGTGGCTCTGGAGCTGTTCCGAGTAGTGCATCAGAAGACGCAGCATGTCGGTCTGTTCCGATATGTCGATGCTCAGTGCATCCTCGACAGCCTTGATGGCTACGAGTGAGTGACTGATCGAACATATCCCGCAGATCCTGCTGACGATCGTCTGAATATCATCGAATTTTCTTCCCCGCACCATCGCTTCGAAGAAACGCGGCGCTTCGGGAACCTGCCATTGAACTTTTTCCACTGTGCCGTCACTAGCGTTTACGACAATATTGCCGTGCCCCTCGACACGTGTCATGTGATGTACATTTATATTTACATTACTCATATTGTAGGTCCTTGCTTACTTCCGAACAATACCATTCTGCTTTTCAGGTCCTCTACGGTAAGATCGTATTTGTCCATGATCTCTTTCGCGGCGTCGACATTGGGGTTGTCAACATAGCCCCTACAGCCGAAGCATCTGTAACCTGCCGAAGGACACTTCGCTCCGCAGCCTGCACGGATGATCGGTCCCAGGCACAGCTCGCCGTACTCGTAGCGACATACGTTTTCTTTCGCCTTGCATTCTACGCAAACCGGATAATCCGGGATGACGGGCTTTTTGCCCATCAGCAGACAGCGGACTACATACGCGAATTCCTCGTTGTTCATCGGACAGCCGTGTATCTTGTAGTCTACTTCTACCACCTCGTCGAGCGCCTTCGTCATCTCGGTATCTACGTGCGGCTTGTCAGCCGAATCAGCGTAGACACATTTTTTGACGTCCTTGAGATCGAAATTGTTCTTGAGCTTGTTGATCCCGCCGATAGTCGCACATGCACCGATCGCGATCAGAACCTTTGCCCGGCTTCTTATGATCTCCAGGCGTTTCTCATCTTCGGGCCTGGTTATCGAACCTTCGATGATCGCGATATCATATTCGTGACTTTTTTCGCTCATTGCCTCCCGCCATTCGACAACGTCGACAGCGCCGATGAGATCGAGGATCGTCTCCTCTAAATTCACTATCTGGAGCTGACAACCTTCGCAGCAGGCAAAATCAAAAATTGCTACTTTGGGTTTGTCCATTTTATATAGCCTCCGGCATTGCGCCTATCTCTGAATAACGGTACACAGGACCACTCTGGCATACGTATTCGCCGTTTATCTGACAGTGGCCGCACTTTCCTACGCCGCACTTCATGCGCCGTTCAAGATTGACATAAATGTCATCGTGAGGTATGTCATATTCTTCAAGTGCCATCAGCACGAACTTATACATAACGGGCGGACCGCACACGAGCACTGCAGAATCTTTAAGATGGCTTTCCACCTTCGGGATCAGCGTGGTTACCACACCCACGTTCCCTGTCCAGCAGTCATGTTCTTCGTCCACTGTTTCCTTGAACGTCATGTCGTCACCCTCTGCCCACTTCGCCAGTTCTTCACGGAAGAACCGCTGCGGATAACATTTAGTACCCAGCAGCACGGTCAGCGTGCCGAAATCACTCGGGTTATCCAGGATGTAGTTGATCAGCGAACGCTGTGGTGCAAGACCCAGACCGCCGCAGATGCAGATGAGATTTCTGTTCTTGAGCTGATCGATATGATAACCTTCACCGAACGGCCCCCGGATACCAACTTTGTCGCCGACCTTGAGCTTGTGAATAGCCTTGGTCACGCTTCCCGCGTTCCTGACTACCAGCTCGAAACCGCCTTTTTGCGTTGGCGATGATGATATTGAGATCGGACATTCGCCGATTCCTGCTATGGATACTTCGACGAACTGACCGGGCTTATGTCCCAGTTCTTCGCCTGAATCGAGCTGGATCAGAAGATACAGCTCCGTGCCGTTCATTAGCTTCCTCTTTTTGACCGTCGCTAACTCAGGCAGGTATATGTCTTTTTTACTGCTGCAACAATCACACATTTACCAGTTCTCCTTAATTTCGAGTCGCCTCGTTACTTCTTTATATTTTGACGTCTTCCAGAAGCCTGTTGTAAATGTCAACAGGGTTGGCGATGTCTGTAGTACAAGCTGTCACGCATCGGCCGCAGCCCACGCATGCGATCTGCCCGCCGATCTTCGAGGGCACGTATTTACCCTTTCGGAAGATGCGGTGACGGAATCGCTGTGCACGCTGTTTACGGAAGTTATGCTCGCCTGTAACTGTTGCAAAGTTTTCCAGCACACAGCCGTCCCATGCACGCCAGCGTTTACCTTCCTTGAGGTTCCACTCTACGTCGTCCTGAACGTCGAAGCAGTAGCAGGTCGGACACACAGAGGTACAAGAACCGCACGAATAACACATCGAGGCCTTTTCTTCCCAGACGGGGTGATCGTAAACTTCTTCTTTGTCCAGAAGCTTAGGAATGTCGCCGGGCTCACAATTGAGCTTGTGCTTGTTGAGCTTTTCCTTGTTTTCCTGCCATACCTTGCTGCGGGCTTCAATATCCTGCGGCGAAGCGTCGTCTGCCTGAGCTGCCTTTGCCAGAAGCTCCTCGCCCTTGTCAGTAGCAGCTTCGGCCAGGTAACTGTCACCCATATCAGTCAGCAGAACATCATAGCCCTTGTCGACCGTAGCTGTGCCCATTGAGCCGGCAAAAACGTTCTTCGAAGGTGTGACGACATCGCAGGCAATAATGGTAATATTGTTTCTGCGATTCATATAATACTTATCGTACTCATCCTGTGCGAATATCTCGTCCATCTGATTTATCGCAACCAGATCATACGGATGCACGCCGATAAGCGTCATTTTCGGAGCTTCGCCCGCTGACTTATACTCACCGCCGACTTCATACTTGAGCAGCGTTTCCATCTGCGGAAGCATGAACTTCTTTGGAGGCAGCAAAGTCACATCGTAGTCGAGCCTCAGCTCGTCAGCGGATTCGAGATCGCCGAATGCAAATCGATCTCCCTTGGCCTTGACGCCTACAACTCTCTGGTCGGAATCGATCAGCGCGGCGACCAGATCATTGAAAACATCTTTTTTCAACTTCTTAATGCTCATAATTCCCTGTTTCCTGTAACACAAAGAACCGCGTTAACAAAAAGCCCGTTCCAAAGTCGTTTTCACCCGGAGTTCTCCTCCGCCGGCCTTGAAACATGGTATTTATATGTAATAGGGCAACGCGCCCAATTCCATTGCTATATCTATAGTTACCACTTTCACATCAGGTGGTACATCAAGGTAGCAGGGCGATAAGTTCAGTATTCCGGTAATGCCTGCCTGAACCAGCTCTGCAGTAGTGCTTTGAGCAGTATTGGCCGGCACAGCCAGGATTGCAAGTTTTATGTTCCGTTGGGTGAGTGAGTCTACTGTTGCTACGTCCTCGATCGTGGTGTTTCCTATTTTTTTGCCGATCTTATCAGGATCTTTGTCAAAAATCGCGGAAATTTCAAATCCGTACGCCTTAAAGCCCGGAAACAGGCAAAGAGCTGTCCCCAGCTTGCCCGCACCGATAAGAGCAGCTTTTTGAGGGCTGTCGAGCTTGAGAATGCTCTGTATTTCATTAATCAGGTTCTTGATATCGTAACCGATGCCCTTGGTGCCGAAGGCGCCGAAATAAGAGAAATCTTTACGGATTTGAGGTGGTTTGATGTGTACGAACTCTGCAAGCTCGCTGCTTGAGATGTAATCCTTCTGGTTTTTCTCAAGAAAAACCAGCGCCCGGAAGTACATCGGGAGCCTCCGGATAGTTTCGCTCGGAATTTTACGGTATCTCATCAAGCTATTTAAATCCTCTTGAATATGTGCTTGAGTTCACATTCACAAGCTTTTACGATAATAGCTATTTGCGTGTTTCATGTCAAATCGATTTTCGGGGGTGAATGATAAATTTCTTGAGGAAAATCGGGTCTGACTGGTGAAATCTGGCTGGTGGGTGATATAAATCGTTGATTAAATGCCTTAAGTTGAATAAGATTAGGCGTTTACCGCAAAATCAGGGCGGCGTAAGTCCTGCTGCTTCAGGTCGCGGTTGTGGCTTTGATACGAGCGGCAAGCAACGTAAGTCGAGAAAGTGCACGACTTCAGCGGATAATGAATGCCCATATTGGGTGGGAAATTGACCGGTAGAAACTTAGCAAAAGTGGGTCAAAACTTGGAAAAACTAGTAAGAAAAACAGCAAAACAGGGATAAAAATGGCTGACTATTTTGGTACGTATGATCATCAAGAAATAGAAAAGAAGTGGCAGAAAGTCTGGGAAAACAACAGGACTTTCAAGGTTGAACTGGACAGCAGCAAGCCAAAATACTACGTCCTGGACATGTTCCCGTACCCGAGCGGACAGGGTCTGCACGTGGGACACCCGGAGGGCTACACTGCCACCGACATAGTCTCGCGATATAAAAGGATGAAGGGTTTCAATGTTCTGCATCCGATGGGTTTTGATTCATTCGGCCTGCCCGCGGAGCAGTATGCGGTCAAAACGGGTACACATCCTGCGATCACTACCAAAAAGAACATTGCTAATATGCGCAGGCAGATCAAGGCGCTGGGGTTCAGTTATGACTGGGACCGCGAGGTGCAGACGACGGATCCGGATTATTACAAGTGGACGCAGTGGATCTTCCTGAAATTCTACAACAGCTATTTCGACGAGAAAGAACAGAAGGCCAAGCCCATAGAAGAACTGCCGATACCCGATGGACTCAGCGAAGAAGAGAAAGAGGCCTATATAGCCGATCATCGGCTTGCGTATGAGTCTGAAGCACCCGTGAACTGGTGTCCGGAGCTGGGTACCGTGCTGGCGAACGAAGAAGTTGTGGGCGGGGTGAGCGAACGCGGCGGTCATCCGGTAATCAGAAAACCCATGCGTCAGTGGATGCTGCGGATAACTAAGTACGCGGATCGTCTGCTGAAGGGGCTGGAAGGGCTGGACTGGTCGGATTCGATCAAGAAGCTGCAGCACGACTGGATCGGCAAGAGCGTGGGCGCTGAGGTCGATTTCAAGGTTGACGGCTATGACGAAGATATAAAGGTTTTCACGACGCGACCTGACACGCTGTTCGGGGCGACATATATGGTGCTCGCGCCCGAGCATGAGCTTGTCGATAAGATAACGACGGACGAGTATCGCGAGAAGGTTGTCGATTACCGCGAGGCAGCGTCGCGCAAGAGTGATCTGGATCGGACCGATCTTGCTAAGGAGAAGACTGGACAGTTCACTGGCGCGTACGCGATCAATCCCGTGAACGGTGAGAAAATACCGGTCTGGATCAGCGACTATGTGCTGGTCAGTTACGGCACGGGCGCGATCATGGCGGTTCCAGCGCATGATACGCGTGACTATGAGTTCGCACAGGCTTTCGGCCTGCCGATCGTAGAGGTGGTAAAGCCGTCCGAGGGCAAGGAAGTGGAAGGCTGTTTTGCAGGCGAGGGGACGGCGATCAATTCGGGGCAGTTTGACGGATTGTCCACCGAAGAGTTCAAGGAAAAGATCACGGACTGGCTCGAAGAGAAGGGCTGCGGCAAGAAGGCGGTCAATTTCAAGCTGCGTGACTGGCTGTTCAGCCGACAGCGTTACTGGGGCGAGCCTTTCCCGATCGTGCACGGTGAGGGCGGTTCGGTGCATCCGATTAGTGAAAATGATCTGCCGGTGATGCTTCCGGAGGTGGACCGGTACAAGCCGACGGGCGACGGCGAGCCGCCTTTGAACAACTCAAAGGAATGGGTGAATGTTACTCTGCCTGACGGTACAAAGGGCAAGCGTGAGACGAATACCATGCCTCAGTGGGCGGGGAGCTGCTGGTACTATCTGCGGTACATCGATCCCAAGAATGATCAGGCTGCGTTCGATGGTGAAAAGGAAAAATACTGGCTGCCCGTGGACCTGTATATAGGCGGGGCGGAGCATGCGGTGCTGCATCTGCTTTATTCGCGGTTCTGGCACATGCTTCTGCATGACCTGGGTTATGTCGAGAGCCCCGAGCCGTTCAAGAAGCTGGTGAACCAGGGGATGATCCTGGGTGAGGACGGCCAGAAGATGAGCAAGTCGCGCGGTAACGTGGTAAACCCGGATGACGTTATGGACCAGTACGGCGCGGACTCGATGCGTCTGTATGAGATGTTCATGGGGCCGTTGGAAGCTACCAAGCCCTGGTCGATGCAGGGTGTGGAAGGCGTGCACAGGTTCCTGAGCAAGGTCTGGAGGCTTATTGTCGACGAGCAGACCGGCGAGCTTTGCAGCAGGGTGGTAGATGCGGACATGGACGAGGAGACTACTCGTTTGCTGCATCAGACGATCAAAAAGGTCGGCTCGGACGTAGAAGGTTTCGGGTTCAACACCGCGATCAGTCAGATGATGATTTTTGCGAATCATACGAACAAGCTGGAGCAGAAGCCGCGCTGGGCTCTGGAACAGTTCGTCAAGGTTCTCGCGCCGTTCGCTCCGCATATGTGCGAAGAGCTCTGGGAGAAACTCGGACATGAGGGGACAATGGCTTATGAGCCGTGGCCTGAGTATGATGAAGAACTGACAAAGGAAAAGGAAGTCGAGTTGGCGGTACAGATCAAGGGTAAGATCAAGGATCGCATAACCGTTGCAGCGGACGCTTCCGAAGATCAGATCAAGGAAAAGGCACTGGCGAGCGAAAAGGTCCAGGCAGCGATGGCGGGCAAGGAGCCACGAAAGATAATCGTGGTCAAATCGCGTCTGGTCAATATCGTGGTATGATGACAAACTGCTGAGGTTGTCACCTATGAACATGGAGATCGAAGCCAAAATAAAGGTTGCGGAGCTCGCGTCTTTTGCTGAAAAGCTGAAGGATGCGGGTGCGGCCTTCAAACAGGCGGAGAGACACCATGACAGCTATTTCATTGACAAGGGTGACGGCCTGTCGAAATCCGACAGGGGGCTGCGTCTGCGTCAGTTGGACGCTGACGGGGAGCGCTCAGTGTTTTTGACGTACAAGGGCCCGAGGCAAGGCGGTCCGTTCAAGTCGCGTGAAGAGCTGGAAGTGCGGGTCGACGATTTTGAAACGATGTCGGCTATGCTGGTTTCGCTGGGGTTTGAAAAGACGCTGGAATTCGAGAAGAAACGCAGGGTATGGCTGCTGGACGGCTGTGAGGTCTGCCTGGACGAGTTACCTGTACTCGGTTCGTTCGTAGAGATAGAGGGACCTGAAGAGAAGGCGATATCAGGCGTGCTGGCAAAGATGGGTCTGGCGGAAAAGGAGCATATAAGCGAAGGTTACTCGCGGATAATGGCCGACGCTTTGAAGGACGCAGGACGACAAAGCAAGTCTGTTCTATTCGGTGAAGCCGGGGAAGAGAGAGGAATATGAACATCTCAAAAGAAGGCTACATCCTGTTCATAATCAATCCCAGTTCGGGAAAGAGCAGCTCCAAACTCATGTTCCATGAGTTTCGCAGTTACCTCGAAGAGAAGGGGTACAGTATAAAGATCGCTTTTACCGAATCGCTGGAGCATGCCCAGGAGCTGGCGCGCAAGGCCGCGGTTGAATATGACTGCAAGCTGGTCGTGGCTGCGGGAGGTGACGGGACGGTTCGCGAGATCGTCCAGGGGCTGGAGGGCAGCGACAAGCCGATGATGATCGTTCCTGCGGGTACGGAGAATTTACTTGCGAACGAGATGGGTTACGATGAGAAGGGTAAAACGCTGATCAAGGCATTTGAGGGTGACGCCAGTCGCGATCTGGACCTGGGAAAGGCGAACGGTCGGTGCTTTACATGCGTGGCAGGTTTCGGCTTTGACGCGAATGTCATAGATATGGTCAACGAGAGACGAGAAGGGCACATTAATCATCTCGACTACTTCTGGCCGATCTGGCGTACTTTCTGGGCCTACAAGTTTCCGGATATCACGGTCAGCGTCGATGGTGAGCAGATACACTCCGGGCCGGGCATATTGTTCGTGGGCAACATTAGCAGGTACGCGGTAGGGCTGGAGATCCTTCAGAATGCCGATTTCGGCGACGGGCTGCTCGACGTCTGCATATATAAATGCGAGTCGCAGATACAACTGCTCAAACACTCCGTATTCACGCTGAGCAAAAGGCACATCAATGCGAGCGACGTAGTGTACAGACAGGGTAAGATCGTGGAAATAGGTGGCGACCCGCAGGTGGTTTCGTGCCAACTGGACGGCGATCCGGGGCCGGACCTGCCGGTCAAGATCAGATTGATACCGCAGGCAGTTAAGGTGCTGGTTCCGCCGGACGCAAAGCCCGCGGGGATAAGAACGAGACTTGTAAGAGCGTTAGGATAAGGCGATATGTTCAGAATAGGTGATTTTAAAGTCGGGCTGGAAAGCGATCTGTTTTTGATGGCAGGTCCCTGTGTGCTGGAGGATATGGACACGTGCAGGGCGATCGCTGAAGAGCTGGTCAAGGTGAGGGAGAACACCGGGATCGGCGTCATATACAAGGGCAGCTTCGATAAGGCGAATCGTTCGAGTATTGACAGCTTTCGCGGGCCGGGCCTGGAAAAGGGCATGGAAGTGCTGGCGGCGATCCGAGATGAGTTCGGATTTGCAGTGATGACTGATGTGCACGAGCCCTGGCAGGCCGAGCAGATCGCAAAGACGGTGGACTGTATGCAGGTGCCGGCGTTTCTGTGCAGACAGACGGATCTGCTGATGGCGTGTGCGAAGACGGGCAAGCCGACGGCAGTGAAGAAGGGGCAGTTCGTCTCGCCCGGTGAGATGAAGAATGTAGTCGGCAAGCTGCGGGCGTCGGGACTGGACGATATCATGCTGACCGAGCGCGGGACGTTCTTCGGCTACAATCGACTGGTGAACGATATGACTGCGATAGAGCAGATGAAGCAGTTGGGTGCTCCGGTGATATTTGACGCGACGCACAGTACGCAGCAGCCGGGCGGACTTGGTAGTGCCAGTGCGGGCAGGCGCGAGATGGCTCCGCTGCTTGCAAGGTCGGCTGTGGCAGCGGGGGCGAATGGATTGTTCCTCGAGGTGCATACAGATCCTGAGAACGCAAAGTGTGACGCTGCCTGCATTATGCCGGTCGGCTGGGTGGAAAAGCTGATCAGGGAGTGTCAGGCAATAGCTGAAGTTATTCGAAATTAAAGTGAAGGAGTGTGTCGGGTATGGGTGAGTCGAAGAAATATACTTTTGGGCCGGTTCCGTCGAGGCGTCTTGGTTTGAGCCTGGGTGTCGATCTGGTGCCGCTGAAGACGTGCAGTCAAAACTGTGTTTACTGTCAGCTCGGAGTGCATGGTGAGCAGACGGTGGAACGCAAGCCGTATGTCGATATCGATGTTGTTCTGGCGGAGCTTCAGCAGCGGATCGATGGTGGGCTAGAGGCGGATTATATTACGCTGAGCGGTTCGGGTGAGCCGACGCTTCATTCGCAGATCGGGGAGCTGATCGACCGCATTCATGGTATGACGGACATTCCGGTTGCGCTGATAACGAACAGTACGATGCTGTGGGATCCTGCTGTGCGGGCGGATTGCGGGAAGGCGGACGTTGTTCTGCCCTCGCTGGATGCGGGTGATGGACGGACGTTTGAGGCGATGAACAGACCCGAAGGCTCGGTCACGTTTACAAAGCTGGTGGATGGGCTGGAGAAATTCTGCAGCGAATACAAGGGCAAGGTCTGGCTAGAGGTGTTCTTGTGCGAGGGGATAAATACAGCACCTGAGGAGGTCGCGAGGATGAAGGAGCTGGTCGGGAAGCTGGATCCTGATAAGGTGCATCTTAATACGGCTGTCAGACCGACGGCTGATCCGCAGGCGAAGGCGGTATCGGCGGCCAGGCTGGCAGCCATAGCTGAGGAATTCGGGCCGAAGGCAGAGGCAGTGGTAGATTACGCCAAACTGCCGGCAAGGTCCGATAAGGATGTCGACGAGGGGCAGGTGCTTGAAATGCTCGAGCGGAGGCCTTGCAGGATCGACGATCTTTGTTCCAGCCTGGGTATCAGCATTCCCAGGGCGATAAATCTGCTTCAGAGGCTGCTGATCAGCGAGGAAGTAACTGCTGAGGCGCGGGGTCTGGAACGCTGGTTCAGGGCCAAACACGCCTGATCGAGCAGATTATTAGTCATTTCCAGAAGTTAAAAGCCTGCATTTTCCTGTAAAAACACCAGATATTGTGTTTCTCGGCGTTGCTGCGCGCCTGGTGCGCAAAGAAGGTGATTGTAGTTCTGAGATGTTTTGAAAAAAATGACCAGTTTTTTGTTTAGAGAAATGGTCTGAGACCGATAACAAAGATATAGACGTTGGTGCTGGTTTGATTTTTGGCTTTGGAATGCGGCAATGAAAAGAACAAAACAGTTGGTTTTGAACAAAGGTTCGGAAAAGTATATTTTCCGCTATGAGCACGGATGCGAGGGGGAGCTTCTGGATTCACTCGTAGCCAAGGCCAGCGATGCGGATTGCCCGTTTGACTGGTTCGATGCTGCTGTTTTGAGCTTCAAGCTCACTCAAAAGCTCATCGGCGAGGCCGACAAACTGCTGCACAACGACCCGTCTGACACTCTGCCTCTTTAGCGGGTATGATCGGGCTTAGGCCGATACATTTCGGCAACAGATATTCGTCTTAAATGGATGTAAGCGAAACCGGACTCTTATAGGTGGTTATTATGAAGGATTGTTCACTCACTCAGGATTTTCTTGACTATCTCAAATTCGAGAAGCACTTCTCGGATCATACTGCCAAGTGCTATGGTGCTGACCTTGTTCAGTACGGCCAGTGGCTCAAGCCGGAGCAGGAATCGTCCGGTTCTGAGGGTACAGCGGAGTCCGGTGAGTGGGCCGGCGAGGGCGAGGTCGCTACCGCAACGGCTGTTAAGCCTGCAGTGGAGACGAGTATCAAGGAGCTGACTCTCACAGCAGATACAGATGTTATTCGGGGATATCTGGCTCATCTGAATCAGAAGGGTTATTCTAAGTCCACCACCGCACGGAAGCTGGCGACACTTCGAAGCTTTTATAAGTTCCTGGTTCGCAGGAACTTTATCGACAGCAATCCGGTAACGCCCGTTAAGACGCCTAAGCAGGAAAAGAAGCTGCCGCGTTTTCTGGAATATGAAGAGGTTCAGAGGCTGCTCAATGCTCCGTCTACTAAGAACTGGCTGGGTGCGAGGGATCGGGCTATACTCGAGGTACTCTACAGTACGGGTATGCGTGTCAGCGAGATCGTTTCTCTGAACATGGATGACGTTGACTTTCTTGGCGAGGTCATTCATATTCGCGGTAAGGGCAAGAAAGAGAGGATCGCGCCGATCGGGTCTAATGCTCTGCAGGCGATCCAGCGGTATATCGAGTTTCGTAATCGCAGAATGCAGAACGACAGTAATTTTGATGCGAAGGTGCTTTTTGCGAATAAGCACGGCAAGAGGTTGAGCGTGAGAAGCGTTCGGCGGAAGATGGATAAGTATCTGATCGAGGCGGGGCTGGATCCGGATATCAGTCCGCATACGCTGCGGCACAGTTTTGCGACGCACATGCTGAACAACGGAGCGGATCTGCGGAGCGTTCAGGAGCTGCTCGGGCATCAGTCGCTGTCGACGACACAGGTTTATACGCATCTGACGACGACACGCCTTAAGGAGATCTATGATAAGGCGCATCCGCTGTCGGAGCTGTAGGAATATAAATGACGCAATGAGAAAAGCCCGCTGAACGGATCGGCGGGCTTTTTTAGTGGGCTCGGGTTGAGGGTGTTAAGCGGTTCAGCTTACGACGTTTTGCGGATCGCCTGCCATGAAGGCTTTGATGTTTTCGGCGACGATGTCAAGGCAGCGTTTTCTGGAGGCGAGGGTTGCCCAGCCGATGTGAGGGGTTATGGTGCAGTTTTTCGCGTTCAGCAGGGGGTTGTCGGGGTTGGGCGGTTCGGTTGAGAGGACGTCGAGGCCGGCTCCGGCGATGCGTTCGTTGTTGAGTGCGTCTGCGAGGGCCTGTTCTTCGACGATGGGGCCGCGGCTGGTGTTGATGAATATTGCGTTCGGTTTCATTCTGGCGATCAGATCGTGGTTGACCAGGCCTTGCGTTTGTTCGGTCAGTGGGCAGTTCACGCTGAGGACGTCGCTTTTGGTGAAGAGGTCTTTGAGGCCGACCATCTGGACGCCGGCGGGTTTGTCGTCGGGTTCGGATCTGCTGTGGGCGATGACGTTCATGCCGAATGCCTGGGCGATCTGGGCGACGGCTTTGCCGATCTGTCCGAGGCCGAGGATGCCCATTGTGTTGCCAGCGAGTTCGATGAGCGGGAAATCCCAGTAGCAGAAATCTTCAGACTCGCACCATCTGCCTTTTGAGACTTCCCGGCTGTGGTCGGCGACGTGCTGTGTGTGTGCTAGAAGATGTGCGAAGACGGTTTGTGCGACTGAGTCAGTGCTGTAGGCCGGGACGTTGGTGACGGTGATGTTGTGTTTGCGTGCGGCGTCGATGTCGACTGTGTTGTAGCCTGTGGCGAGTACGCCGATGTATTTCAGTTTCGGCAGTGCAGCGATGTGTTCGCCGCGTATGATCGTTTTGTTGGTCAGGAGGATCTCGGCTTCTTTTGATCGCTCGATAACCTGTTCGGGTTTGGTGCGGTCATAAAGTTTGAACGTTCCCAGCTTTTCGAGCGGTTCGCAACTGAGATCGCCGGGGTTTACGGTATGACTGTCTAAAAGAACTATATTCATTTTAATGCCTTGTTAATTATCAGGTATCGGGGTTAGTTTAGTTCAGGCAGCAGAGCCTTCAGGAAGTTCCAGAGATGGTCCACGGATTCTATGTTTACCCGCTCCTGTGGGCTGTGCGGGTTTTCTATTGTTGCGCCGATGGAGATCATGTCCATGCCTTCGAATTTTTCGCCGAGCAGGCCGCATTCGAGTCCCGCGTGTATGGCTTCGATCTTCGTTTCTTTGCCGCGGACCTTCTTGTAGACTTCACGGCTAATGTTCAGCAGGTCGGAATCGGGGTTCGGTTCCCAGCCGGGGTACTTGCCGTTGGTGACGGGGTTTGCACCGGCGAGCTTTGCTGTCGCTTCGATCCGGCCGGTGATGCGGGACAGGGCCGAATCGATACAGCTTCGCTGGGAGGACATTATGTTGATCATTCCATCTTCGATGTCGGTGGAAAGAGTTGCGATGTTGTTGGACGTTTCGACCAGTCCTTCGACATCAAAGCTGTAGCGGTCAACGCCGTCCGGCAGGGCGATTATGAGGTCGATCGTGCTTTTTGTTGAATCGGTGTCGAGCGTCTTTTCGGAAGGCGTTGATGGGTCATGGACAAGTATCTTTAATTTGCTGTCGCGTGGGCCCAGTTCGTTTGCCAGCGATGTCTGCAGGTCGTTGATTTTCTTATCTAAAGCGTACTTCTGATCTTCAGCGAACGCAATCATTGCCGACGCGTTGCGCGGTATCGCGTTGTGTGCGCTGCCGCCCTGAAGGTGGCAGATGTTGATATTGAGCTCGTCGTTTATGCTGCTCAGGACGCGGCCGAGCAGTTTGATGGCGTTTGCTCTTTGTTCGTGGATGTTGACGCCTGAATGGCCGCCTGCGAGCCCGTCGATCTCGATAGTCATCTGCACCGCTTTGGGATCGGCAGACACAAAGTTTACGGGAAGTGCAATCTCGGTCTGTATGCCGCCTGCACAACCTATAGTGAAGACGCCTTCATCTTCGGTGTCGATATTGATGAGCTTTCTGCCCTTGATGAAATTTGCCTGAAGCTCTGCGGCTCCGGTCAGCCCTGTCTCTTCGTCAACGGTGAACAGCAGTTCGAGCGGCGGGTGCTTTACGGTGTCATCGGTTGCAAGAGCGAGTGAAATAGCGACCCCGATACCGTTGTCCGCGCCGAGGGTGGTTTTGTCAGCGGTTGCCCAGCCGTCTTTTTCGATTATGGTGATGGGGTCCTTGCTGAAGTCGTGTGTGCTGTCGGGTGTCTTTTCGCATACCATGTCGACGTGTCCCTGGAGGGTGACAGGGAGGCTGTTTTCCATGCCGGGTGTTGCCGGGACGTGTATGACGATATTGTTGACGTGGTCGCTTTGCCATTTGAATCTGTGCTTGTTGGCGAAGTCTTTGAGCCACTGGCATATCTGCTCTTCGTGCTTGCTGGGCCGGGGGATTTGGGATATCCGGCGGAATATGTCCCAAACATTTTGTGCTTTTGCATCACTGAGTTTCATGTGTCAGCAAGTCCTCTTTATTTCTAGGCTTCGTTCGGCAAGTAGTTTTACAACATCTGCATGGTACTGCCGGTTCATTATTAACCCAATAAGCGTGTTTTTCCCAGTGAAAAGGCTGTTTTTTGGACTATTTTGCTCCCGGCCGGGCGATGTGACCGTGCCCGACAAAAATTTGCAAGAAACCCCCCGTTTTTGGTTGAAATGTTGCAAATCGCGTGTAAACTATCTCTTCCTTATTGAGGGTCGGTGCCCGAGTGGCTAAAGGGGATGGGCTGTAAACCCATTGGCGAGAGCCTTCGCTGGTTCGAATCCAGCCCGGCCCAGTTTTTTATGCGCTTATTTTCCACGCCTAAGTCCTTGTTTTTACTGCACTTATCATTACCTTCTAAAGAAGGTCTTTGAGGTGCTTCAATGTCGTTAGATGACGACTGGTGACATCCAGAGACAGGCGTTTTTGCAAGGTTTCTGTAAGCATTCCTGTAAGTTTTACTATAACTATTTTGGCCCTGATCTGAGGAAAAATCCGCGTTTTTGGGCCCGCCAGCGGCGAATTTCGGCAGATTAGCGACTGCATCGTGCTCCTGGCCCTTAAAAACGTGCGTATATCGGCTCATTGTGAGGTTTATAGAGCTGTGCCGCATCAATTCCTGGGCGACCTTTGGATGTACGCCGCTGGCCGCCAGCAGACTGCCGAACGTGTGCCTGAGGGCATGGAAATCCAGCTTGCCTTCCTCGGTCTCGGGCTTGAGAAAATCGCTCTTGAGCCGTCTCTTGTACTCTTGAGGATTGTCCTGTGCCTTGGCGATCCAGGCAGTGCGGGCTTTATTCAGGTCATTACGCAGTCCGTCAGCCAGATGGCTAGCTACGGGCATATCGAAAAGTTTGCACTTGGGTGTTTTGTCTTTGAGCAAGGACTTTAGCAGCTCAGCGGTCTCTTTACGCAACGGCAGGACGGCTTGCTTGCGGTTTTTGGTTTTCTTTTCCGACAGTGTTACTTTCAGTTGATCAAAGTCTAACGATGACACAGTCAGGCTCTGCAGCTCAGAAGCCCTCAGGCCGGTCTCAAGGGCCAATCGGTACAGCAGCGACCTCTCAGGGCCTTTCAAGCGTCTACGCCTGTCTGTGCATCTGTGGGTGTATGTGAGCAGCTCGGTTATCTCCTCTGGTGACATAGCACGTCTCTGCTGCATGTCTGATTTGGTCACGGAGACTTTTTTCAAGTATGCGATCGGACTCTCCGGGGCCCGGTTGTCTTTGACCATCCAGTTGCAGAATTGTTTCGCGGCCTGCTGGTAATCGTGGCAGGTCTTGACGGCCCTGATCTGTTTCATGTCGGCAATATAGCACTGGACCTTGCTGGCAGAGATGTCCCTCCAGAACTTGAAACCGCAGCCGATTAAAACCTGTTCCGCTCGTCTGCGTGTTGTCCTGGCGTGGTGCTTTGTCATGCCGTCGGCAAGGATGGCTCGTTCGAATTCTTCGAGGTGCTCTTTGAGAGGTTTTTGGCGGTGGTCCTGGTAGCGGTCGAGCAGGCCGGCCTTGATCAGCTCCGTATCTTTTTCCATCTTGGCAGCTAACTGCAGGCTGGATGCTTTGTCCTTGAAGGCCTTCTGCCGCCTTCTTATGCCGTCAGCATCACGGTATTCGACATACCAGTGCTGCGACTTTTTAGTTACGGACTTGCCGTCTTTGTTCTTTACTGTGTACCGCTGTTTGAAAATACTCGCCATTTGCTTGCCTCATAATTGCTGCATACCACCATCACAAATTCCTGTGACCGAGACCAGATTAGCCGTAACTCGCTGAAACTGCAAGTTTTTATCGGGCCAGATCACAACCACTTTAACTATCCCGATTCTATACGGCACGAAAAAAACTGTCCTTGTTTTTCTGGAATTTTCATTTTTTCCGCATTTTTTGCAGGCAATTCTTACCTAGGAATTGTTTGTGTACGGTTCGAATGTATTCTCATCCTGAGTGAGAAGGGCGAGAAACTTGGTATGAACGTAGACCTTCTCCCTGCCGACTTGATTTTCTTCTAAAAGGCCTATTTCCGTCAAGCGTTTCAGGTAGACGGATGCTGTTTGTCTTGCGGCAATACCCTTTTCGATTAGATTTGGAATTCGGCAGTACGGCTGTTCAAAAACAGTTTCTACCAATTCTCGCGAGTAAGTGCGGGGCAACTTCTGCTTTACATAGTCACAGGTATGTTCAATCAGCTGCTGAGCGGCTTTGATTTTCCGTGTTGTCCATTTTGATGTTTCCTCGATCCCCTGAAGTACATAGATGATCCAGCCGTGCCAGTTGCCATTCTCGGTGACGTCTCGCAAGAGAGAGTAATACTGAGTTTTCGTTCTGATGAAATGCCGGCTGAGATAGAGTATTGGGGTTTTCAGAAGTTGTTCCTGTACTAGCAGTAAAGCATTGAGAATTCTGCCTGTTCTTCCGTTACCGTCAGTAAAAGGGTGAATTGCCTCAAACTGGTAATGCATCACTGCCATGCGGATCAGCGGATCAAGGCTGGTTTCTTCGTTGATAAACCTCTCCCAATTGGTGAGCTTTTCACGGATGATCTGTTCGCCGGCAGGAGGTGTGTAGATGATCTGGCCTGTAGAAGGATTGGAAAGGGTTGTGCCGGGGACTTTTCGGATGTCTACCGCTGTATCTCTTATTGTGCTGCATATCTCAACTGCGATAGATGTGCACAACGGTTTTTTTTCGATAGCCTTACAGCCCTGATACAGGGCCTGACGGTATCTCAGGGCCTCTCTGGTGGCGGAATCGGCTGATTGCTTGCTGCCGGAAGCTAGCTGGAAAAGTTTATCTGTTGTTGTCACAATGTTTTCAATTTCAGAACTGAGCTGGGCTTCCAGTAACGGAATGGTGTGAATGAGAACTGACTTGTTTGGAAGAAGCTCACCTGCTTGCTCCAGAGCGGCTAATTCACTTCTGGCTAAAATGCACTGTTTTAGAATTGTCTTGCTCTCAATGTCCGCTTTGGGCGGGAGTAATGGCAAATCGTTGTAGGGTTGTGATCGCTTGAAGGCCATATTTGTATCCTTGAAATATGTCGAAAAAACCTGAATTCATAAACATATCGACCTGAATATGTTTACATCATAAACATAAATGCCAAACATGTCGATGTTTTTCGGTTTTTTAAACACGTCCATTTTGCCAAACATGGGTGAGAACAAGGTCAAATTCAGTTGAATACGGCAGATTTTGCATGCTGATAAATTTTGCAAAAATTTTTTTTGGGGCGATGCCGGGGTTGTCACGAAAATTTTTTCGGTCCTGGTTTGTTACATGTTGTTACCCTTTTGCCTTAGTTGGCTCAGCGAGATTAGCTGATCCAACCGCTGGTCGGCTGTGACCGGAAAAATGGTGTTGCAGCTTCTTTTCGTGCCATTAATAATCTGCCTGCGACGTGCCAATCAGGGCGTTTTGAGGAACGCTCAGTTGAATTGGCGAAAAGCGGTTATGTTTGGTTATTGCGAATAAAGGCAGGTGCGAATGGGCAAGCTGGACCACATACGGATCCCACGGGAAGTTCTTAAATTTGGGCTCAAGGGCAGTCATGAAATCTGCATCATGGGTCTGATCTACAGCTTTGGACGAAATGGGCTGATGCTGACGGATATGCAGTTGGCCAATTTTCTGCATACCAGCAGCCGGACGGTGGAAAGGGCGCTGAAGAAACTCAGGGACAGAGGTTTTGTCGTGAGCAAGAGAGCCGCGGGCTGCCGTCGGCGTCTTGTAGTGGGTCCTGCGGTTGAGTCGGTTCACAATGCAGGCAGTGCCCCGGACGCTCTTGGGCAATCTGGTTCTGATATGGACCCAGGTGTAACCGACCCGAGGTCGGGAGGGTGGCCGGTTTCAAGTCCCGACATATTGTCGGTCAATACCGACGTGACCGCGGGTTTTAATCCGACGTCAATGGGGGACGAAACCGACGTGACTGCCGGACAAAAGGAAAGTAATAAAATGAAAGTAGAGGAAGAGTCTTCTGCGGGGAGAAACTCGCATAACAGGGCCTTTGTGGATTATTGGAACGCGAAAGAGAACCTGCCTGTTATCAGGGCGTTTTCGGACCAGAGGCAAAACAGGCTGAAAGTGCGGATGTCGGAAAGGGTGTTTGCCGACAACTGGCGAGAAGCGATCGATAAGCTTTCTGCGTCTTCGTTTGCCACAGGTCACAATGATCGTGCCTGGCGGGCTGATGTGGACTGGCTGCTCAAGAACTCGACCAACTACATCAAGGTGTTGGAGGGCAAATATGACGATCGTGACTTACCTGGGCCTGTTAAGGGAGCTGGTGATACAAAGCAGGAGTTCACGCCTGAGATGGAAGAAGCGTTCCTGGCTGAAAACACACGAACAATAACCGACAGCGAAGCCAAAAAGCTCTTTGAGGAGATCGGATTAGCATGAGCTTAGTACGGCAGATGAAAAATCAAAAGGAGCGACTGGTCGAAGAATTGACCAGGGCCGGTGCAACGTGCAAGGGCAATACGGTTACATGTTTTTGCGGCGATACGCATCCCAGCGGCGGCATCTATCAGAACGAAAATGGATGGCGGTACAAATGCCACAGGTGCGGATTCAGCGGCGATGTATTTGATGTGCAGGCAAAACGAGAAGGTCGCCGGCCGAGCGAAGTCTTGCGGGAATTCAGTAAAAGGCGAGATGGCCGTCCTGAGGTTCGCTCAGGGCTTGGAAAGGACAGAGAGGACTCTGGGTCAGGCTGGGGCGAGAAATCGCCTACAGCGGTCGCAGATCGTCCGAGAAGGGGCAATTGCAGAGTGTTCGGTTCACTCGATGACCTCGAAACAAGCCTTCCTGGTGAAATAGTGAGCAAACACAGATATGCCGATGAGAAGGGCAGGCCTTTTCATTGTGTCTACCGGCTGCAGCTTCCGGACGGCAGCAAGACCTATCGGCCGGCACATTATCACAACGGCAGCTACATTCTCAAGGCACCGCCAAAGCTTTGGAAGCTGTACAATCTGCCTATCGTAGTGGAGTCCGAAGGCCTGATCATGGTAGAGGGTGAGAAAGCGGCCGATGCGCTGATCGAATGCGGATTCAAGGCAACGACCACGCCGGGTGGATCGGGTAAAGCAGCGTACACGGATTTGACGCCGCTCGCGGGCAAAAGCGTGGTTCTCTGGCCCGACAATGACCAGGCAGGCAGAGAGCACATGGACCAGGTAAAGGACATGCTGCTGGAGATGGATCCGCCTGCGGAACTGGACATCATCGAGCCTGCGGACATTTTGCTTGAAGAGAAGCAGGATGCGGCAGACTTTGTTGAGCGTGTTCGAGAACTCGAAACTGACATGACCACGGAAATAATTAATGCGCTCAATGAGAGCAAGCCTGTCGGTCCCGCGGACGGTCTGGCACAGCGTATCGAGGCGATGATAGCGGGAGAGTACAAGGCGATCGATCTGCCCTGGGGCGCGACGTCGAAGCTGACGAAGGCACTTTTACCCGGTACGGTTACGTTGTTGTGCGGCAGTCCTGGTGCTTCGAAAAGCTTTATGCTGCTGCAGGCGGTGGCATTCTGGCTGGACTGCGGAGTGAAGGCGTGCGTGTACGAACTTGAGGAGGATCGTGAGTTTCATCTCATGCGGGCGCTGGCACAGCGGTCCGGGTTGGCGAGTATCACCGATCCTGACTGGGTGAAAAATAATCCGGACACAGCGAGAAATGCCTGTTTGGAGCATTACAAGTTTTTGTCCAAACTGGCCCGAGCGATGCAAGCGGCCCCAGATAAGCAGCCGACATATGAGCATGTGGTGCAGTGGGCCAGAGAAAAAGCCGAAGCAGGCAATCGGATCATATGCATCGATCCGATTACCGCTGTTGCCCAGGATCCCAGGCCATGGGCTAAGGACAGCGAATTTCTTGAGCAGATCAAGACGATAGCAACGGCATACGGTTGTTCGTTTGTACTGGTGACGCATCCCAGCAAGGAAATATTGCAGTCGCCGAATATGAATAAGCTGGCTGGTGGGGCGGCTTATTCGCGGTTTTCGCAGACGGTTCTCTGGCTGGAGAATCATCCTGCCAAAGACAGCATGGTCAGAACGAGTGTGGGCCGAATAGAAGAGGGACACAACCGAACGCTGCACATAATCAAAGCGCGAAACAGCAGAGGGCAGGGGCTTTCGGTGGCTTGCGAGTTCAATGCGGAATCTCTAACACTGGATGAAGCGGGGCTTATAGTTGGCGAGAAAGATTAGAAGCGGATGCATCTACCCGCTGGAGTATCCGCTGTAACTTTGTGTGATGCCAACTCGAGTTGCGACATCTGATGCCTTCGCTTTCGAGTTGGCGGCATATAGCTCGAAGCGGCAGTCCCGATTCGCGCAAGATGATAATACGCTGGATTACCTTTTGTTCAGCTTGGCTTGGGATCAGGCGGTCAGGATCAGCGGGATCGATCGCAAAGCCGTACGGCGGGTGTTTGCTCATGCGTTTGCCGTTGGCCTGATGACGCAGCATTGCGGCCTTGGTGCGGGCTGCTGTAACCTTGCGTTCATATTCGGCAAGTGTTTGGAGGATCTTGCGGACGAGCCAGTCCTCGTCGCTGTCTGCCCAGGTGCCTTCGCCCGATATGCTGACGATAGAAGCGCCTTTCTTTTTGACCGTGCGTTCGACGATGTCGGAGAGATAGACGCTGCGGGCCAGCCGGTCCAGTCGATAGACTACAAGGCATTGACCGCGTTTGAGAGCATTCATTGCCGCCCACAATCCTGGACGATCTTCATCTGAGCCGGAGAAAGCCTTGTCGCTGAACCTGGCGACGATCTCGATTTGGTTCTTGCTGCAGTAATCCTCACAAAGCTCGAATTGTGTTTCGATCGATTCGCACTGGTCGGCATTGCGCCGCGGTGAGAAGCGTGCGTAGAGAATTGCTTTTCGGCCTGGTTGGTGAGTTTGCCTGATCATGGCTATAAGTGTAACAGAACGGGCTCAGAGGGGCAATAAGCAAATGCCAGTGAGAGATATGTTTTGGTGGACGATACCATGAATATGTCTTGAGATAACTCAGGTCGGCGGACCTCCTGCGCGCACGCGCGAGGCAAGTTGTAAATGAAGATCTTTTTGGGCTGCGTGTTTGGGCATGTTTGGACTGATAACGCTGAGACGCGATGCACCTTAGTTTCAGCATTGTCATGAATTGATGCCGTTTGGCACAATGCGTGCCCATCGTGCCGGTCGGCGGCATTGATTTATCGCTAGGGGTCGGGCGATGAGGGGCAATTTGCATGTGTCATTTGTTATCAGTGTGAAGTGACAGAGCAGCTGCTTGCGGATGAAGAACAGATCAGATGAATTGAAAAAAGTTTGTGGGACTCCTGCCTGCTCATATCCGAACCACACCCCCGCCCCCGTCTTCGACGGGACTCCTACTTAGCCCGAAAACCGCGAGAGCAATTTTTGAAAAACTTATGCGGCTAAGACCATGTTGAGTGCGTATGTGTTGACTGAAATTTTCGTGCCGTTGAGAATAGTGGAAAGGTAAGGAAAAATGTGAACTCTAATTGACAGGGCAATGCAATGAATTCACCGAAAAACATGATCATGGAAGCAAGTCGAAACTGCCAGAACAAACGAGAGGGTGAGGCGGAGCCGCAAATTCGTTTGATAACCGCCGAACAGTTCGGGCATATTCTGGGTCTTAGCAAAAGGCAGATATTCCGTCTGAACGCAACCGGCAGGGTGCCCAAACCGCTGAAGATCGGCGGGGCGGTTCGCTGGAACAAAGGCGAGATACATGCCTGGCTGCAGAAAGGGGCGCCGGATAGACTGACCTGGGAAGCGATACAGAGTAAATAATTGTCTCTTCTTTTTTCACTCTGATAGCTTGTAGGGAAATTGATGAAATCTGAAAAAGGAAGATGTGGATTATTAAGCGTAGTTGTGCGGTATTCAGCCCCAGTCATGCTTTCTTCCTCTGAGCAAACCGTATCCGTACAAATACGGGAATTGTGGATTGTGCCGTGATTGTTTTTGATTGGCATGGCCGAATTCTGTATGATGCAGGTGCAAAGATTACATATAGATTTGGAGAGGGCTTGATTATGACTAGGTTAGCTTTGGTTTCTCTTGTGGCTTGTTTGATGGCGGTGTGTGCACCGAGTCATGCCGGTTTGATTAACATTGACGCAGACGGTTTTGCAGACGGTGTGGATATTTCAAACGCCTTTGCAGGTGCTACCTTATCTGCCGTGGGATCCTATTCCGGTCTTGACGGCAAGGTTTATGCTGCCGAGGATTCCCTGGCGAGCACTGGTGACATGGTGTTTGCCAACAATCTGGCGTTTGGTGCGGAATGGTCGACAGATTCCGATCTGGGTTTTGCTCTCCGCGTTGATTTCGACCAGATGGCAGACTATGTCGCGATCGACTTTATCGGTGACGATCAGGCAGATTCGGCTATCGTCAAGGCCTATAACGGCCAGGGGCAGCTAATTGCTGCGGGTCTGTCTTACCTGCTCGACAACGGTGAAGTTGCTAAGGCACAAATCAACCGTCCCAATTATGACATCGCCTATATCGTGGCAGGCGGATTGACAATTGACGGTGACGCAGCAACTGTTCATCTGGACAATATCGAGGCCAATGTTGTGCCTGAGCCAGCCACACTGGCGTTGTTAGGAGTTGGTGGCCTTACCTTGCTTCGCAAGAGGCGAAATGCGTAGACTCTCGAAATTTTCCTGATAAACACCAGAGTTTAACTAAAAAGTCAAAATCTTTTTCAAGCATTAGTATTTGTTGGCCGATCCAAGAACTCACATCTACCGTGCCTTAATTAAAGGCCGGTAGGTATGAGATAAGTATTTGTAGCAAGGGATGGATGGCATATCTGTATTACTCGAAAAAGGATATGCCTGATGAACAATTCAAAATGCGGATCTAAGACAGTCTTTCTTGTTCATCATGAGGACTGCGTTCGTGAATATCTGTATAACGAAATCCAGAAGCGAGGGTTTCGTTGTGTCGCCTTTGATTCACCAGATAAATGCATCCAGAGGTTAAGCGACTTTGAACCGCCAGTACTCGTTGCTCCTCTCAAAATACCTAACAGTGATGGTTTGCACTTGTTAGAGCAAATCAAGCAACATTCACCATGCGTCAACTTAATCTTCTTTACCAGATATGCTACCATTGCACGAGCGGTAAAGGCAGTTAGGCAAGGCGCTTTCAGCCTGGTTGATCATAATTGCCATCATTCGAGATTGTTTGAAGAGATAGAGATGGCAATTGAACATGGCGACCGCATCAATATGAATCTCGGGCTGACTCCAGCGGAGACGAAGATTTTCGAGCTGATACTTGAAGGTTACAGTAACAAAGAAATAGCGAAGATGCTGCATCGCTCGGTTCGTACCATTGAGGATCACAGGGCCAGGATAATGAAAAAAGCCGGAGCTGAAAATGTTGTCGAATTGGTCAAGAAGGCGTTCAGCCTGGGATTAATATCCAATAGTGCCGGCCATTATGAAGTGAGTGCGGAGTGCGGTTAAAGTCATATCAGTGGAGAGTGTGATACGGATTGGTATGAAATTTGACAACAAATTCCATATCAATTTTTCTGTTCCAGTAATATCCACGATTGATTTAGAAAGCTCAGGCAAGTATCACTTCCGCTATGGAAAATATAAAGGAAAACGGCAACCACCCTGTATGTGTGATCCATCCTGAGAAGTCGTTTCGGGAGATTATAAAACAGCACATTTGTGAAAAAGGCTTTGAATGCCACTGTTATGGGGGGAATGATGGATTTTTTCAGGACTTTGATGGAGATCAGGCTGGTGTATTGATAACGCCTGCACAAACCCGGGATGGTTTTGATAATGAAATTAAGCAGATAAAGCAGACTTGTCCGGGATTCCAGGTGATCGCTCTGGCAGATAATGCCTCCGTCGAAGAAGCGGTTGAACTGATGAGGAAAGGTGCGTTTGGTGTGGTCGAACCAAGCAAATTTGATCAGCAGCTGTTTAAAGAGCTTGAAAATGCTTTTGAGCAGATAGGCTGTTATTCAAAGCTGGCAGACCTTACGCCAACAGAGAAGGTGGTACTTGGGCATCTCCTTGAAGGTATGGGCAATAAACAAATAGCCAGGAAAATGCATCGATCGGTACGTACGATAGAGGACCATCGGGCTAACATCATGAAAAAGATGGAAGCTGCCAATGTCGTCGATCTAGTTAAAAAGGCCCTGGCATTTGGATATTGTGATTTGTAGTTGATGCATCTCCCGCCATCAGTTGTTGGATACGGGAATAAAGTTCAAAACATTAGCTCTGTGTCAAATTGGCTCTATGAGTATTTTTTAGTCAAACCATGCAACTTGACTTGATTTTGTAAGTCCATCACCCCCCCCCCCCTTTCTTGTTAATAGCTACTACTATTCAAGAATCATTCCTATTGTTTAAGGTTGTTTTGACCGGATTTACCGTATTCACCACGATTGAATTGAGAAGGTGAAATCCTGTAGAGTGTAACAACCGATTCGCGTTGTTTCGGAGGGTTGCAGATTTGTATTTAGTAGTAAGGAGTTGGCGATGAAAGTATCAAAGTTTGTTTTCATCTGTGTGGTCGCATTGATTTGCAGTTGTCAGGCATTTGCAAATTACCATGTGAAGTATGATTTTAATAATCAATGGACCGGTGATTATGCTCCGGGGTGGGAAAATACAGATTTCGCAGGAGGCGAAGATCCCACCGGCGTTATGATGCAGTTTGCCTATGCGGGACTGCAGGGCAGCGGTGCGGTGAGGATTATCGCCACGGATACACCTGACGACAGTTACTGGTGGGCCGATGTAAATCCGACTAATGTGGATGAAGCGGCCATGGCCAAACAGTACAATCCGTGGGTCAGTGCGTGGTACTGGGACGAAGGCTACAACAGTGAATCAGGTAATACAGAGGGCCTGCACAGAGGCGGACAGATTTTTGCTGTGCCGGATACGCAGGCAGGTTCTGGCGATTGGAGTGACACTCAGCTGGGTGCCGGGATTAACAGCGGCGACCAGTACTATTATGCATATGCTGATAACGGCGGTACCACCGTTGCAGGTACAGATACAGTTCGCTCAGAGGGCTGGCATCAGCTGAAACTTCAGCTGTCCAGTGATGACGGCAAGATACATTACTATATCGACGGCCAGGAGGTTGGAGCCACGGTCAGGGATGATTATGATAACTTGCTCGGATTTGGACTCTCTACAGTGTTCACAAATCCGCTCAGCGAGTGGTCATATAATTATCCGTGGTCAGTTTGGGATGATTTTGAGTATGGATCGTCTATTCCAGAGCCGACAACTATTGCTTTGCTTGGTTTTGGTTCTGCAATCTTCATCAGAAGAAGGCGCGCGTAGTAGCCAAATCTTCTTCCACGGCTGTAGTCCTTTCTACCCTCCTTGAAAGGATTACAGCTTGCTTTTGTCGGTTTGATGTTCTGCCGTTGAGCTCTCTGTATTCGGACTTGTAAAACCGAAATCGAGACTTAACTGCGAGGAGAAAAATGAACTCAACAAGCACAAAAACGACAGTCGTGCTGCTGGTTATGGCGGTGTTAGCCGGATCTGTCATCGCAGGTGCGCAGAACACCGGCCAGGCAATGGAGGCGATGGCCAATCGGTTGGTCGACAACCAGAACGTTGACGGATTCTGGAATGCCGAGCCATACCACACGGGAAGCATTGTCCCGGGTCTGGTGGCCGGTTATGAGTATGCATGTGATCAGTCATATCTAGATGCGGCAGGGATGGCTTGTGAGTTTATTATCTGGGAGGCACAGGGCAACTATTTCGGCGATGAGGCTTACGCGTTAGTCCAATACGGTGATGTTGCCGATGAGCCTTACTATCTGACTGAGGTATATGATTTTTATCAGTGGGTCGATGAGGTTTTGCTGGGCAGCACCGAGCAATACATTGCCGATTTTGAAAATGGCACCGAGCCTAGCAGTGCTGTTTTTTATGTGGCGCACCATACGGTTGCTGCTTACGCGGTAGATTCGCCGGCCAAGTATAAATGGAGGCAAGGGTTAAGGCATCATTTGGCAAGGGTCGATGACACATCGTCGTTCCCTCTGATGGGGATGGCGGTTGCGGCGTGGGCGTTTGCCCAGACAGATGCCGGGCTTGATTCTACGCCTGTTACTCCAGCGGGTGAGACGCCGGCAAGCGACTACTGGGATGGTGTTACCCTGGCTGATCTGCCCGGTAAGGTTGCCGATCTTCAGGTCCAAAGGGCGCAGAATGATGGCACCTTTTTTGAAAAGCTGTTGCCTGAGGAAAACGGATTTGAATCCGGATACAGCGAAGACACGATTTATGCCGTCCTGGCTTTACAGCAGGCAAAGGAGGCCGGGATCGAGGTTAACTACAGCGTAGCCGATGCCCGTGAAAAGATGCTCGGCGGTATAGAGATGGTAACCAACGGCAGTAGGTTGCTCGGCAAGGTGTATGGTCATTTGACTGATCCGGATCCGACCGACACTTATCATTTTTATGCAGGAAAAATGCTGTCTGCATTGGATGCGGCCTCGATACCGACCGATCTCAATGGCGACGATGTGATCGATATTAAGGATTTGGAGATACTGGCGGCAAACTGGCTGTCTGATTCTGGCTGTCAGTGTGAGCGAGTAGATATTAATGATGACGGCGTAGTTAATTATCCAGACTTCGCTGAAATAGTGAAAAACAAATCAGAGAAATAATTAGTTTCAATAAATTGGAGCTAGGGAGAAAAGTTTATGTTGATTAGTTTGATGAAATCAAAGCGTTTTGTTGTATTTGGTGTGGCTGTTCTAGCAGCTGTGGTGGTTTTTGCTGCGAATACTTCTGCAGCACCGGAAGACCAGACGGATGGCTTTCTGGATCCGTTCAGCTTGACTGTCAGCAGTTACAGCACAGACTCTGATGCTCAGAGTTTCGATCCAACCGTGTCATCTGCGATGTTCGAAGGTTTCACAGATGTTTCGGGATCTGTTGATTCGACAGAAGCGACAGTGGTCGAGATAAGCATGCCTCGTCCGCCGATCGTACCGTATCGTCCACGGCCGAGAAGCCCGATACGCTTCTAAAATGACCGGACAAGTACGGGAAAAGGATGTAATAAACCAATAAATGGTAAGGTTGCATTTGCATTGACCGAAAAAAAGTTTGTAGTATTTGGACAAACTGCAAACGAGTATCCAGCCTGATAGGTTAAGAATATGGCAGGGGATGGCCGTATTGCTGGAGACAGGAGAGTAAATTGAACCTCAGTTGTTACAAAAAAATCAAGACGCTTTGTTTGTGCGTGTTTACTGGATTTTTTGCGGTCCTGATTTCTGGCTGTGCTGAATCGGACAGCAAAATGCTTTCGACTCCAGAGCAGCTCGAAATGTTTCACGCCGCAGGGCCCATAAAGACCGAGATCGATGTCGAACAGCTGATGCAGGCAAAGGTCAGTCTTGATGAGTATCGGCTTGTGCAGGGCGATATGCTTGAATTTCAGATGCCTGCGGTTCTTGCAAAGACTGATGTTCAGATAGAATCAGAGCAGTTCTTCATCCACCGCACGCGTGTCGCGAGTGATGGAACAATCCAAATACCTGTGATAGGGCAGGTGCATGCAGCTGGTAAAACGCTGGTTGAGCTTGAGAAGACAGTTACCGATGCGTTTTATCCCAGGTATGCCAGGAACAAACCCGCGATCGTTGCTAACATCTCTCAGTACCAGAAGGCCAAGGTCTCTATAACCGGTGCCGTGGAAAATCCTGGTGTGTACAGCCTGAGAAGCGATCAGATGTCACTGGTCTCGCTTATCATGGAAGCAGGGGGTGTTGTAGAAGATGGGGCGGCGGTAATAAAGATATTCAATCCAGGCGCTCGGACAGCTAAGGTTGGTGGTCCGGAAGGGATCGTGATAACTGCTGCCCAGATGCCGGATAGTAAGCAGGTTCAGTTCTCGTTTGTCTCACAGGCAGGCGGCAGCAAGGGGGTTTTGAAACTCAAACGTGGTGGGGAGCTGATTTTCTCAGATCTATTAGATGTTGCTAAGGCTGAGGACCGCGAAGGATTTATTGGTGAGGTTACTTCGCAGTTCAATGACATTCCCAAGAGTTTTGTAAGTAAGCGGCTAAATGCATTAGCTCAGGCTGTTGCCCCTGATTCAGTTGATACAGAAGAAGCAAATCCAAAGCATGCAGCTGTAAAAGAGGATACTTTGCCAACGGCTGCCAAACCAATCGAGGAAGAGCCTGAAAAGACGAAAAAAGACCATAATACCAAAACGCAGGATACGGCCGGCAAGGTCAGAAAGCTGACCCTTCCGGTTAAAGGGCTAAATGTGCCCTTTAGTGATGTCGCATTGCAGGACGGTGCTTCTGTCGAGGTTGAGGCGTTAAATCCCGAGACGTTTACCGTGATTGGCCTGGTGAAGAAGGCTGGTGCGTTTCCTTATCCTGCGAACGTAAACTACAACCTTCTGCAGGCATTGGCTTTTGCAGGGGGTGTGGATCCGGTGACGGATCCTCGATATGTGAGAGTATACAGGCAGGACAACGATGGGCAGGTGGTGGATGCTACTTTCAAGCTTAATGATACACTGCCCGCAAGTGGTGCCAGTGTTTCGATAAAACCTGGCGACGTTGTCTCAGTGGAACATACGCCGCGTACAAGGCGGAATATGCTGATGGCTGAGATATTAGGCGTCAGGTTGGGTGTCGGTGCTACGTATAACATGATTGACGGTAAGGATCTCCGCAATTACTAGCACCTGAGCCTGATCAGGGAGGATGTCATTTGTAAAACGATGCAAGTTCCAGCTGTGGGGAAGGTGCGCGCAGATTGAGAACTTCTCGCTTGGTTTTGCAACGGCATGTGGTGGTCGGTTCTTTTAGACCTTAAGACCACATACGCCGAAAACTTGTTTGTGTTCAATTTAAGGTGGCATGTACACCGACGGGGACGGAGTCTATCAACACTTTCTAACCGCCTATTTCCGTCTGATACAAAGGTTTTTGTACTATGAACGAATCATTTAAAACTCCCCAGGTGAATAGCTCGCACGAAGAGGCAAACGGCGATTTTGAAGGCCGCGAGGAAGGTTTTCAAAGGAGCCTGTTTGAGGTTGCCTGGGCCAACAGGTGGCTGATACTTGCCACGACCATCTTGTCGCTTACAGCTGCTTTTATCTATCTTGCCAAGGCTACGCCCATATTTACCAGTTCTTCTCGTGTTTATGTCGAACAGTCCGGGCCAAAGATACTCGATGAAACGCAGGGTGTGATGACCCAGTCCAAGAATTACCTGTACACACAGGCCGAGTTGATGAAATCCACACCCATCATCAAAGAGGCGATCGAAGAGAATGATATGGCGTCCATGCGGACGTTTGACGAAATCGACAATCCAACAGGTTATCTTAAAAAGCAGCTGCAGGTCAGCGTTGGAAAAAAGGATGACATACTCAGCGTTTCGTTCGATTCGCCATATCCGGCAGAAGCGGCTCATGTTGTAAACGAAATTATCGATTCTTATATCACATACCACTCTCAACGGAAAAGATCCACTTCTGCTGAGGTTCTAAAGATCCTGCAGAAGGAAAAGACCAAGCGGGCAAAAGAACTCGAAGAAAACCTGCACGCAATGATGAATTTTAAGCGAGAAAATGAGGGACTCGCTTTTGAGAACAATGGAAATAATATAATACTCGATCGTCTGGCAAACCTCTCGCAGGCGGTCACCGATGCCCAGCTGGCCTTGATAGAAGCGAAAAGTGAATATGACACTGTCAAAGCAATGGTCTCCGATCCTAAAAAGGTTAAACAATTCGTCGAAGCTAAGCGGGTAAGCGGGTTGTATGTCTCATCCGGGACGGAAAATACACGTCTAAAGGCCGAGCTGGACAGGCTGGAACTTAGGTTGGCGGACTTGAAAAGGCAAGTGACAGAGGACCATCCGTCTGTAATTGCGTTAGAAGAGAAAATTGCCTCAATTGAAACAGACTTGGAAGAATCTGATCAAGAGTTCGCAAGTGCACAGCTGGCGGTAGCCCGGGAAAGGCATATGGCGGCGAAAAAGCAGCTCGATGAAGTTTCGACATTCTTCGAAGAACAAAGGGCTGCTGCGATGGATCTCAATGATCAGCTTGCTCAGTATACCATACTTGAATCTGAGTACCAGCAGAGCAAGAAGCTCAACGACATCCTCGATGAGCGGATTAAAGAGCTCAATATCACTGAGGACGTTGGTGCTCTCAATATAAGCATACTTGAGGTTGCACGGGCACCTAAGGATCCCAGCAAGCCGCAAAAGGCTCGTGTAGCGGCCATGGCCCTTGTGCTGGGATTGATGGCTGGAGGCGGTCTGGCACTTCTCAGAGACTTTATGGACAAGCGGATTCGCGGTGCCGAGGAGATTACCGCGTTGCTCGGTCTGCCTGTGCTGGGAGTTATCCCTCTTATGTCAAAACGCAAGTCCATGGCCGAAAGAGGCCGCAGGGTTGCTCTAAATCCCTCATCACCCGTTTCGGAGGCCTACCGTACGGTACGTACAGCGGTATTCTTCGGCGTACCAAAGGAATCTTGCAAGACAATCCTTGTCACATCTCCTCAGCCTGCTGAGGGTAAAAGTACACTCATCAGCAATCTTGGCATAACCATGGCCCAGGCCGGGCAGAAGACACTTATCGTTGATGCTGATTTTAGAAGACCGAAACAGCATGAGGTTTTCGAATTCGATCGAGAGCCCGGTATCTCCAATATTCTGGCCGGGGAATCGCAGATAGACTCTGTTATCAAGAATACAAGTATTGATGGATTGGATGTGCTTGCTTGCGGGCCGTCCATACCAAATGCTTCAGAACTTTTGAACAGCGATGAGTTTGGAGAGCTGCTTAGCAGCCTGAAGGCAAAGTATGACAGAATCCTGCTCGACGCACCTCCTGTAATGCCCGTCGCGGATGCACGTATCCTGGCCGCGATGTGCGATGTTACGTTGCTTGTTCTCCGTGCCGACAGCTCCACACGAAATGTTAGTGTAGCAGCCTGTGAAGCACTTGCCGGGGTTGGTGCAAGGCCTCTTGGGGTTGTCGTAACTGCACCAGGTAAAAAGATGTCCAAATACGGCTACGGCTACGGATATGGCTATGGCTACGGCTACTCATATGAAGAAGATGATAAATCGTCTGCCAAGTCCGCTTAAGTTATTCAAATATTATCATATTGCATAATGGTATCTGAGAACAAATTTATTGACATTCATTGCCACTGTCTTCCCGACCTTGATGACGGTCCCAGGAATATGGCCGAGTCCATACAGCTGTGTCAGGCCCTGGTTGAGGATGGGGTAAAGGAGGTCATTGCAACTCCTCACTGGCTGGGAAGATATGATGGTAAGTACGGTTTGTCGGAAGTGCTGACGTCCGCGGAAATACTGCAGAAAGAGCTCATCAAGCAAAATATTCCATTGGATATTCTTTTGGGAGCGGAGGTCAGAATCGATGAGCGGCTCATGACGATGATCGATGCTGGAAGGATTCCAACCCTTGGCATGAGCGGCAAGTATCTGCTGCTTGAACTGTTCAATGAGTTTGCCTTTGATATTTCGCCCATAGCTGAACAGTTGCACAAAAGAAATATCATCCCACTGATAGCACATCCGGAAAGAGTTCCTGCGATCATAAGGAATAAATCACTTCTGTACAAATGGCACATCAAGGGTGTAAGGCTGCAGGTTACAGCGGAAAGTCTGACAGGTGCCGCTGGTCCCCAGGCTCGCGATAATGCCCTGGAATATATATCAAACGGGTGGGTCGCCGCTGTTGCGTCGGATGCCCATGGACTCGCGGTGAGATGGCCAGCAATGAAAGAGGCCTACGGGATAGTGTGTGAGGCCTTTGGAGAAGAAGTAGCACAAGCTCTTTTCATTACCAATCCTGGACGAATCGCCAGCGGTGTGGATCTTTGCATCATTCCGCCATGCATATCGCCTCAAAGATCCGTTTCTGGGATGCTTAAAAAGATCTTTGGATAGAGTGCAACAATTATCTGATGTTTTCGGATGTAAACGATATTAAGCAATAGATCTGATGAACCCCAATACAGGAAAAATTAGCATTCTAGACAGCGGGATTGAGTGTTTGACATATGCACTCCTGCTGTTTATGCCTGCCGCTTTTGGCGTGGTAAACGCATGGAGCGAGCAGGTGGTAATAATCGTATCTTCTTTGATACTTATCGCTGTCCTGCTGCGAAGTGTTTTGTTCTCGGGCCGCTTTATCTGGACCTGGGCCTATGTTCCTGTTCTTGTATTTATTGGCCTTGTAGCCTTTCAGCTGGTAGATATGCCGACAGAGACTGTCGAAAAAATTTCGCCCAATACAGCAGCCATTAAGACGGACTTGCTGTCTTCGCTGCCGGATTCGGCTGACGCTCAACAGGAATCTACATCTATTTCGTTCTATAAGCATGCAACGCGTCATAATCTGATACTTGTCGTAGCGGTGTTCTCCATGTTCATAGCTGCTGTTCATCTTTTCCAGCGTGAAGAGGCGGTCAAGAGGCTCCTGATAGTCATATCATCGGTCGGCTGTTTTATGGCTTTGCTGGCGATAGGGCAGTTTATCACACGGACTGACAGTATCTATTGGGTCTTCCAAACGCCATATAAGATTGCTGATGGAGGTCCGTTTGTAAACCATAGCAACTATGCTCAATTCATGAATCTCTCGATCGGAGCTGCATTGGGTCTGCTGCTTTACAAGATACATGACAGGTTTTCCGGTCTTCGAGCCCGAGCGGCGGATGTGGCAGAACATCTAACCTCTCGTGAGTCGCGACCCCTCTGGTTTTTGGCGGGCTTTGTAATCATAGGGGTCGCCTCCATTTTCACATCTCTTTCCCGCGGCGGTATGGTAAGTATGCTGGTAGCAGCTTCGTTTACCACACTTATACTTACCAGGCGTCAGTCGATACGGGGTCGTGGATGGATTATGGCCGTGATGGCACTGGGGGCCTTTATCTGCGTTCTGTATATCGGTTTTGACGCGGTCTATGACCGTTTGGCTACTCTTCAAGATATGCATCATGCCGAAGGCGGCCGAATGGAAATCATCGAAAACATTGCCCTGGCCTGGACGAAATTCCCGATTCTCGGAACAGGTCTTGGTACGCATGAGGTAGTCTATCCCATGTTTGACAGGGCAACCATAGCATCCCTTGCTACACATGCAGAAAACGAATATGCCCAGACAGCCGAGGAAACAGGCGCGCTTGGCTTTTTGTCTTTGGTTGTTTTCGGGATTTTCGTGTGGATTGCTTACACCAAAAATATCCGAGCAGCTCAGACACCGATCCGCTCGGTAGCATATGGGCTCGGTTTCGGATTACTTGCAATATTGCTTCACAGTTTCAGTGATTTCGGTCAGCACCTTCCGGCCAATTCGATGCTGTCTGCGATCTTTTGCGGGGGGCTTATTGGCCTTGCCAAGAAAAACAGCGAACAAGAGAGTATCAGGAAATCTGCTTTGCCTCAGCGGATATGTCTCGCGGCGGCTTTGTTGGCGTTTGTTCCTTTTGCCTCATGGTCCATGTATAGGGCGAACGCAGCTCGGATAGCTGAAGCTAATTTCGAAACCGCCCTTGGAATCGAAGAGGACCTTGTTGAAGATCAGTGGCAGGGCGACAACCTTATTTATATCGATCTGATCAGCAATGCCCAGACTGCTGTAGGGTATATGCCGGATAATATCAAGTACCGTCACTGGCTCAATGTATATCGTTGGAAATCCATCGCACGAAATATAAATGCCGAAACCGGCACTTTGACCTTGCCCGCCAAAGGACTTCAATCCGTCGAAAAGATCGTAGACCAATTCTATGATCTCATCGAGATATGTCCTACCTATGGACCTTCGTGGTGCATGGCTGGCCAGCTGGAGTATAATATACTCGGCAATAGAAAGACCGGTCTCCGACTTGCTGATAAGGGTTATGAACTCGCACCGTATCACAGCACTGCCTGTTTTACGGCTGGACTGCTTGAGATACTGGAACTGGTAAAGGTAGATAACTTTGATGACAGCGGAGCCTTGGCTGACAGCAGCGGCTTGAATGGTGCCGTGGCAAAACTCAATCGCAGCGTGAAATTAAACGGCGGTATGTTCGATTCGGTGGCTCAAATATACATCAACGAGGTAAAAAGGCCCGACCTTGCGGTGGATCTTGCTGGCGATAAAGTTTGGCGGTTGACCAGAGTAGCCAACATGGTGGCTGAATCCGGTTTCGATGAAGAGAAGATCGGCACCATCCGGCAGCGGCTGGTTTTCCTACTGCAAGAGCAAGCCTCCAGCCCCGATGCACCGGCCTCGGTTTTTGCATCGCTTGGCGGTGTGTACAGAGACTCGGGTGATATTGAGCTTGCTGTGGAATACTATCGAAAGGCACTTCAGCACCAGTATGACAATGTGTACTGGCGTTTGAGACTTGCCAGGCTTTTGGCCGAGCTGAAGCAAAAATCTGAAGCTATCCATGAAGCGAGAATTGTGCTTAGATTGCGCCCAGGCTATGAGCCTGCCGAAAGGCTGATTGGTGATCTTTCTGTTGAAAGACAGTCCTACTGATCCTCCAACTATCGCAGGAGTAGAGAATTTGGGTTTGTTAGATTTTATCAAAAGCAATGATAGGGCAAACACTGTTCTCGTTATTTGTGCCCGAGATAAGGAAAAGGCACTGGCTGGTTTTACCGCAAGAGTGTTGTTTGCAGATGACTGCGAAGAGGCACTGGAGATACTCAAAGACATAGATGTTGATGTGGTTGTAGCCAGGTGGAGTATCAATGGACATCCAGATGGCGATATTCTTATAAAAGTTCGTTCAGCCATCCCTTCGCTGCCTTTGATTGCGATTGTTGACTCTATGGATAACGGATGTGAGCGAGCAGCCAGAGCGTCCGGCATGACCGCAGTAATCACCGAAGAAATACACGCTCACCAATTAAGATACAAGCTCACCCATCTAATAAACAGGGCAGGTTGATATAATGCCCGATACTATTTACTGAATATGCAGACATATATCCTTACAATCTCTTTGAGTTTTCTGCTCTCTCTTGCAATTACGCCGCTTGTGATCGCCTGGGCACGCAAGCTGGGGGTGGTTGACAGGCCCAACGCTCGGTCGGCCCACAAAAAGCCGGTGGCACGTGCTGGAGGGGTTGCGATCTTTGTCGCTTGTATGCCGGTGGTTGTTGGCATTCTTGCGGTTCCCAACGCGATAGGTGAAAGCTTCCGCGAGATTTGGCCGCAGGTTACGGTGCTGCTGGCAGGGGCCTCGGTAATGTTTGCGGTAGGGCTTCTGGACGATGTATTTAATCTGCGTGCCCGGTATAAGCTGGTCGTTCAGGTGCTGGCTGCGGTTGCCGCCTGTGCGGTGGGCATTCGGATCGAGGTTGTCGAAGTACGCGATCTGTTTACTATTGATTTTGGCATATATTCATGGCCGTTGACGCTGGTGTGGATAGTGGGTGTGACAAACGCGGTGAATCTGATCGACGGCCTGGACGGACTTGCTGCGGGCATTTCCGCCATAGCTTGCGGTGTGATAGCGGTTCTGTCGGTCTTTTTTGGCAATGCCGTTATGACCGTTATTATGCTCTCCCTGATGGGCTCGCTGACGGGCTTTTTGTTCTTCAACTTCAACCCAGCCAGGGTGTTCATGGGTGACTGCGGCAGTCTGTTCTTGGGCTATATGCTTGCGACGGCGTCTGTGATGTGCTCAGTAAAAAGCCAGGCACTGGTCGGATTGGCGCTGCCGATACTTGCTTTGGGTGTGCCGATTTTTGACACGTTTTTTGCGATGCTGCGGCGTTTTTTGGAGAGAAGATCAATGTTCGCACCTGACAAGGGGCACTTCCATCACCGTCTGCAAGAGCTTGGCCTGCACCAGCGGCACGTGGTGATGATCGCATATGCAGTGACCATTGCTGTCGCTGCTTTAGGCTGTTTTATGATGGCAACCCGCAGCCTGGCATCTATCGTGCTATTTATCGCTCTTTTAGCAATGATAGTGTTCATCTTCCGATGGGTGGGCTCGGTCCGATTGCGAGAGACTATCTCCGGCCTCAGACAAAAATACAGCCTAGCTCAGCGAATTAAATCCGAGATCCGTGGTTTTGAAGACGTTCAATTGCACTTTCGCAATGCGACTACCTTTGATCAATGGTGGGAAAGCGTATGCCTGGCAGCCGAACAGATGGACTTTTCATCCATCTCAATGCCGCTCTCAAGCCGTGACGGCACCCAACGAATCCTTAGCTGGCACTCAAAGTCAAACAACGTAAGAAAAGACGACCTGATCAGCATGGTGGTCCCAATAAAGGACCGCCGCTCAGACAGCCCGCTCCGCCTGGATATAGTTCTGCACACCAACGGCTGCCTGGAATCCGCCGGCCGCCGAGTAACCCTCTTCGGCCGCCTAATGCAAGAGAACGGCCCAAAAACACTTTCAGGTGATAGAGATTTAGGTGATAGACAGGCCAAGCTTGCTTGAAGAATGTTTCCGTATGTCGGACCATTTGTTTCAGTGAGACCGACAGTTAATGAACAGGTTGAAATGCTACTGAGGGTGGTAAGTGGAATGAACGAGACAATGCAAAAGAAAATCGATGATCGTAGTGCAAAGATTGCAATTATTGGCCTGGGTTATGTAGGCCTGCCGCTAGCAGTAGAATTTGGCAAAATATTTTCAACAATCGGCTTTGATATTAACTCAGATCGCATCGAAGAGCTTGAAAATGGCCACGACCGCACACGCGAGGTTGAATCCGAAAAGCTAAAAGCAGCAGACAAACTCACCTACGGCTCCGATCTGGAAAGCATCAAAGATGCGGATATTTATGTCGTCACCGTCCCCACTCCCATTGACAAATATAAGAAGCCCGATCTCACCCCATTGATCAAAGCTAGCACCACTGTAGGCAAGGTTCTGAGCAAGGGTAACATCGTTATCTACGAAAGTACGGTGTACCCAGGGTGCACGGAAGAAGACTGCGTATCCGTTCTCGAAGCCAACAGCGGCCTGAAATTCAATACGAACTTCTTCTGCGGGTACAGCCCTGAGCGCATAAATCCAGGTGATAAGGAACACACTGTTACGAAAATCAAGAAGGTTACGTCAGGCTCGACTCCCGAGATAGGCCAAGTGGTCGATAGTCTCTACAAAACCATCATCGTAGCCGGAACCCATTTGGCAGGCAGCATCAGAGTAGCCGAAGCTGCCAAGGTTATCGAAAATTCGCAACGCGACATCAACATCGCATTCGTGAATGAACTTAGCAAGATTTTCAATCTTATGGGTATCGATACAATTGAAGTGCTGGAGGCAGCGGGTTCCAAGTGGAATTTCCTCCCGTTCCGCCCAGGTCTTGTTGGCGGCCACTGCATTGGGGTTGATCCATACTACCTTACTCACAAGGCACAGTCTCTCGGCTATCACCCGGAAATAATCCTCGCAGGCCGGCGCATAAATGACGGCATGGGCTCACATGTCGCCAGCGAAGTAGTCAAGCTGATGATCCAGAAGGGCCACCGCATCAAAGGCTCAAAGGTCCTCGTGCTCGGTATTACATTCAAAGAAAACTGCCCCGACATCCGCAACAGCCGGGTGATAGACGTAATCGAAGAGCTGAAAAGCTACGGCTGCGAACTAACCGTCCACGACCCCTGGGCCGATCCCGAAGAAGTAAAAGAAGAATACGGAATCCAGCTTAAAGAAGTGCCGACAGATCAGAAAGATTTTGACGCAGTGGTAATAGCCGTTGCTCATAACCAGTTCAAGCAAATAGATTTCAACACATTCGACCATGGCCAGATAGTCGTGTATGATCTCAAAAGATCATTGGCCACTAAGATAGACGGAGGATTGTAAGCGTGGTTCTGAAAAATGGTTCTAAAATGACAATGAATATAAGGCATAGCGAATATGCGTGAAGTCGGCCTGAAAAAGTTGGCTTACAAATTTAGTCCTGCAGTTGCTCACCCGGTGATTAGAAGAGTTGAGCGATCAGACATTGCCTCTCGACTTGCTGGCGGTGCTTTCTGGTCGTTAGTGGGGCGGGTAGTATCGCGAGGCTTTTTGCTAGTCAGCTTGATTTTAGCAGCAAGAATTTTAGGCCAAGAAGAATACGGCAGAGTTGGTATCGTACGGTCTACCATCGGTACTTTCATGATATTTGCGTCTTTTTCCATGTCGATCACGACTACAAAGTTCATTGCGCAGTATCGCAATACCTCTAAATCTCACATTTCTGGAATTGTTTTTTGGTCCCTATTGGTTGTTGTTGTCGCGGGAAGTCTGGTTACCTTGGCTCTTATCGGTTTAAGTCCATTTATTGCTTCACAATTTATCAATGATCTTTCCATATCGCCGATGCTTAAACTCGCTGCGTGTATCTTATTCCTGGTAGCCTTAGAAGGTGTATTGCAAGGTGTTTTGGCTGGCTATGAATCATTTGGAAAAATAGCACTCGCCAATACTGTTTCCGGCATTACCGGACTAGTGGGTATAATATTGCTGGCACAACTCTTGGGTGGTCTGGGTGTGATTTTAGGGCTTTTACTTCGGATGGCTGTTCAGGTGATGGCCTTAGGGGCATTAGTCTTTAGAGAATTGAGGGTGCAGGGTATAAGGCCAGCACCAATCCACAAACGAGAATCCTTCAAAATGCTTTTTTCTTTTGGACTGCCGGCCTTTCTCGGAGGAATAGTTCCGTCAATTGCTTTCTGGGCCTCAGCTGTATTACTCACAAGAGAGGCGGGCTATGAGCAGATGGCAATTTTCGATGCTGCTAATCAATTTCGAGCTGGAATATTAACATTGCACAGTGCGGCAGGAATGATATTGTTGCCTGTATTTTCAAACATGTTTGAAAAAGAAAAATCCAGATACGAACGAGTTATAGGAAAAGTATTAACAATAAACATTGTTTTAGCAGGAATGATTTTTGCAGGTATTGCGGCTCTATCTCCGTTCCTGATGGGCTTGTTTGGTGAGAAATATGCATTGTCTTGGCATGTACTTGTATTTATTGCGTTGACAGCGGCGTTAGGAATTGGATGTGACATTCTAAAAAAAGTCTTAGCTAGTCAAGGCAGAATGTGGGTAAACTTTTTTACAGGCCTAATTATGGCGTTGATTCTCATGGGGACTGCAAGATTATGTGTCAGATACGGAGCTTTTGGTTTAAGCATCAGCTATACAACTGCATCTACGGTGTTGCTGTGTATGCTCTTATACTATACTCGCACAAGTGTTAAGTATAAGACAGGGAACTAAATACTATCAATGCGTAAAAGTAAAAACTGTGCTTTTTATTCAGACAAAAATTTACAGTCAAGCTTCAGGGCGACAGTCTATAAATATATGAAATGAAAAAAAACAATAGCAAAATTCTTATAGGTATACTTTTCATCTTACTATTTGTATATGCCGGTTTTTCGCCAGTTTATTGGGTTCCTGGTATGTCATATACTGTATTTAGAATTGCCAAGATATGCGTAATAAGTACTATAATGATATTCAGCTTGCTTCTGGGCTACCTTAATCCCAAAAGAGTTCTCTCCAATTCAATTATAATTGCTTTTCTGTTTTTCGTGACGACTGCTTTTGCAGTTGCTCTTGGCAATGAAAAAAACAGTACTGGTGCAATATTTGGAGAGTTTTCAGATTTTGCGTTTGCTGGGCTTACTGTTGTGCTATTTTTCAACTTACATCAAAGACATCCTAATAGTGTGAACAAAGTATTTAAAAGCGGGTATGTATTGCTGTGTTTCATGGCCTTATTTCCGGTGCTTAATTTTTTAATAGGATGGCCTGATATACAGCCTCCCAAATTTGGTCGCGAGGTCCTATTATCCTTCTGGAGCACAGGCTTTGCGGGGTCACGTACAAACTGGAGCACAGGTCTGGCTTTATTTGTTCCAATCAGTTTTCTCTTTACAATTAATTACAACCATAGGCTACTTGTGATATTGACTCGACTGGTTCTATTGTCACCTATTATCGCAAGTCAACTATTCTGCGGTAGCAGGGGAGGTCTGTTGGCTACCATAAGTGCTTTGGGTTATATTACGGTTAAATGCTTCAATGTGAGATATTTACTTATATTAATGGCGATAATTGGAATTATAAGTATTTGTGTATGGCCGTTTATTGTTGAGCATTTAAGATTAGGTAGACAGGATATTAGTACTGGTAGGCTGCAACAATATGGAGTGGCGATAGAAGCAATATCTTCTCCTTCGCTGCTGGGACAGGGTATTGATGGGTCGAAAAGAGTTGTGTATCATAAAGTTTATGAAGACCATGAGGTACATAATGTTGTGTTAAGGGCAATGATCGATTATGGGCCATTAGTCTATGTATCGGTTGTTGCGTTCTTTATCATTCTTCTGATGAGGATTTTATTTTCTGCGGGGACATTGGTAGATGTTGTCTGCTATGCGATCATATTGACTATTTTAGTAACTTCTATGTTTGAACCCAACGGATTCATTGGTGGATTTCAAAATAAGTTTCTGTTTTGGGCAGCTTTAGGTATTGTGGTTTCCATAGAATATACGGAGCAGTATAAAAAATCAAAGGATAAAAGACATGCATAAGGTCGCTGTTGTATACCAAATTTTAGCACATTACCGCGAGCCAATTTTTCGCAGACTTTGTGAGCAAGATTACGGTGTAGAATTCACATTGTTCTCAGATAGTAAGAATACGATTAACTCTGTTAAAGCGATTGATTCTGAAATAGCCAAGTTGCCAGTTGAAAAGGGAGGGTTACGTTGGAAATTTGTGAAAAACATGAAGCTGCCGCATCATTTCCTCTGGCAGAGGGGTGTGGTTAAATTAGCGTTTAGCAAAAAGTACGATACAATTATTTATCTTGGCGATGCCTATTATCTATCAACCTGGGTAAGTTGTTTCTTGGCTAAAATAACAGGCAAACGGACACTGATGTGGACACATGGTTTTTTATCTGAAGAAAACGGTCTAAAAGGTTATGTCAGGAAACATTTTTATGATTTGGCAGATGGTGTACTTGTTTATGGAGACCGAGCCAAAAATATTATGATTAAAAAAGGTTTTGACCCTAAGTCAATCTATGTAGTCTACAATTCACTTGACTATGAAAAACAGAAAAGTCTGAGGTCAAGTGTTGGGGTGCAAAAATGCGAAGCACTTAAAAAAAGGCTATTTCCCAAAAGTGTTGAACAGCCAACTATATTTTTTATCGGCAGATTAATTAAAAATAAAAACCTGAAGTTACTTCTTCAGGTAGCTAAACTACTGAAGAATAGCGGGAGCGAAATCAATATACTTTTCATTGGCGATGGTCCTGAGCGCGGCCAGTTAGAACGAGTAACACTGGAATACGATCTTAAAGAGAATGTGTGTTTCTATGGTGAATGCCACGAAGAAAGTGAATTGGCCCCTCTGATAATGATGTCTGACTTGTGTATTTCACCCGGCAGTGTAGGTTTAACTGCTATGCATGCACTGGCTTATGGAAAGCCGGTAATAACGCATGACAATTTAGACAGGCAGAAGCCTGAGGTTGAGGCCATTCAGCCTGGTAAAAATGGTGATTTATTTCAGGAAGGCAACTTTGAGGAACTGTGTGCTAAAGTAGAAAGTTGGCTTGATAGAAAAGTATCAAGCTGTGAATGTTACGATATTATTGATAAAAAATATAACCCAGAAAATCAATGCCGGATAATCATGAATGCAATTGCTGAGGTGTCTAAAGGTGGACATTAAGAACATATTGAGAAACGGGCTGACAAGGCTTAAGTATCCTTTGTATTTCCAAAGAATGGCACAAGTTGGCAAGAATGTAATATTTGGGCGTAATGGCTGCATAATCCGTCCTGAGGAAGTGTATTTAGGTGATCATGTTTTTATAGCTGCCAACTTTCATTTATCTGCGAGAAATCTGCACATAGGTAATTATGTCATGATCGGTCCAAATGTCGTAATTGAATGTGATGATCACATCTTTCATTGCATTGGTAGACGTATGTATGAAGTAAGGGATGAACGTACAGTTTCAGGCATTAATATAGAGGATGATGTTTGGATCGGTGCAAACGTTACAATTTTGAAGGGAGTTACGATAGGTGAGGGCTGTGTAATTGGAGCTGGTTCAGTTGTGACCAAATCAATCCCTCCATACTGCGTTGCATTTGGAAATCCTTGCAAAGTATACAGGCAGAGGTTCGATATGGTGGACCTCGAAAAGCATTTGAAGGACGTTCGGTCTAAATACACCATGACAAATATTAAAGCAATGTGGTAAAGGCAGAGTCGAAATAGTTAAATAGTGAGTTGGTTCGTGATGAGACAAATTTTACAACACTTAAAAACTGGTCAAATGGAAATAGCAGAGGTGCCCTGCCCCCAAGTGGGTGCTGGGCAAGTTCTGATTCAGACCCGGGCATCGTTGATCTCCGCGGGCACTGAACGGATGTTGGTCGAGTTTTCTCAAGCCAATCTTATCCAAAAAGCCCGGCAGCAGCCGGACAAGGTCAAGCAGGTACTGGACAAGATGAAAACCGATGGTTTGATGCCGACACTGGAGGCAGTCTTTCGCAAACTCGATGAGCCTATGCCGCTTGGTTACTGCAATGCCGGGGTTGTGCTGGAGGTTGGATCTGGAGTAACAGATCTGCAGCCAGGCGACAGGGTTATTAGCAACGGGAATCATGCGGAGGTCGTCTGTGTTCCTAGGAATCTTGTCGCAAAGATTCCGGATGGCGTTACAGACGAGCAGGCGGCTTTTACTGTGCTCAGCAGCATCGCCTTGCAAGGGATCAGGCTTGTCCAGCCGACTCTGGGCGAAAGGGTTATGGTTTTTGGCATGGGCCTGATCGGTATCATCACCACGCAGTTGCTGAGGGCGAGCGGTTGTGATGTGCTTGGCGTTGACTTCAATAGCCAGCGGCTGGCAATGGCTGAGAAGTTCGGCGCGAAGACAGTGGATCTGTCCAAGGGGGCCGATCCGATCGCTGCGGCTAACGGCTGGACAGGGGAGCAGGGAGTTGATGCTGTAATTATTACTGCTGCTGCAAAGACGGATGAGATCATGCACCAAGCCGCTGAGAGCTGCCGTAAGCGTGGCCGGATTGTGCTTGTTGGGGTAGTAGGCTTGAACCTGCGGCGTGATGACTTCTTTAAGAAGGAAATCACCTTCCAAGTATCCGCCAGCTATGGTCCGGGTCGTTATGATGAAAATTATGAGCAGATGGGGCAGGATTATCCGCTGGGGTTCGTTCGCTGGACCGAAGGGCGAAACTTTCAGGCAGTACTTGGTGCGATGGCCTCAGGCGGTTTGAATGTCGATCCGCTTATCACCCATAATTACAAGCTGGATGATGCTCTCAGTGCATATGACAAAATTCAGAATGACCCTTCGGCTCTGGGGGTTATACTTGAGTATCCCCAGCAGGTTGAGCAGAGTACAAAAGTGCAGGTTACTGCGCCTGCATCAAAAAAGGCTGGCAGCGGTATTGTGGGCGTGATCGGTGCCGGTAATTTCTCAGTAAGTACTATCTTGCCATGTCTCAAGAAGACCGATGCCAGGTTGAAATATATCTGCGGCAAAAGCAACCCTCCAGCTGTACAACATGCGGCGAAGAAATTCGAGATTGAAAATGCCTTGACTGATTATGAACGGGTTTTGGCAGATGGGGAAGTGGATACGGTGTTTATTGTTACCGGCCACCACACTCATGCTAAATTTGTGACTGAGGCTCTGGCGGCAGGAAAACATGTCTTTGTCGAAAAACCGCTTTGCATATATCCAGAAGATATGCCAGACATCGCTGATGCGGTTGCAAAATGCCCCGACCGGCAGGTCATGGTCGGGTTCAATCGTCGCTACAGCCCTCATACAATGAAGATCAAGGAATTGCTTGTCGGTCGTGGTGGTCCCCTGACCATGAATATGACCGTTAATGCAGGTGACATTCCTGCTGACATCTGGATACAGGACCCAAAACGCGGCGGTGGCCGCATTATTGGCGAAGGCTGTCACTTTATGGATCTGCTCAGTTATATTGCTGAGAGTCCGATCCGGTCAGTCTCGGCGATGATGGTGGGTGATGGCCCGGCTATTCGCGAAGATAAAATGTCGATTATTTTGGGGTTCGAAGATGGCTCGGTCGGTACCGTTAATTATTTTGCTAATGGTGCTAAGAGCTATCCGAAAGAAACGTTGGAAGTCTTTAGCGATGGTCGGGTACTAAGACTTGATAACTTCCGTAAAACCACTGGTTATGGCTTCAAGGGTTTTAAGAAGTTCAAAACTACGCGTCAGGACAAGGGGCATGCCGCTGAGATTGCCGGTTTTATCCAGCGGGTTAAAGAGGGCGGGGAGCCAATGATCGAATATTGTTGGCTTGAGAATATCACAAGGGCTAGTTTTGCAGCGGTAGAATCTGCTCGAGAACGAAAAACAGTTGAGCTATAAGTCGTGTACAAGTTATCGAGACTTTATCATACAGTTAAACACCTTAAGTCTGAGCAGGTGTACGGCCAAATTTGGAATAGATTACGAGGTAAGTTTGAGAATACGGAACATTTTTGCAAGCAATCAGTTCCGGAATGCGATGGTTGCCGGTGGCCAGCAAGCATTGAAATTTTGCCTCCTGGAATGCAGGACAATAAGACTGAGCATCTTTTAAATGGTAAATTTTCATTCGTTAACTGCACACACAACATCGGTTGGATGCCTGAGTGGAACTGCGAGTATCTGCCTAAACTATGGCAATATAATCTGCACTACTTTGAGTGGCTTTGGGCTCTGGAGTATGAGGATGCAAAGGCAGTCGTCAGCGATTGGATCGATAGTCATAAGCTCGCCCGAGGGCAAGTCGGTTGGGAACCGTATCCAGTTTCACTGAGATTGATGAATTGGTGTGGTGTTTTCTTTTCAAAACATAGGGTGGACATTGAAAGCGATGGTGAATTTACTGAGCGACTATGGAAAAGTTTTTTTTTACAGTGCCAGTGGTTGATCAAACACTTAGAAGTGCATCTCCTGGGTAACCACTACTTTGAAAACGCTGCAGCTCTAGTATTTGTGGGTAGCTGTTTTGAGGGACAGTCGGCAAAGAAATGGCTTGATTGTGGCCTGGGCATCCTGCATGAGCAAATACCTGAGCAGATCCTGCCGGATGGGATGCATTTTGAATTGTCTCCCATGTATCACAGTCGAATGGTGTATCTGCTGGCAATATTGGCAGCGACGAAAAATCGACTAATTACTGAGCTGGTAGAAGAGCCACTGGAGCGTATGGTAGATGCCTTGAAAAAAATATGTCATCCTGATGGGCAGATTGCTCTTTTAAATGATAGTGCATTGGGAATTTACAACGAACCAGATCAGTTGATTGAATACTGTGGCAAGCTGCTTGATCGAGACTTTTCGCAGGAACAATGTGGCAACTTTGAACTGCCGAATGCAGGGTACTACGGGTGGCGCGATAAGGATGACAATTATGTGATCTGTGATGCGGGAAACATCGGGCCTGATTATATCCCCGGTCATGCACATGCGGATATATTCAATTTTGAATTGTCCTTAGGTGGTCAACGGGTCATTATCGACAGTGGAGTGTACGACTATGTCGAATCTGATGAGCGGCGGTATTGCCGTTCAACCGCTGCACATAACACAGTTGAAATTAATGGACTGGACCAGTGTGAGTGTTGGGGGGCGTTTCGCGTTGCCAGACGTGGTTATCCTCGTGATATTAAATTTCAAGCCGACGAGAATGGGTTTGTTCTCAGCGGGAACCATAGCGGCTATGAACGGGTACCAGGAGGGCCGATTCATCACAGGGCAGTTCACTGGCATGAATCTGGTAGATTAAAAATCTGTGATAGAATCACCTCAAAACGACCAGTGCATTCTATTTCTCATATGCATTTACATTCGGAATGTGAAATTGTATCGTTCAATGATCATGAAATTATTGTGAGTTACCCTGCAGGGCAGTTTCTAATCAATATGAGCAAACAAAGTGTAGTGTCGATAGTGAATTCACATTATTGTCCAAGGTTTGGTATTAAACTGAAGTCGAATGTTATCTGTATGACATCGGAAGGTTCGGATATTAGATTGGCATACAGCCTGATGAATATGGATTAAGGGGAATATATGAGCAAAAATAATAGTAAAAGGATATTGTTTCTGACTCACTACTTTCCACCCGAAAGTAATGCCCCAGCCTCTCGTGTTTATGAAATGACAAAACGCTGGGTAGCCGCTGGTCATGATGTGACGGTATTGACCTGCGCTCCTAATGTCCCCAATGGCATAGTCTATGAGGGATATAAGAATAAGTTCCGGCAAACTGAGCTAATTGATGGCATTAATGTAATTCGTGTCTGGAGCTATATGGCAGCCAATAAAGGTACGCTACGGCGAACTCTCAACTATCTAACATATATGCTCAGTGCGATCTTTTGGGGTTTATTTGTCAAAAAGCCTGATGTGATTATTGCCACCAGTCCACAGTTTTTCTGTGGATGGGCTGGTGTTTGGCTGAAAAGATTGCGTCGAGTACCATTCATTTTGGAAATTAGAGATATTTGGCCGGAGACGGTTGTTGCGATCGGAGCAATAAAGAATAGGAACTTGTTGAGGCTTTTTGAGTGGCTTGAGATAAAGATGTATAAAGCTTCCGATATTATCGTTACAGTGGGAGAAGGGTATCGACAGAAACTATTAGAAAGAAATGTGTCTTCAAAGAAGATAGTTATAGTGTCAAATGGGGCTGACTTAAACTTTTTTAAACCTTCAGATCCCGATTCTCAGTTGCTAGAGAGCATCGGAATAAAGGATAAATTTATTTGTTCGTTTATTGGTACTGTTGGCATGTGTTCTGGCTTGAAAGTAATTGTGGATGCTGCTAAGCTATTGTCACAAAAAGGGTATAGTGAGCTAGTTTTTTTGGTGGTTGGCGATGGTGCTGTGCGTCAAGAATTACAAGCTGAATCAGAAAAACTAAAACTATCGAATATTGTGTTTACTGGGCGGCGACCAAAAATAGAAATGCCTAAATTCATTGCAAGTTCCGATGTATGTTTGGCCCATCTACAAAAAAAAGATTTGTTTAAAACTGTTATTCCATCAAAAATATTTGAAGCTGCCGCTATGGCAAAACCTATTGTGTTGGGGGTAGAAGGGTTTGCTGCTAAATTACTTAATGAGGCTAAAGCTGGTATTTGTATCGAACCAGAGAATTATGTAGAGCTTGCTGATGCGTTAATTCTGCTATATGAAGATCCTAATAGGAAAACACAATATGGTCAGTCAGGATATAGCTATGTTCTCAAAAATTTTAATAGGGATAAGCTTGCTAAAGACTATCTGAATACAATAGAGTGTTTAGTTGGTATGGGTAAATAATATGAAAATCATTATTCTCACCCAAGAAGAAAATCTGTATCTGCCGCAATCCTTTGCCACGGTGTGCCGGGCCTTTCCCGATGAAGTGGTCTGTATCGTGGCATCACCGGCCATGAGTACGCATGGAGGGGCGGTAAAGGGCTTTCTCAAACATTTTCAGTTGTTTGGTATCAGGGGCACCTGGATCATGGCCTGTCGTTTGATTATAGCCAAGCTCAAGGGTAGGTTCGCCAAGCCGTCATCTGAAGGGCCGTTTCATTCCATAAAGCAGGTGGCCGATGGTTTTGATATACCATATTATCATGTGCCTAAAGTCCGGGAGCAGCAGTTCCAGTATATCCTGGACAAGTACAGGCCAGATCTGCTCATATCCATCAGCTGCCCGCAGATCATCGGTAAAAAGATCAGGGAGCGCATACCCATGGGCTGTATTAATGTCCATGGCGCGCCATTGCCGAAATATCGCGGGCTGATGCCTGCTTTCTGGGTGCTGCGTAACGGAGAAACTGAAACCGCTACCAGTGTCCATGATTTAATGGCTAAGCTGGACGATGGAGAAATTCTGGTACAGAAGAAGGTTGCAATTGATCCTAATGACACCTGGGATTCCCTGGTGACCAAAACCAAGGCTGAGGGTGCGAGGGCACTTGTTGAGGCCATAGAACAGATTAAGGCCGGCACAGTTCAGCGTAAACCTAATCGTGAAGAAGACGCGACTTATTTTTCATTCCCGACAGCAGAAGATAGGAAGGCCTTTATTAAAGCGGGGAGGAGTTTCTTCTGAATGCTAACATTAAAAATGTGATCTCGATTGATGTCGAGGACTGGTTTCATATACTCGACTCTTCAGTCACGCCAGAGATTCGTACTTGGTCTGATCTGCCTTTACGGGCACAAGCAAGTATGATGAAGATCCTCGAGATGTTGGCAGAGACTGGTACAAAGGCCACCTTTTTCTGGCTGGGCTGGATGGCAGAGCGGATGCCGCAGCTGGTTAGGCGTTGTGCCGATGAGGGCCATGAGATTGCCAGTCATGGTTATGGCCATATTCTTGCCTATAAAGCAGGACGGCAGGCTTTTAGGGAGGATATACGTAAGGCAAAGTTGATCCTGGAAGGTATCGTTGGACAGCCTGTCCAAGGATTTCGGGCACCAGGATTTGGTATTACAGAAAAGGCTTCATGGGCTTTTGATGTGATCAAGAATGTGGGCTATGAATATGATACCAGCGTTTTTCCAGCTTCTCGTGGGCATGGTGGTTTATTGGATGCTCCTTTAGGTTTACACTTTATAACAACTGAGTCCGGACCTCTACCGGAGGTTCCGATGTCGATGGTAGAGCTATTTGATAAGCGGTTTAGCATCTTTGGCGGTGGCTATCTGCGGTTGGCCCCGCAGGGATTGATCCGATGGGGAATAAAACAGTTGCACAAGCAGGGGCAGCCGCTGATTATCTATGTGCATCCGCGTGAAGTCGATCCGGATCATCCCCGTCTACCGCTGGGTTTGGTGCGGCGGTTTAAGAGCTATGTCAATTTGAGATCGACCATGCCAAAGCTGAACTGGTTGTGCCACAATTATTCGTTCTTCACAATGCGTGAACTGGTGGCTGATTATGTGAAATCAGCAGACCGTGAAAAACTTCTGAAAAAGCTCGGAAATTCAGAAGATAAAGACTGGTTTGATTCTGTCTTTTTTTTGAAAGGAGATCCTTCTTGAAAATAATCAATGTAGTTGGTGCCAGACCGAATTTTATGAAAATAGCCCCTCTGATGGAGGCTTATAATAAGAACGGACAAATTGAACCTCTACTTGTTCATACCGGTCAGCACTACGATGAAAAAATGAGTGATTTATTCTTCCGCCAGTTGGGGATCCCGGAGCCGGATATGAACCTTGGAATTGGTTCCGCTTCTCATGCTGTACAAACTGCAGAAATAATGAAGGCGTTTGAGCCTGTCTGTCTGGAGCATAAGCCAGATGTAGTTCTGGTTGTGGGGGATGTTAACAGTACGATAGCCTGCGGCCTGGTAGCAGTGAAGCTGGGCATAAAGCTGATCCATGTCGAGGCCGGCCTTCGCAGCGGCGACCGCTCTATGCCCGAGGAGATCAACCGTATTTTGACAGATTCGATTTCAGATCTGTTGTTCTGTACAGAGCAGAGCGGCGTTGACAATTTACTGGCAGAGGGAGTGGAAGACGACCGTATTCATATGGTCGGCCATGTTATGATCGACACACTGCTGAAGAATCTGGAAAAGGCTCAAAAGTCAAATATGCTTGCCGATCTTGAGTCCAGATTCGGTGTCAATGGCGATGGCTATGCAGTTTTGACTATGCATCGTCCGAGCAATGTGGATGATCCGGTAGTGTTCAGCCGTATTTTGGATGCGTTAGAAGTTATTCAGAAGGACTTGCCAATTATCTTCCCAATGCATCCGCGTACAAGGAACAATATCGCGGGTACTGAACTCGGCAGTCGAATCGAAGATATGACCAACTTGCATCTTCTCGAACCTGTGGGTTATCTGGATTTCTTGAAGCTAACCTCTTCCGCCAAAATAGTCCTTACCGATTCGGGCGGCATCCAGGAGGAAACTACTGTGCTCCAAATTCCTTGCATAACGCTTCGTGAGAATACCGAGCGACCCATCACAGCCGAAATCGGCTCTAACCAAATAGTCGGCACTAGCACGGAATCAATTCTGCAAGCTTATTCAGTGGTGAAATCAGGACAATTCCGCAAGCCGCAAGTACCGCCTCTGTGGGACGGCAAAGCTGCAGAGAGAATAGTGAAAGCATTAGTCAAAAAAATATAGGGACTATTTCGTAAAGTCTGAAAAGTTGAGGAGTTTATCATGAAAGTATCGGTAGTTGGTGTTGGATATGTTGGTCTTGTTGCAGCTGCATGCCTTGCCGAGGGCGGCAATCATGTGGTCTGTGTTGATAACGATCAGAAAAAGATTGATGACCTTAACCAGGGCGTGATTCCAATCTATGAGCCGGGGCTTACCGAGATAGTCAAAAAGAATGTTGAGGCAGGAAGGCTCATCTTCACGACCGATCTTTCGGAAGGCGTTGCCAAATCGCTGCTTGTGTTCATTGGAGTTGGGACGCCCAGTGCGGACGATGGATCAGCTGACATATCGGCTGTTCTGGCGGTTGCGAAGGATGTTGCTCGCTGTATGGATGGCTACCGAATTGTCGTGACCAAGAGTACTGTTCCTGTCGGCACACACAAAAAGGTAAGCGATATTATTTCGAGTTATACCGAACATCCATTCGATTACGTCTCGAACCCCGAATTTCTGAAAGAAGGTTCGGCGGTGGACGATTTCTTAAAGCCTGATCGGGTCATCATAGGGACGACAAACCCAGCAGTAATGGAGATCATGAAACAGCTCTACGCACCCTTCATGCGTAAAAAGAGCAGGATGATTTTCATGGATCCAGCAAGTGCGGAGATGGCGAAATATGCCGCAAATGCCATGCTGGCTACCAGAATTACTTTCATGAATGAGTTAAGCGGTTTGTGCGATGAGCTTGGCGCAGATATTGAAATGGTTCGCCACGGAATTGGCAGTGATGGCCGAATAGGTTCATCTTTCCTGTTTGCAGGGCTAGGGTATGGCGGAAGCTGTTTTCCTAAGGACGTGCGGGCCTTATCTTTTATGGGTGATGGCTGCGGTTGCGAAATGACTTTGGCCAAAGCTGTTCAAGCTGCGAACTATAAGCAGCAGGATCGGTTTGCTGAACGTGTTATTGAGTATTATAAGAATCGACCTGAAACTACCCTGGCAGCCTGGGGTTTGGCGTTCAAGGCCCGAACCGACGATGTCCGCGAATCACCAGCATTGAGATGTGTCAATAAATTTATCGCTGCAGGTATCAAAGTCAAAGCTTATGACCCTGAGGCAATGGAAACTGCCGTGGCCGATATAGATGGCAAGGTCGAAATGGGTGAGAATGCTTATGACATACTCAACGGCTGCGATGGGCTCGTGATCATGACTGACTGGCAGGAGTTCCGCAGCCCGGCCTTCGATGACATAAAAGACAAACTCAACAAAGCGGTGATCTTTGATGGGCGAAACCTCTATGAGCCTCCCTTTGTGGCAAAGCAGGGGATCGAATATCATAGCATCGGGCGAGTTTCTGTATTTCCCCAGGGTGTCCAGCAGGAAACAGACAGCCTGAGAATGAGAGCATAAACTGAAAAAAGGTTTCCTATGAAAGTTCTAATCACCGGTGGGGCTGGGTTTATTGCCAGCCATATCGTCGAGCATTTTGCCGGCAAAGCTGAGATAACCGTTTTGGACAATCTGCGATCTGGCTATCGGCGGAATCTTGAAGGGCGTGACGTGGAGTTTATTGAAGGGTCGATTACCGATCGTGCGGCTGTGAAAAGAGCGGTTGCGGGGGCGGATTACGTCTTTCATCTGGCGGCGATGGTCAGCGTGCCAGAATCGATGCAGCAGCCCAGTGAGTGCGTGGACATAAACGTCCATGGCCTGCTCAATGTACTTAAAGAATCTGCGGCGGCTGATGTAAAAAAGCTCGTTTTCTCCAGTTCGGCCGCTATCTACGGCGATAACCCCACCGTCCCCAAACTGGAAAATATGCTGCCCGAGCCAAAGAGCCCGTATGCTATAACCAAGCTGGACGGCGAATACTACTGCCGGATGTTTGCCGAAGAAGGGCGGCTGGAAACTTGCTGTCTGCGATATTTCAACGTGTTCGGACCGCGACAGGACCCCAACAGTGCATATGCTGCTGCTGCTGTGCCGATCTTTATCAGCAAGGCACTTGCTAACGAACCGATCACAATCTTTGGCGACGGCACTCAGACTCGTGATTTTATATACGTCAAGGACATAGTCGCTGCCAACATATACGCCGCTGCCAATGAAAACTGCCGAGGCGTTTACAACGTGGCATATGGCAAACGCCTCTCGATAAATGATCTCGCCGAGCGGATCATTCGGCTGACCGGCTCAAAATCCGAGATACACTATGCCCCTGAACGCCCAGGCGATGTGAAGCATTCCCAGGCTTGCATCGACCAAATCGTCCAGGCTGGGTTTACGCCCGATTGCGATTTTGATTCGGGCCTGTTGGCAACCATTGATTACTTCAAGAACACACACTAATTTCGAAGCCGTATCAACGTTAATGAAATTCCACCCGATTAGACTCACTCTAAGCATAGCCGTTATCCTGGGCATGTTTGTGGTTACTCATATTCCGCAGGATAGAATGTCCGTCGACCTTGGTACATTCGGTTTTGACAAGCTGCTGCATGCCGGAGCCTATTTTATCATCACGCTGTCCGTTCTGTGGTCATTTGAGGGACGGCATCGGCTATTTTTAACGACCGTGGCATGTACAGTAGCTTCGTGGGGAGCATTTGATGAGCTTACACAGCCGATGTTTGGCCGAACTACATCAGCGGGCGACTGGCTGGCCGACTGTGTGGGAGTGGGGTTGGCAGTACTGCTATATAGAGGTATTAAGATGATTTCTGACAAACAAAAACAGCAGGAAATAGATCCTTGCGAAGAATACATTGAGATTTCCGTCGAGGAGAACAAAGTTTCATGAAGATACTGATCACTGGAACCGCTGGTTTTATCGGTTATAATCTTGCTAAAAAGCTCATCGCTCGTGGTGACGAGGTCGTCGGGCTCGACAGCATAAACGATTACTATGATGTCCGGCTAAAGTACGGCAGGCTGGTGGAGACTGGTATCGCGGCGGACGAAATTGAGTACAACAAGCTCGTCACCAGCTCTACCTTTTCGAACTACAGCTTCATTCAGCTTAATCTCGAAGATCGGACCAGCCTGGAAAGGCTCTTTTCCGAGCAAAAGTTCGACCGTGTTTGCAACCTGGCCGCCCAGGCGGGTGTTCGGTACAGCCTGGAGAACCCCCATGCGTATGTTGATTCCAACATTGTCGGCTTTGTAAATATTCTCGAAGCTTGCAGACACAACGAAATCGAGCACCTGGCGTATGCGAGCAGCTCAAGCGTCTACGGCCTTAACGAACAGATGCCGTTTTCGACCAGCGACAATATCGATCACCCCGTCAGTCTGTACGCTGCCAGCAAGAAGTCGAACGAACTCATGGCTCACACGTACAGCCATCTTTTCGGCCTGCCCACAACCGGTCTGCGGTTCTTCACCGTCTACGGTCCGTGGGGTCGACCCGATATGGCACTGTTTCTGTTCACCAAGGCGATACTCGAAGGCAGGCCCATCGACGTGTTCAACCATGGCAATATGAAACGCGATTTCACCTACATCGATGACATCGTCGAAGGCGTTACCCGCGTGATCGACAATCCGCCGGCCGGCAATCCTGACTGGTCAGGCAGCAACCCCGATCCCTCCACATCGCGAGCACCTTACAAAGTGTACAACATAGGCAACAGCTCCCCAGTGCAGCTTATGGATTTCATAGAAGCCATCGAAAAGGCATTAGGCACAAAGGCGGAAAAGAACATGCTGCCGATACAGCCAGGCGATGTTCCAGCAACCTGGGCGAACGTTGATGATCTCGTTCAGAATCTGGGGTACCGACCAAACACGCCGATACAGGAAGGCATAGATCAATTCGTTAAGTGGTACCGATGGTTTTACAAGTTATGACAGCAAAGGCAGAGAAGTGAGTGGAGTTGCCTGTGCAGTTCGTACAAGTAGACAACTAATACATTCTGATATTGCATCGCCAGGTTGGGTCGGCCTTTCTGAGGTTCAACCGAGCCCAGCCACATCCCCGGCGATGCTTGTAGTGGAGGGCTTCGATTCAGGTCGAAGCCCTCATTCTATTTCGGCACTATTGGCGCATAGCTTAATAAATAGACATTTAAATGCGGTTAGATGGATAATAGAGCCAAGTAGAATATCCCCACCAAGCTGATACGAGAGGTTGATCTACCCGGCGGGGATATTGCGGAGCGGAATTGTATTTGGTGATAATTATAGCAAGATGGGGGTGCTTGACAAAGGATTTGCACTTAAAATCAGAGTTTGGCGGATAAAAAACAGTGCAAATACGGGGTTCTATTGTGATGCTGAAATCACGGGGAGTCAAGAGTCCGCGTGATATTTACAAACGGCCGTACGAATTTCAGACGCGTGCCAAGAATCTAAGACAACTCCCTCTTAATCTATTGTCCAGTTTTTAAGGACATGGTCATAACCACAGCAACGAATAAAGCCTTCTCGATCAAATCGTCTAGGACCTACGTCTGAGTCTCATAAGACCCATTCCGAACGCTGCGAGCATAAGGCTGGTTGGTTCGGGAATGACAGTCGTGTCTGGAACTAAGATATGAGAATTCAAGCTTCCACTGCTAGGGGGCGTTATAGGGTCGTAATCAATAAGGCCCTCATCCGTCATACTAATGTTCCAGGCCGAGTTAAATAAGGCATCCTGACCTTGGCCGGAATACTTTCCGTTCTTTGCATAAAAGTCACCCCAAACCGGGTTTCGGCGACTGTAAAAGCTCAGCCTGAACTCATGTCCCAAATCTGAAATGTCCGAGTCGTCGGTTTCAAACTTTATGGCCGCCGGACCCACCCCGTCAGTGTTGCTGGTTGCATTGTAGTCGACGAATTCGGTGGTTATATTACCCACTGCCTCTCCGTCGACCCAGTATTGAAAGTCTGCAAAGTCTATGCCAGAGGACTCTACCGATCTTTCAAGGGTAAGATGGCTGATAGCGCTTTGACCTTCATTTTGAACAGTTATATTGAAGGTGTATTCATACTTCCACCAGCCAGCAATGCCCGAGTCACTCGAATCGCGAGTGACGGTCCAGTCCATTGTAGCTGAATCCCAAGAACCTAAGGTTTCGATGCCACCAGGCGTGCTCAGGGATCCAGTGTATTCGACTATGTCAGCTTTGCAGAATCCGCAAACGGCTACCAGGACAGCGCACACCGATTGCAGCAACTTAGTTTTTGAAAACAGCATTTCATCAGCCCTCACTAAAGAATAATTAGAATATATTTTAACAAAAGCTGCATTCTTTTTCAAGAGTTTTACACGTGACAAGATGTGAAACCGTGGAAATACGGGCGCCAGCGAGTGCTACTGAAAAGCCTGGAGATGCTTGTCGCAGGTAGAGGAATGCGCAAATGAATTGTTCGCTAAATGGGGTTTAGTCTCAACACCTGCTCAAGCCCCTCAAAAAAGTGCATTTGTAATTCATGTATTGTTCATAACAGGTTATTTGCCGAAACCTAATAATCTAGCGGTACCTGAAGTCTGTTCAGCGACAATAGTATCTCAGGTTGGCGCCAATTAAACTTTACGTATAGTTGAAGTCTTTAATATTCCGCCGCAATTCTACGGGTGTTAACCCGTGGTTGTTAACTTCAAAAATGTGCGAAACTTATCGTATGTTATCCGCTTGAAACCCGCAACTGGGACACCCACGATTTTCATGAACACGCAGTCTGGAGCATCAAAGAGGCACTCGAAAAAGCATATCAGGCCGGAAAGGAATCATGCGTATAAGCCTTTAAGGTCGAAGCAATTCAGCCACCAATTCAGTTGAACGCTTGTAGCCATTGGCTTTCAATGGTATTTGCGAAAGGGTCTCAAACATCGCCGGACTATCCACATCAATGCCATGGTAATCAGATGAGAATTTTGTCTGTGCTATAATATCGTTCATTGAACCAATAATGCTTCGGTTAGACGTTTTTGCGAATACTACTTCATCCATCTCCATAAGCTCTGGCATAAATCTTTCTTCCGGCAACTGGAGAAGAAGAAATGCTTTGAACAGCCGTTGCTTGAAAAGTTCAAGAATATCCCTGCTTGTCTTCAATCCCTTAACTGAAATCACAATTGGAAGCAATGTGCGTTCATTTACAAAGATCATATACTTGCGTCTGGATGCGGTGAATTCATTACAATACCAGTTCCCGAAGCGGGTAGTTGGCTCGGACAAGGCATCAGCCGGTTTAACCTTCAGGCGATCCTGTGCCTTTTTTGTGCAGTGCAAAATGAACATGGAGCCTCTTTATAATTATTCTTTCTTGTTCTGCAATTGCAGAACAATCGGCCATAATTGCTGTTGTATGCTGCCAACGATCTGGCTGAATGACAGCTCACAGTCGGTAAGCAAACTTCGTTTCAGAAAAGCTTTCCACTGTATTTCTTTGTTGCCGTCATTGATGAAATCGTCCGTGAACACCAAAGGCAACTCCGTTGGTATCGGGGTCTTTCGTCTCTGGAAGGTGGATTGAATCGCATCGGCAAGTTGGGTCTCATCAATACCCATGTGATGAAGGATGATATATACATCATAGAAATCCTTTAGACGGCTGTTCATCAAGCCCAGCACAATCATGGCGTTAAACTTTTCGGCAACTACCGTGGCGGGATGATAGGCACGAATGCGAGGAGCCGGAAAATCAAGTATGGTTGGATAATCAATGATTGCCGGAGCGGGCTTTATAGCATCCCCAAAGCCTACATCAATCTGAAGTGCAATTCGGGCATTGCCAAGATACCCAATCAATCGAACCCGAACACCGTGATAATCCTGATCATCCCGAATGTCATCGGTAACGATTGACTTGGGGTCAAATCGAAGTCCGTCATCGACCACTTCGGCCATGCAGGCGTCGGTGAATACTTTTTTCAATCGTTCATGATCCAGTTCGCCGAATCCAAGCAGATCGACATCTCTGGTTGGCCTGCCCGGAACATTTCGCCAAAGCGCAAAAAGCATAGCTCCCTTGAGGACAAACATTCCATCATTTTTTGAGGCGACTATTCGATACAATAGCCGTTCCAGCCCATAACGTATTAACAGGTGATTGAACTGTTCGCCCGTCTTGTCACGAATATTTAGAAGCTTTTGGTGGACAGATTGTGTGATTCCGTTCATCGTACAATCTCCAAATAGGGCCGCATTACATTGAGCATGCGACAGATTTTGGCGTAGCGGTAGATTTCATCGACGTTCGCTTTGCCTTGAGCCAGAGACTCTTTCAGTGCTTCACGGGCAACATCAATGCCGATCTTATTGCGGAATTTGAAGCAGTCCACAACTGTCTTGGCTGGAGAATAGACTCGTACCGTTACACCTTGCATTTGATGCTCTTCAATCCCGCAGGCGAAATGTGTCTCACTGACATAAACAATGCGAAGTGGATTGTCTTTATATTTTGGGACGGTTTGGTTTCGCTTTATAGCTATCCACACCTCCACAGGCATTTGGGTCGTTATTTCATGAAATTGCAAAGCTGAAAGCAGACAAATAACACCATGCGGTATAGCCAAAGAAACCGATTGAAATGTTTCATTGTCGGCAATGCGACCAGCAGGCACATAAATTCCTCTTGCTATTCTTCGCAAAATACCACGACTTGCCAGATAAGCCAGGCTTGTTCGGCTCGCACCTATGTCCACAAGGTCAGCGGAAGTTATCCGCCCCTTTTGGTTTGCAATATCAATGATTTTTTTGGTCATTTCTTTCATAAGGATACTATTCTAAGTCAACAAACTCTCCTCACATAATAATAACTGCGGGTAGTTTGTCAAGTTCTTTTAAGTGTTATCGTCTAAAATGACCACAAACCATAGATTTTGCAGAGATTACCCGAGCAAATAACGCAATTTTGCAGAAATAGTCCAATATGACTACTTTTGTGAAATATCAGCAAAATTCTCATCTGTAAACGCCGGAGTATAAGTGTGGCGATTGAGTTAATAATATATCCCGCCCGGTGCGGGATGTCCAATTTCCGACAAAGTCATCCTATTTCCTTGGCCGACTTGGCGGTGACGAAAATTAAATGCCTTACTCTTCTTTAATATATGGCTCGATCAAAGTCATTATGGTTTCGCGTATATGATCGGGCAGTATTTCCCATAACGCGAATGGGCAGGAACCCATTCGCGTTTGCAGTTTTACGCAGGTCTTATTGCATCGAATCGACTGTAAGCAGTGCCCATATTTGCTTTTCTGAAAAGTTGTAAGTTCCGCTTTAACAATGTCTTGCGCGCTAAAGGGGGTGGGCTGTAAACCCATTGGCGAGAGCCTTCGCTGGTTCGAATCCAGCCCGGCCCAGTTTTATACTTCTATTTTTCCTTTCAATAATTTGCGTCTGCCGATTTTTTGCGACCTTAATCCGTTCGGGGATCAAGCGAACTGTTATTTGACCATCAGTTTTCAGCGAGCCGAGGGAGCCATTGCAAATCGGTTGACTGTGATCATCAGTGCGTTAAATCAGCGATGCTGCTGTCAAACGCGCAATGCCGGTTCTAGATATTCCTTCGCCATACCTTTAAAAAGAAGTGGTTGATTATTGGCCCTTCTTGGCTTTTAATTGTAATCACAGGTGTAGCGTGAACTTGATCGGGGTTTGGATCGGAAGGTGTGAACATGAAAAACGCATGTCTGGTATTGCTTGTCATTGTTATTGCGGCGACTGCGGGCGCGGCCGAGATCAGCGAAAAGAATACAGCCATCAAAACGTATCCGTTCGGCGGCGAGGATCCGGTTCCGATCTTTGTCCGCGGAGATGAACAAGGCAAGCACTTAAAGCTGTATCCTTATACCTTTTTCGACGAGTTCACCGCAGAGCCTGTCCGGAGGGATTGGGCGGTCGTTTCACTTGAAAACCCCTATGTCAAAGTAACCGTAATGCCGGAGATCGGCGGAAAAGTATGGGGTGCTTTAGAGAAGGCGACCGGACGTGATTTCATTTATGCCAATGACGTTGTGAAATTCCGCGAGATCGCTCTGAGAGGGCCTTGGACTTCGGGCGGTATCGAGTTCAATTTCGGCCTGGTCGGGCACGCGCCGAGTACGTCAACGCCTGTCGATTATACTGCCAGAAAGAATCCGGACGGCAGTGTAAGCTGTTTCGTGGGAACCATGGACCTGCCCAGCCGGTCACGCTGGAGCATCGAGATCCGTCTGCCCGCAGATAAGGCCTACTTCGAAACGAACGCTTTTTACTACAATCCCTCATCTTTGGACCAGTCATACTATAGCTGGACGAATTCGGCAGCAAAGGTTTCTGAGGATATGCAGGTCATCTTTCCGGGCACTGAGCATATCGCACACGATTTCAAGGTGCCTTTGAAACCCTGGCCGATCTCGGAAGACGGCCGGGACCTGTCATGGTATAAAAATAACCGCTTCGGCAGTCATAAGAGCTATTTTACTGTTGGCGAGTATGAGGATTTTTTCGGCTGCTACTGGCATGAAGACCAGTTTGGTGCCGGCCACTATGCAAGGTACGGTGCTGCGCCCGGGCGTAAGCTCTGGCTCTGGGCGCTTTCGCGTCAGGGCGGTATCTGGGAAGACCTGCTTACGGACACAAAAGGTCAATATGCAGAACTGCAGGCAGGGCGGTTCTTTAATCAGAATGACCACGGATTTCTTGCCCCTTCTTCGGGCGATTCTTGGCGGGAGGTCTGGTTCCCGTACAAAGATATCGGGCCGATGGTCGAAGCCTCCGATGATGCGGTTCTCAGTGTAAAAAAAACCGTAAAGGGCGTCCAACTTGCCATCTGCGCATTGACTGACATCGATGAAGAGTTGGTTGTGTTTGCCGACGGCTCTAATATCCTGCAAAAAACTCTCGAACTCGAGCCCATGCAGACATACGAAACGACGGTTGAGCATACTTCCGAAGCGGTTATAAATCTGAAGCTCGGTGACCTGCTTGAGTTTACGACAGATGAGTCCGCGGACGATATAGATAAGCCAATCAACTTCCACGAGGTCGATGAGAGCACGAGCGAGGGGCTTTACCTTGCGGGACTGAGGCTCGAGAAGTCGCGTGGATACGATGAAGCTCTAAGTAAATACAGATCTTGTGTCGAGCAGCAGCCGAAACATGTTCGAGCACTGTCCCGCATTGCAGGGATTCAGTTACGCAAGGGCTTGCTTGACGAGGCGCTGAAAAGCTCAGCACGCGCGATCGAAATATCCATGTATGATCCGCACGCAAATTATATCTACGGCCTTGCTTCGCGCAGGGCAGGAAAGCTGACTGATGCAAAAGATGCATTGACCTGGGCCGCACGCTCGATGCAGTACCGGTCCGCTGCCAATGCGCAGCTTGCCGGGATCGCCATGCAGGAAAAGGATTACAGGGCGGCCGTCAAACTGAGCAAAGCCGCTTTGGATTACAATGTTTTTAATGTCAATGCTCTGCAGACGCGGGCGATCTGTTTGCGCAAACTGGGCATGACAGATGCTGCCAAAAGCACACTGGATCGGATACTTTCGATCGAGCCTTTGAACCACTGTGCTCCATTTGAGAGATATCAGCTCAGCGGGCGCAAATCAGATCTGGCGGCGTTCACGTCCAATATCCGCAACGAATACGCCAGGGAAACATATGTCGAGATGGGTGTTTTTTATGCCGGGCTGGGGCTAATGGACGAGGCGGTCGAGCTGTTTGATCTTGTCTCAGATTACCCTACGGCCAGATATTGGTCGGCATATCTGCAGAAGTCGAAGGATATGCTGGCCCGTGCAGATTCGCTCGATCCTGATTACGTTTTCCCGTTCCGGGAAGAATCAATACCAGTTTTCGAATGGGCCGTCAAAAACAGTGATGACTGGAAGCCTCTATATTATCTCGGCCTGATCTACTGGGCGAAGGGTCGGCAGGATGAAGCACGTGAGCTTTTCCGGGAAATTGAACCCGAAGGTTTTGCACCCTTCTATATTACCAGGGCACATATAAACGAACCCGTCGACAGCTCGGCAGCCCTGGCGGACCTTAAAACTGCGGTCAAGATAGATCCAGCCAGCAGGCGGCCGCGGCATCATCTGATCACTTTCCACATAGAGCATGAGAACTTTGAAAAGGCAATCTCCGCTGCCCGAGAAGGGATGAAGCTGCTTCCCGATGAACAGCAGCTTGAGCTCGATCTGCTGAGATCGCTCGTTCCAGCGGGGTATTACAGTGAGGCTCTTGAAATACTGAAGCGGACGAGAATCCTGCCTTTCGAAGGTGCAAGTGAAATTCACGAGCTTTATGTTAAAACGCACCTGGGTCTGGGCAGGGCGGCGATGGAAGAGGGCGACTACAGAAAGGCCCTGGAGCACTTCGAAGCATCAAAGCTGTACCCCGAACGCCTAGGCACAGGTAAGCCGTACGATCCTGACTACAGCACGCAGGACAAACTGATCGAGCAATGCGTTGAAGCAATGGAAGAGTGATCGTAATTCGACCAGTCAAATTTCAAAGCATTCTATCTGAGATTCGATCATTCTTCTGCATCGGCTGATGTGCGTTTGTCCTGTTCGGCGTTCTGCTCCTTGAATGTTTCAAAGAAGCCCTTCTTCTTGAGGTACTGGTACAGGTAGGATGCGCCAATCAATATCGAGCCTGTGACCAAAAATCCCATTATGCGGTAACCGGTGGCGAGTTGCCTAGTGTCGAACAGGAATATCTTGGCCGTGAGCAGGGCAAATATCCCGATCGCTAGGTAGCGGATGGTCCTCATATTCTTCCAGAAACCGATCCCCAGCAGTATGGCTGCGTAAACCGCCCACAGAATTGAGACATACATGTGTGCGAGAAATTTCCACGTGGGCATCGCTTCGACGTACTGGTCCCGGCAGTAGAAGTACAGATAAATCTCCTCGGTCAGCAGTATCAGCAGTGCAATGACTGCCGCTAAAGCAAGATAACCCAGATATTTCGTCTCACGGCTTGCGCGGGATCCGTATCTATACAGCAGCCACGCTGAAACGAAGGTCGCTGCAATTACAGCGATCAGGCTGGCGAAATCGTAGTTGAAGAAGATAGTAAAACCATTTCTGTGCAGACCCAGTATAATCATAGGAGCTATTATAAGCCCCGCCCAGCTTGCGGCCATCGATATCAACCTTACCGCTCGGCCTGCCGGTGCGATGGGTCGAACAGCGAACAAGAGTATCACAAACGCCAGAGCGAGCATGATCATCCGCAGGAATACCGGCGCATCGAAAAGGGCATAGGATGCTATGTCGAGATTATCAACGCAATGTACGCCCCATTCACCGACGATCGCGATCGCAAGGTAAATGCCCGAAATACTGAAAAGACTTTGTGACAGCACCGAGTTTGCCGGAGGGGAAAGCTCATCACTTTTGCGATATAGCATATGAGCGGCGTAGACTGAAAGCGAGACGATAAGCAATGTGCCGAAATCTTCGTTCACAAAAACGGTGAAATCGCTTTGGTGCATCGGCAGTAAAAGGACAGAACCGGCCAGGCAGACGGCTCCGATTATGCCTGCAGCAATCTGCGTGAAGATGTTTTTGAACCTCAGACCGATCATCGCCAGGATCACCGCCTGCAGTGTTAGTGCGATCAGCGGCGTTCGGCCTTGCCATTCGAACAAAGCCGGCAACGCTATCGCGAAAAACAGCAGACCCACCGCCAGGCCGCTCTGAACAGTGACTCTGCGGTCCGGAAGTTTCCGCCATATAATAAATGTTCCGGCAATATGCAGTACGGCCAACCCGATCATGCATAATGTCAGAGCAACGCGAAATTCCTCTGAGAGCTCCAGCCAGAGGAAGTAGAACACGAAGCCGGAATTGGCAAGAATGACCAAAGTGTCTTCCAGATGCTCTTTACATCGGTTCAGCAACGCCCCAGCGAGAGAAGCTGTAAAGAATACGCCGAAGATCGCGCCAAGCCACGTTATCGTAATGCCCATATCAGCGGAATCGCCTGGGAAGTACCAGCATACGTAATTCAGAGCGGTCATCAGGAACGCGACGGCGGTCACGCATCGCCATCTTTTGACCTGTGCAGCGGCGATCATCGCAACGCTTATGACCAGCAGGGCGGTGAACAGGGGCGCGTGACCGACGGTCGGCAATGACAGGGCAGGAATGTTCAGCGACGCTATGATCGGGAGCAGGCCGGATGCGATAATGCCGATGATCGCCATGAGCGATCTGCGCGTAAGCAGAGCCGATGCGAGACTTGCCGCCGCGAGATAGATCGCAGTGGTCAGGAATATCGCGGTCTGCTCGGGTGCGAATTCCGTGAAGACGAACGAAAAGAAGCCGGCGATTATCGCAGCGACGCTCAATTGGTGCCATCGTCGCGAATATGCGCATGCCAGGGCGACAGTCAAAATGGCGCACTGGTAACCGGCGAACTGCCAGCTCGCTGCATGACCATCGAAACCCAGAATTGGCATAGCCATAGCCGCAACGATGGTCATGATCGATATCGAAAGCCATTGTTTCGACCACGCGATCGCAAAGCCTGCCACAGCTATCAGCAGCAGATAAAGCATATATGTTTCGGGCAGCGGGGCCGATATGCTGGCCGCCTTGGGGATTACGAAAGCTGCGAGCGTGATCACCTGAGCGGTTTTCCGCCAGCCCTTCGACCATGCCATGTATGCGGCGAATATGTTGATGACTATCCAGTACGCGAGCATGTTGGCCGTTACCTCTGTCTGCCAGTTCGTTATCGCGGGCAGGGCCGCACAGCCGAGAAAGACCGGCACAGCCAGTTTGGGCCATTGTTTGACTTTGCACGAGATCATCAGTGCCGATGCGATCAGGAACAGATAGCCCAGAAAATACGCCGAAGGGCTCTCTCCCGCTGCGAGGAAGGAGGGCATGACCAGTGCGCCGGCCAGAACGGTCGCGGCAAGAGGCAGCCAGTTGCGCAAGAACGCGATAAGGATCGCGGGAAGACTTACAAGCAGAAGGTATACCAGGAACGGATTGAGCTGATGGCTGCCGGTGGAGACTATCGCGGGCACAACGTAGGCCGCAAGCGAGGCGAATATGGCGATGGAAATCCACGAGCGTATGTATGAAGTCGCCAGCGTGCCGGCGGTCAGAACCACGAGATAGCTGAACAGCGGCAGTTGCAGACCGGTGCCTTTAAGCACTATGATCGGCACGAGGTATCCGCCCAGCGTGGTGATCGCGGCTATGACTATTTCCTTGAGTGCGACAGCGTAAATGAGCGAGCCCGCGGTCACGATACAGGCCGCGATGGTTGCGGGCATCGGCCCTATGATGCCGTAAAGTTTGTACGCGGTGAATATTGCGGTATACAGCAGGGCGAGTCCCAGGGACGTCACCGCTTTTGCGACTATGTCATACTGTCGCCGGCGGGTGATCTCGCCTGCAATGATCGCGCCCAGACCTGCTGCCACAATCGCCGCTGCTTTGAGTTTGTCGCTTAGGATGGATTGCTCATACGCCCATTTGACCGCAAAACCGGCCACGAATATCAACAGGATGACGCCGACTATCGGCATCAGACGCGTACCGATCAACTCCTCCAGGTTCCATGATGGCTTTTTCTTTGCAGGTTCTTCCGGCTGAGCCTTTTTCATTTCCTGATCAAGGTATGGAGGTATGGCGGTTTGTTCTATGTCGCGGCCGGTTTTAACTTCGGTCGGCAAAGGCGGAGGCGTTTCGGCCGTTTCGTGTTCTTGAGCTTGCGGAGCTGTCGGTTTCTGAGCTGTGACGGGTGCGGATGGCTCGGGTTGTCTTTGTGGTTCTCCAGCGGTTTCAGGCCCGGCGGCGGGTTTCTCTGCTCGCTTCTGGTCCAGGTCATGGTCATAGAGCCGATGATCCTCTATCAGGTAGCGGTTGTGATTGGCTCGTATTAGAGCAGCTATCGCAACGGCCAGTGCGCCAAGGCCTGCCAGAAAGGCAAGAATATCCATATAATCCACCTCTGTTCATTATTGCGGTGAGCAAGTTCAGCCGACTGAATAGGGCCGAGGTGATTGTATTCGGACTTTATTGATATTTGCAAGCTAAAACTTCCGCCATGTCGGATTTGCTTCTCTGGCGGTTTCACAAAAGCATTCCAGCCAGGCATACTGCAGCGGCAAATATTCGCTCCGGCGTGTAGGAAGTGCGTTCTTTTAGCCGGTTTTCTCCAGCCAGTAGCAACTGAACAGCAAAAGGTCATTCATGTCGACCGCTCCATCCTCGTTGAGGTCCGCCCCTTTTACATCTGACGGGTCTGCCACATCGGTTTGGCCCCAGTAACGCGACATTACAACGAGATCGGAATAATCGACCACGCTGTCGGCATTGAAGTCCCTGGTGGGCACATGTATGAATGTTTGTTCGTCGATCAGGATGGCAGGGCCGTCGGGCATATTATGCTCGTGCATCTGCACCGTGCATTCACCCACCTGGACGGCTTTATAATCCAACACGAACCAGTCACCCGCTGTCACGCCCGTGTAGCCGGCATAAAGATCGAACCCGCGTACTCCCTGTTCGGTCCAGTCGTAAACAGCAGAACCGAACCCGGAGGCAGGCAAGCAGGAGCCATCGTAGGAAAAGCCGTTGTACTCCCTGCCGGTGATGTCAGCCATGGGGATGTTGGGGTCATAAAGTGCGACCGATCCGCTCCAGTAGTCCGCGTTGTCGTTAGAAATGACCAGCGTCAACTGTGTGCCGACCATGATTTCCTGGTATTCCAGCGGTGTTTCGCCGTCCGCACGGAACACATTCATGTTCGGTGCAGCCGGAACCGACGCATTTACAAGCATACAAAGCGCAAGCAGCAAAACTCTTTTCATCATTACCTCTCCAAGTAAAATCAAAACGGGCAGTTACAATAGATTGCAGAGGTTTAATTGTCAAGTCAATTTCGACGGATCTGCTTTGGGGCGGAACGCTGATTATGAGGAGTGATTGGCCTGCTGAGGCAACAAAAAAAGCCTGTAACTATCGCTAGCTACAGGCCTTGCACGATTATGGGCGGTACAGGACTTGAACCTGTGACCCCCTGCTTGTAAGGCAGGTGCTCTAGCCAACTGAGCTAACCGCCCGATGGGAGGCAATAACATACATGTATAAAGGCCTGCTGTCAATATCTAACCGGTGTTCCGGGAGCAATTTTTTCAAAAAAGCTGAAAACATATTTTTTGGCATGGCCAAGCCGTGCTTGACGGGATTGGATGCAGGTGTTTACATATTGATTTGCTGAATACAAGGAAATTTTCTGGAAAGGAACCATATGGATGTCATGCAAGCGATCGAGAAGCGGTATTCGTGCCGATCTTATCATCCGGATGCCATAGAAGAGGACAAGCTGGGCCGAATATTGGAGGCGGCGAGGCTGGCGCCGTCTGCGCGAAACCAGCAGGAATGGCGGTTCGTGGTGGTCAGGGACGAGCATACCAGGCGTAAACTCAGTGTCGCCGCCGCGAATCAGGATTTCGTGGCGCAGGCGCCTGTCGTTATTGTCGGATGCACGATGACGGATCGGCTGATGCGGTGCGGCCAGCCTTCGGGTGTTATCGATACCGCCATCGCGATGGAACATATCGCTCTGCAGGCTGTCGAAGAGGGGCTGGCTACGTGCTGGGTCGGTGCGTTTTACCCTGACAAGGTCAAACCCATATTGAACATACCGGATGAGGTGACCGTGGTCGAGCTGATGTCGCTCGGTTATCCGGCGGATGAACCTGTCGGCACGCCGCGCTGCGATATGCCGAAAATAGTATCGTTCGATTCATGGCAGTTTTGAGAGCATGTAACGCTTTCCGGAACAGATATTCTTTGTAATTGCATGCCGCTTTCTATAATATGCCGACATGGAAAAAAGTGCTTACAGAATAATCGATGCAAATCTGAACCGCGGGCGGGAAGCTGCACGCGTGATGGAGGAATTCTGCAGGTTCTACCTCAATTCGAGCGAACTTAGCGGCCGGGCGAAGAACCTGCGGCACAGGCTCTGCGGGGCGGGCAATCAGTTCGACATCTCGATGCTGGTCTCCGCTCGTGACAGCGGTGCGGACGTGGGCAGGGGGCTCGCGGTGAGCGATCAGCTCAAACGCACGGAGCTGCGGGACTGCTTTACAGCGGCCGTCAAGAGGATAAGTGAGGCTTTGCGTGCACTGGCTGAGGTTTCGCAGACGCTCAAGCCGGAATTGACACCAATATTCGAGGAACTGCGATTCGAAACCTATACGCTGGAGAAGGACGCAGTGTTGGCTGCTTCGGTCAAGAGCAAAGTTGATCGTATTCGCTTATACGTGCTCGTGACCGCTGCTCAGGCCAATACAGATGACGAGCTTTTGCAGTTGACCGAGGCGTGCTGTCGGGGCGGGGCGGATTGTCTGCAGCTTCGGGCGAAAGGTCTGTCCGACGGGCGAACTTATCGCCTGGCCGAAAAGATGGTAAGTGTGTGCAGCGAACATCAAGTCGTTTCCATTATCAATGACAGACCTGATATCGCTTTGGCCAGCGGCGCCGACGGTGTGCATCTGGGCCAGGACGATATGCCGGTTTCTAAGGTACGCGAACTGTTCAACAGACCCATGATCGTCGGGCTCAGCACGCACAATGCGGACCAGCTCGAACAAGCGATCCGCGAGAGGCCGGATTATGTGGGTCTGGGGCCTGTTTTCGAGACTCGCACTAAGCACATAGAAAAGCTGGCAGGACTGGAGTATGTTGAACATGCTGTGTCCCGTCTCCATGACACAGGTATCGGCCATGTTGCGATCGGCGGTATAAATGCGGTTAATGCTGACGATGTAATCAGTGCGGGCGCATCTGCTGTCGCGGTGTGTTCTGCAGTGACCGGCTCAAATGATCCTGCCGCGGCGTGCGATGAACTCAACAATATCCTGTCAAAAGCCGGGCCCGAGAATGATCAGCTTAAGGCCTGGCCTTAGATCGTGGCAGGGCTCACCCCTAGAACCAGGCTAGGGCTTTATACGTAACCCCATGCGAATTCAACAGTTATCCACGAAGTCGCCCCTGTTAAAACTTGCCGTCTTTTGCTGGCCATACAGACTGATGCATTACAAGGTATAGAGTGACATTCTGTCGTATTAGCATTTAGTCACGAAGACTTATGCCTTTAAGTGCCTATTCTTTAGAGGGTTACATTCCGACAAGTCTATTCTCAGCGATTGGTTTGGCGGATTAGAAGAGTCAGGTAAGATGTTTTCTCATTACTCAAAAAGTACCCGAATCCACATTTTTCTGTTGCCAGACCCGACTTGTTAACATGTTTTCCACATGAGGACTTAAAAGGCTGTTAAGCTCCTGTGCTGTGGTGTATGTGTTTACTAATGTGGATGCCGATAAATCATCGTATTTGCTTGTTCTCGGCAGGGACTGGCTATACAATTACAGACTTCAACCGGATTTGTTAACTTGAGTTAAGGGAGAAAAATGACTGATCGTTTGATAAGTATTGCCGAATCTCTACATGCATCAATTCCGAGTACCAGACGCGTCATGGACAGTCTGCACGAACTTGGACCTGACTGCTTCAGCGATAAAAGCGAGCCGCTTGGTGAGATCAAAAAGATCATTCAATCACAAGCCGATGAAGGTGCCGACTTTATTGCCGTCAATGTGGATGCATACGGAGAAGATGATCCGCACAAGACGATCGAATACATGCGTGAATATGTCAAGCTGATCAAGCAGTTCGGCCAGGGGGTGCCGCCATGCATCGACAGCAGTAACGACGATGCTCTGGTTGCGGGGCTTAAAGCGTGGTACGAAGATAATGCGCAAGCTGCTGTTCCGCTCATAAATTCGATAAAGACTTACAACGCCGACAAGCTGATGCCGCTGCGGGATAAATTCGAATACAGCTTTATCGCGATGCTCGTTGCCGAAGAAAAGGGCGCCTGTCCTGGCGGCGTTGACGGCGCGGACGAACTTGTCGGTCTTGCAAAGCAGATATTTGACAAGGCCATCGGGTACGGTTTCAAGCCCGATCAGATATATTATGACACTACGGTTTTTCCGCTGGCGATAGACATGCCCATGCAGCCGGGCGTTCCCAGCTATACACATCGGGCATTCGAGACGATCAGGCGGATCAAGCAGGACCCGGAGATGGCGGGAGTGCATTTCTCGCTGGGCATCAGCAATTGCTGCCGCGACCTGCCGGGCCGAAAGATCGGCATCTGCCGGGCGTATGTCGAAAAAGCCATGGAATACGGCCTGGATGCGGGCATTGTAAATGTTTTCCATCACTACGGCGAAAAACCGGCCGATCCGCAGCTTGTCGAGCTTGTGGACGCATTCGCAGCTATCGACGGCGATGACCCTGCAATGACGAACGATGCGATGATGAAGATGTCGCAATTCTGTTCTTCGTTCAGGGGTTAAGCATTGTTAAGTCGCAATAGTTTTATGGCTTGAGGGCATTGTGAATCTTGCAAAATGCCCGTCTTGTGTTTATTATTGGCCGAATGTCCAAAAAAAGCAAAAAACAACAGAAGAGCGGCCCGGTCAATGTTAAGAACAAGAAGGCCTACCGCGATTATGAGCTGATCGAGAAGGTAGAGGCCGGTATCGAACTGGTCGGTACGGAGGTCAAGTCGCTGCGCCAGGGTCAGGCCGACCTTGACGGTTCATACGCGCGGGTCGAGAACGATCAGTGCTGGCTGGTCGGTGCACAGATCGCTCAGTATGCCGAGGCGTCCTACAACAATCATGATCCGCTTCGCCAGCGCAGGCTGCTGCTGCACAAACGGCAGATACTCAAGATCAAGACCAAGCTGCAGCAGCGAGGTTTTACACTGGTGCCGCTGCGTTTTTATTTCAATGATCGCGGCTATGCCAAGGTGGAACTGGCGCTTGCCAAGGGTAAACGCAAATACGACAAGCGTGATAAACTGCAGAAAGAACAGCAGAAACGTGATATCGCCAGAAGTCTAAAACACTATTAACGACAGGAGCTGGTAAAATGGCAGAGAATGACAAGGAAAAGAAGATAATCGTCGACGAAGACTGGAAATCGCAGGCAAAAAAGGACAAGGATGCACTCGAGGCAGAGGAAAAGGCCGCACAGGAGAAGCAGCAGGCACAGGGCGGCGAGAGCAGCAGACCCCCATTGCCCGAGGTGGACTTTGCCGGCCTGATCAGCATGTTCGCTACGCAGGCGTATCTGGCGATGGGGCTGATCGCTGCCGATCCAAATGAGAAGCCCGAGCCCGATCTGGAGTTGGGCAAATTCAACATCGATATGCTGGCGCTTCTCGAAGAGAAGACCAGGGGCAATCTCGACGATGAGGAAAAGAATCTGCTCAGCGGTGCACTGCACCAGTTGAGAATGGCATATGTGGCTTTGAGCAAACAGCAGGGGGCCGAGTAGGTGTCGGATATCCTCCAGGAAATAGTCGCTTATAAGCGCGAGTTCGTGCGGGAGCAGATGCAGAAGGTTCCGCTGGAACAGGTGAAGGAACAGGCTCTTGCAATGGGTAAAAGCCGCAACTTCTACAAGGCTGTGACCAAACGCAACAGACGCGGGATCAATGTTATCGCAGAGGTCAAGAAGGCGTCGCCGTCGGCGGGACTGATACGCGAGGACTTCGATCCGGTGGAAATCGCGCGCACTTATGAAAAATGCGGTGCGGATGCGATAAGCGTGCTGACCGATGAGAAGTATTTTCAGGGCAAACTCGAATATCTGACGCGAATCAAGCAGGAAGTGAAGCTGCCGGTTTTGCGGAAGGACTTTTTTGTGGACGAGTATCAGGTCTACGAAGCGAAGGCAGCGGGTGCGGATGCGATACTTCTTATCGCGGAAGCCCTTATGCCGGCTCAACTTATGGATCTTTTGATACTGGCGGCAAAGCTGACGATGACGGCGATCATCGAAGTGCACAGTATGGATTCGCTTTTGCAGGTTCGGAGTCTGGAAGGCTTTCCTGTGGCCGGTTACAGCGTTATTGGGGTCAATAACCGCGATCTGAAGACCATGACCGTGGATATCAACACGACCGGGAGGCTGGCTGACCTGGTCGAGAAAAAACGGGAATTAATCGCCGAAAGTGGGGTAAAAACGCGCGAAGATGTGCGAAAACTCAAAGGAATTGGGGTGGGAGCGGTTCTGATCGGGCAGACGCTTTGTCAGAGTCCGAGCATTGAGGATAAATACAAGGAACTTTTCTGGATACCCGGGCAGTAAGTTTTGGACTTCGTCAGCCTTATAATAATCGGTCTTGTCACGGGGGTATTCGGCGGCCTGTTGGGTATCGGCGGATCGATGATCATGATACCGGCGCTTGCGTTCGTGTTTGGTGAGAATCAGCATCTTTATCAGGCCGCTGCGATGATCACCAACTTTTTTGTTTCCACTTCATCGCTTATCGCGCATCGCAAGGCCGAGGCGTTCGTGCCTGGTGTTCTCAAGTGGATGATACCTGCCGCGCTGGCGGGCATTGTCGGGGGAGTTGCGATGAGCAATATGGATCTTTTTGCGGGTGAGAACAGCTATTTGCTTGCGCGTGTATTTGGTGTGTTTCTTATTTATGTGGTGGTTTACAACCTTTTTCGATTCAAGCGGGGCGGATTTAAGGACAATACGAAGACTGCCGATCTGGCGGCGCCGGACACACCGACGTATCTTTCATTGGTGATCGGCTTTGTTACGGGAACCGCGGCGGGTCTGCTGGGTATCGGGGCGGGCGGTGTGTGCACGCCTTTGCAGCAGGTTTTTGCGAAGATGCCGTTGAAAAGGGCAATGAGCAATTCTGCTGCTATCATAACCTCGATGGCTTGGCTCGGGGCTGCATATAAGAATCTAACGCTCGGGCAGCACGGGATAGATATAGCTGAGTCGCTGAAGATCGCGGGGATTGTTATACCGACGGCGATCCTGGGCGGCTTCTGGGGTGGTCATCTGATGCACGCCATTCCGCGCAGTTGGGTGCGGGCGGCATTTATACTGATAGCGGCCGTCGGGGCCGTCAAGATGCTGACGGTGAGTCCGTGAGGGTATAAAAATATTCTTCACGGTACTATGCAAAGCAACCATTTGGGCCGCCGCAGAATTTAACAGCCGCGCCTCCGACGAACTGTCCGTTGGGTCCATTCTCGGCGGGCTATGAAATTATGCGGCTGGGGAGTCCGGTTAAAGGGAGGGAGGATTTGGGAAGGCTGTTTTTGTATAGTTATGCTTTGTGCTAAATCAAAAAAACGACAGATGTCGTGGGTGACACCTGCCGTTTGAGGGTTTTGAAGTATTTATTCGCTACTTCTTCTTTTTCTTCTTCTGCTGCTGTTGTTTCTTCCGGTTTTGCGCCTGTTTCTGGGCCTGCTTCTGCTTTTTGGCCCAGGTGTCACGCAGGCCGACCGTTCGGTTGAAGACCAGGCGGTCCTTCGTGCCGTCCTTGTCCGCACAGAAATATCCTATCCGCTCGAACTGGAACCGCTGTTCGGGTTTGACATCCGCCAGGTGGGGCTCGACCTTGCAGCCGGTGCGGACCTCGAGTGAGTCCGGGTTGATGTTGGCGGTGAAGTCTTGGCCCTCTTCGGTGTCGTCGGGGTTTTCCTTGTTGAACAGGTTTTCGTAGAGCCTTACTTGGGCATCGAGGCCGTGCTTTGCTGAGACCCAATGCAGCGTTCCTTTGACCTTTCGGCCGTCCGGAGCGTCGCCGCCGCGGGTTGCAGGGTCGTATGTGCAGTGCAGTTCGACGATGTTGCCTTCGTTGTCTTTGACCACGTCCTGGCAGGTGATGAAGTATGCGTATCGCAGTCGTACTTCTCTGCCAGGCGCGAGGCGGAAGAACTTTTTGGGCGGCTCTTCCATGAAGTCACCGCGTTCGATGTATATCTCGCGTGAGAAGGGTACTTTTCGCATTCCCGCGTCCGGGTCCTGTGGGTTGTTGATGGCATCGAGCTCGTCGAATTCGTCTTCGGGGTAGTTGGTGATGACGACCTTGAGCGGGTCGAGAACGGCCATGACGCGGTTCGAATGTTCGTTGAGGTCCTCGCGCAGACAGTGTTCGAGCAGCGCCAGGTCGATGGTGCTGTTGAACTTGTTCACGCCGATAGTTTTGCAGAATTTGCGGATGGCTGCGGGCGAATAGCCGCGTCTTCGCAGCCCGCTTATGGTCGGCATACGCGGATCGTCCCAGCCGTCGACGTGGCCCTCCTGTACGAGCCTGAGCAGTTTTCGCTTGCTCATGACGGTATTTGTGAGATTAAGGCGGGCGAATTCGATCTGCTGCGGGTGGTGGACGCCGAGCTCATCGAGGAACCAGTCGTAGAGCGGGCGGTGGTTTTCGAATTCCAGCGTACATATCGAGTGCGTAATGCCCTCGACGGAATCTTCGATACCGTGCGCCCAGTCGTACATGGGATAGATGCACCACTTGTCGCCGGTGCGGTGGTGCGTCGCATGAAGGACGCGGTACATGACCGGGTCGCGCATGTTCAGGTTGGGCGAGCTCATATCTATCTTAGCACGCAGAACCTTTGTGCCGTCCGGGAACTCGCCCTTGCGCATGCGTTCGAGCAGGTCGAGGCTTTCTTCGGGTGTGCGGTCGCGATAGGGACTTTCCTTGCCCGGCTCGGTCAGGGTGCCGCGGTATTCGCGGATCTGCTCGGGCGTGAGGTCGTCGACGTATGCCTTGCCTTTTTTGACCAGTTCGACCGCGTACTGGTACATCTGCTCGAAGTAGTCCGATGCGAAGTACAGCCGATCTTCCCAGTCCCAGCCGAGCCATTTCACGTCTTCCATGATGGAATTGACGTATTCGGCCTCTTCCTTGATTGGGTTTGTGTCGTCGAAACGCAGGTTGCACTTGCCGCCGGGGAACTCGCTGGCGATGCCGAAATTGAGGCATATGCTCTTTGCGTGTCCTATGTGCAGGTAGCCGTTAGGTTCCGGAGGGAAACGGGTGTGAACCCTGCTGTCGTTTTTGCCTGCTTGCAAATCCTCTTTTATTATAGTGCGGACGAAGTCGAGGCGTTTTGGTTCTTCGCCGTTTTCCGGAGTCGTATTCTTCGATTCTGCCACTTCAGTAACCTCAAACTTTTAAGGAATTATCATTCTAAGGGCACCTCCAACAATTCATTTTGGCGAACAAGCGAATCTTTTTGAGTCCGAGCGGCGTCAGACAAAAACCGCTTTAGCAGCAACTAAAGCTGATTTGTCTTCCTTGCCGGAACGCAAAAATCTTCTACTTGTCGCTCAAAAGCAATTATTAGAGCTACCCTAATAAGAACATCTGTCGAGCGGTATCTTAACATATACTTGCTAGCTGTCACAGTGTAAAGATGGCTGATTATGCTCTTGAATTCGCAAAAACAGAGGTTTTCAGAGCCCGGGCGGACAAATACCGCGTGCCTGTGAGCCTTTTCTTGACAATCCGCGAGGGATTACGTATCTTCAACCGGCAACTGATTTTAGCATTAATTTTGAGGACGCAATGATAGTTACCAGATTCGCACCATCCCCAACCGGATATCTGCATGTAGGCGGAGCGAGAACGGCTCTGTTCAACTGGCTGCTGGCCCGCAAGACCGGCGGCAAATTCATACTGAGGATCGAGGATACGGACATAAAACGCAATACGCCCACGGCGACACAGCAGGTGATCGACGATCTGAAGTGGCTCGGGATCGACTGGGACGAGGGCCCGGAAGTCGACGGGCCGAACGGTCCGTATTTTCAGTCGCAGCGGTTGGAGACATATAAGAAGTATATCCAGCAGCTTCTGGATGCGGGAATGGCTTATTACTGTTTCGACACGCCGGAAGAGTTGACGGCAATGCGCGACAAGGCGGCTAAGGAAAAGCGGAATTTTTCCTATCCCCGTCCAGAAAAGTTCCCGACTATGGAAGATGTCGAGCAGGCAAAGGCCGAGGGCAGGCCGGTCGTGGTTCGGTTCTGCATGCCTGATGAGGATATCGTGATCAGCGACGTGATTCGCGGCGAAGTGCGATTCGCGCCGGCGGATATGAGCGATTTCATCATCCAGAAGTCCGACGGATACCCGACCTATCATTTTGCTGTGGTTGTGGACGATGAACTGATGGAGGTTACTCACGTAATGCGTGGTCAGGAGCACCTGATGAATACGCCTTACCATCAGGCGTTGCAGAAGGAGCTGGGGTTCAGAACGCCTACTTATGCTCACATGTCGGTGACCGTTAGCGAGGGCGGCGGCAAGCTGTCCAAGCGTGAAAGACCCAAGGCCCTTCGCACCGCGATCAAGTCGAAGCAGGATGTTGACCTGGAAGAACTGGCTGCAGCGGGCGGTATCACCGTCGAGGAGCTGGAGAGCTTTCTCAAGAAGAAGACCACGCCCGACATGCCTGCGATAAACAGCATGGCGGACGCGCTGGGCGTTCATCTGCCCGAGATCAACGTTGTTGATTTTTTCAATAGCGGCTATCTGCCCGAGACGCTGGTTAATTTTCTCGGGCTGCTCGGCTGGAGTCCCGGCGATGACCGCGAGATAATGCCGGTCAGCGAGCAGATAGAGTGCTTTGACATCAAACGTCTGACTAAGTCGAACAGCCTTTTCGACCGCAAAAAACTGCAGTCGTTCAACACCGAACACATCAGGATGATCGACAAGGACAGGCTGCTGGAGCATTTCAGGGCGTTTTTGCAGGCCCAGGATTCGCCGCTGCTCAAAGCCAGTGACGAGGTGCTCAAGCGGGTACTGCACGCTACCGAGGGCTCGAGAACGCTGGCGGAGATCGAAAAGAAGAGCAAATTCATTGTGCTGCCTAACGATGAGATTGAGTATGATCCCAAGTCTGTGAAGAAGGTACTGCTGAAAAAGGACGGACTGCGGATGCTCGGTCTGGTTCGCGAACGGATGGCTGGTCTGGAGGAAGTCACGGCTGAGAACATCGAGACGGCACTGCGGTCGCTGGCCGAGGAGCAGGAGGTTGGCCTGGGCAAGGTCGCCCAGCCGTTGCGGGTCGCTCTGTGCGGTACGACGGTGAGTCTGCCGATCTTCGATTCGGTGGATCTTCTGGGAATGGACAATACGCTCGAGCGGATCGATCTGACGCTCGAGAAATTCAAGAACGAATAACTGGCGGAGAAAGCCGTATGTCATTATTAGTAACAGGTTCGATCGGTATAGACACGGTCACAACCCCGTTCGGCGTGAGTGAGGGCTGTATCGGAGGGTCGGCTGTATATTTCAGCATGGCTGCAAGCTATTTTGCGCCCGTGCGTTTTCTGGGCGTGATCGGCGACGACTGCCCCTTCGATCTTCGTGATGCTTTCAGGGATAAGACGGTTGATCTGACGGGGCTGGAAACCCGGCCCGGCAGTAAGACTTTCCGCTGGAAGGGCTCGTATCACGGCGATATGAACGAGGCGAATACCGAAGATGTCAAGCTGAACGTTCTCGGTGAGAGGCCGCCGTTGTTCCCGGATACTTACCGGGACACGAAGTATGTATTTCTGGCGAATACCGCTCCGTCGCTGCAGATGGAGCTGCTGGAGAACATCGACCATCCGCAGTTTGTGGCAGCGGATACAATGAACCTTTGGATCGAGAACGAGCGGGAGGATCTGCTGGAGCTGCTGGACAAAATAGACATGCTGATCCTGAATGAAGGTGAAGCGAGACTGCTGACGGGCCAGAAGAATCTGGTGACGGCTGCCCAGGACATTCTCAAGATGGGCCCGCGGGTTTCCATAATCAAAAAGGGCGAGCATGGTTCGCTGATGGTGGACAGCAACGGCGACTGTTTTATGCTTCCGGCGTATCCGACGACGGTGGTGATCGATCCGACCGGGGCGGGCGACGCTTTTGCCGGGGCGTTGATGGGGTATCTCGCAAAGATCGGCAAGATCGACGTTATGTCGATCCGCAATGCGATGGTGTACGGAACGGTGGCAGCGTCTTTCGCCATAGGCGATTTTTCGATTCACGGCATAAAAGCGGTCGAGCTTTCGAGGATCGAGGACAGATTTGATTTTCTGAGGAAAGTGACACAATTCTGACGTTTGGAGCATCGGAGGGAGAGGAAAATGCGATGTTTTGTGGCAGTTGACCTTGAAAGCGAAGTGATCGACCGGCTGGCGGCAATCCAGAAGGATATCGCGGGGCGGGTTGATCTTGGCAAGGGCGTAAAGTGGGTGGAGCCGGACTGTATTCACCTGACGCTGAAGTTTCTGGGCGAGATCAGGGACGAACAGGTGCCCGAGATATGCAGGCAGGTGGAGCAGGCGGCGGCTTCGTTCGAATCGTTTCAGCTCAAAGTGGGCAGGATCGGCACTTTCGGCAGACCCGCTCGGGTGCTGTGGGCGGGGATCGAGAAATCCGAGCCGTTGCTGAAGCTGCAGGAATCCATCGAAAACGCGATGGTCAAGGCCGGTTTCCGAGAGGAAAATCGTCGGTTCAGCGGCCACCTGACGCTTTGCAGAATTAAAAATTTCAGCGCTGGAAAAAAGCTGCAATCCGTGTTAAAAGATTACAGCGACACTGATTTCGGCACATCATGGGTGCGTTCCGTATGCGTTTACCGGAGCGAACTGACCTCAAAAGGACCAATCTATACACCAATAATGGAAATCAAGCTGCATTAGCAGCCACAGAATGGATTCCGAGGAGACTCAAATAATGGCAAAAGCAAAGAAAACAGCAAAGAAAAAGACCACAAAATCAAAGGCAAAGGCGTCTTCGGCGACCAAAAAGGAAGCTGAATCTCCATCGAATGCGGCTCTTGACAGGGCGATATCGCAGATCGAGAAACAGTACGGCTCGGGCTCCATCATGAAGATGGACGAAGCCAATATCGCACAGGTTGAGGGTATACCCACCGGCGCGTTGTCGCTGGACCTGGCACTGGGCGGCAGGGGCATACCCCGCGGCAGGGTCTGCGAGCTGTTCGGGCCGGAGTCCTCCGGTAAGACGACGATCGCACTGCACGCGATAGCGAACGCACAAAAAAAGGGCGGCGTGGCAGCGTTTATCGATGCTGAGCACGCACTGGATACGACATGGGCGAAGAAGCTGGGCGTGGATATAAGTAGTCTGCTGGTCAGTCAGCCCGATACGGGTGAACAGGCACTGGATATCGCGGAGATGCTGGTCAAGTCCAACGCGGTAGACATTATCGTGGTAGACTCGGTAGCGGCACTGGTTCCTGCGGCGGAAATGCAGGGCGAGATGGGCCAGAGCCACGTTGGTCTGCAGGCACGTCTGATGAGCCAGGCGTTGCGTAAACTCACCGGCGCGATCTCGAAGAGTAAAACCTGCCTGATCTTCATCAACCAGATCCGCATGAAGATCGGCGTTATGTTCGGCAATCCCGAGACCACGCCCGGCGGTAACGCGTTGAAGTTCTACAGCTCGGTCCGGATGGACGTCCGTCGTGTGTCAACCGTCAAGAACTCTGCAGGCGAAGCGATCGCGAACCGTGTTCGTACCCGCGTGGTCAAGAACAAGGTCGCGGCACCGTTCAAGAAGGCGGAGTTCGATCTTTACTTCGACAGCGGCATAAGTCATGAGTCCGATCTGATCGATCTGGGCGTCGAGTGCGACGTGGTCCAGAAGAGCGGTGCGTGGTTCAACTACGGCGATATCAGGCTCGGCCAGGGCAAGGATAATGCGAAGAACATGCTGCTCGAAAACCCGGATCTCGTAGAAGAGATCGAACAGAAGATATTCGAAGCGAAGGGCCTGGAAGAACAGACCCCGAAGAAGAAAGAGGCTTAATTCAACAACCAGCTTAACAATAGAAGGCAGAAAGTGTTTACATCAAAGCAGATCAGAAGCTCGTTCATAGATTTTTTCAAGGACAAGGGACATAAGTTCGTACCTAGCGCACCGGTGGTTCCGACCAACGATGCTACGCTGTTGTTCACCAATGCGGGTATGAACCAGTTCAAGGACATATTCCTCGGTTTGAGTGAGCCGGAGTGCAGCAGGGCGGCCAATAGCCAGAAGTGTATCCGTGTCAGCGGCAAGCATAACGACCTTGAAGAGGTCGGCCTGGATACGTATCACCATACATTTTTTGAGATGCTCGGCAACTGGTCGTTCGGCGACTACTTTAAAGAAGAGGCGATCGCGTGGGCGTGGGAGCTGCTCACCGAAGTTTACGGCATAGACCAGGACAAACTCTGGGCGACGGTTTTCGCGGGTGACGCTGAGGACGGTTCTGAGCCGGACGTCGAGGCTGAAGAGCTTTGGGCGAAACTGACGCCGCTGCCGAAGGAACGCATTCTGCGTTTCGACAAGAAGGACAACTTCTGGGAGATGGGTGATACGGGGCCCTGCGGACCTTGCAGCGAGATACATATCGATCTCGGTCCCGAGCGGTGCGACAAGAAGCACGTGCCGGGTCATGAATGTGCGGTCAATGCGGGCTGTGCGCGATTTATCGAGCTGTGGAACCTGGTGTTCATACAGTTCAATAGGCAGCCGGACGGCAAGCTGCTGCCGCTCAAGGCGAAGTATGTCGATACGGGTGCGGGGCTGGAGCGTCTGACTGCGTTGCTGCAGAACAAGCACAGCAATTATGATACGGACCTGTTCATGCCGATCATCGAGGCTGTGCAGGACATCACGGGGCACAAGTACGGATCGGCGCTGGAGAGCAAGACCGACAATGCGTTTCGCGTGATCAGCGATCATATTCGTTCGCTGACGTTTTCGATTACGGACGGTGTCACGCCTTCCAACGAAGGGCGTGGTTATGTGATGCGCCGGATCCTGCGTCGGGCGTCGCGATTTGCACGGGTGCTCGATGCTCACGAGCCGTTTATGTATAAGCTGGTGGATGTGATCGTCGAGAATATGGGCGAGGCGTTTCCCGAGCTTGTTGAGCGTAAGGATTTTGTAAAAACGGTGATCAAGTCCGAGGAGGAAAGTTTCGGCAGGACACTTGACAGGGGCCTTGAGATATTTTCGGTGGCCGCCAGTGAAGCGGAGGAGTCCGATAAGAAAACGGTCAGCGGCGAGAACGCTTTCCAGCTTTACGATACGTATGGTTTCCCGCTTGACCTCACGGAGCTTATGGCACGCGAACGCGGGCTCAAGGTCGATACGGATACGTTCGACGAGCTCATGGAACAGCAGCGCGCACGCGCTAGAGCGGCTCAGAAGACCGGCTCGCTTGCTATGGACCTGAGCGGCGTCGCATTGCCCGTGACCGAGGACGATGCGAAATACGAGCACGACAGCGTCGAGACCGAAGTGGTCGGCTGGATCGACAGGGACGGCTACAAGGAGGCCGGCGTTTACTCCGAGAAGGAAGAGACGATCGCACTGGTGCTCAAGGAAACCTGCTTCTACGCTGAGTCAGGCGGGCAGGTTGGCGATGCGGGGCTGATCGTCGGTGATAACGGCAGGTTCGAAGTCGAGACCACCGAGAAGATCGCCAACTGTGTAATCCACAAGGGTACGCTCGTTTCGGGTTCGATCAGCGTGGGCGATAAGGTATCTGCGACCGTCGACCACAGCAGAAACGAGAGTAAGAAAAATCATACCGCGACGCATCTGCTTCAGTGGGCGTTGCGTGAGGTGCTCGGCAAAGAAGCCCAGCAGCAGGGCTCGCTGGTGTGTCCGGAGTATCTGCGTTTCGACTTTACCTGGCCCAAGGCCTTGACGGACGAGCAGATCAGGCAGATCGATTCGATAGTTCGCGACAAGATCGTCAAGAGCTACCCGGTCGGGTGCAAGGTCCTGCCGATCGATCAGGCGAAGGACCTGGGAGCGATGGCGCTTTTCAGCGAGAAGTACGGCGACGAAGTTCGCGTTGTCGGTGTGGGCGTGGAGGACGAATCGCAGCTTGCGGACGCATTCAGCCTCGAATTCTGCGGCGGCACCCACGTGACGAATACCTCGCAGATCGGCGGCTTCAAGATCGTCAAGGAAGAGAGCATCTCGGCAGGCGTCCGCAGGATCACGGCGATGACCGGCCATGCACTTACCGACTATCTCGCCCAGCGTAGCGATATCGTCGACGAACTGACCGCACTGCTAAAGACGCCTGCTGAGCAGGTTACCTCGCGGGTGCAGAAACTGCAGGAGGATAACAAGAAGCTCGCGAAGGATCTGAAAAACGCGGCGAAGAAGGGCGGTACGGATACGCTTGCCCAGGCGGACGATATGCTCAAGAAGGGCGATAAGATTGGCGACACGGCTGTTGTTGTCGGTTCGTTGGATGCCGCCACGGTCGACCAGGCACGTCAGGCAGTGGACAGCCTGAAGAAAAAGGCGGGCTCGGTTGCGGTCCTTTTCGGCCTCGAACAGGATTCGAAGGCGATCCTTCTGGCAGCCATGACGGACGATCTGATCAAGCATGGCCTCAAGGCAGGCGATCTGATCAAGGAAGTTGCGCCGCTGGTCAAGGGCGGCGGCGGAGGCAGGCCGCAGATGGCACAGGCGGGCGGCAAGGACCCGTCGGGACTCCCTGACGCATACGAAAAAGCTAAGGAAATCATCGCGGCTAAACTGAAATAGTCGAAACTGAGATTTTCACTGTAACGCTGTCGGCCTTTGCGCATTATCATATTAGAAGCGGTTTCAAAAGTCAGATTTGCCGTTCGGCGGCCCTTTTTCCGTTCGGCTGTGTTGTGCAAAATCGGCCATAACTACAATTATTGCCGATTTCACACGCCTTGCCGAGAAACCAAAAGTAGTTTTGAAACAGCTTCTAGAAAATGCGCACTCTTTTGAGGCTGAAGGTTTCGTGAAGATCGTTGCTTGCAAAAACTGCGGCACACAGCTCAAGATGCCAGAAATAGTCAGGCCGGACATGCGGATCAGGTGTCCAAACTGCGGCCGTGGTCTGATACTGTCCGGTTCTCAGCCCAATCCCGCACCAGCAGAGCCGCAGGACAGCTTCCCCCCATGCGAAAAGCCCAAGGATATCGCTTCGCTGCCTTACGGCGAAGAACTTGTTCCGCAAGATTTGCGAGAAGATCAACGTAAGGCAGACGATACGCCCGTCGAAACATCGGTCACACTGGACAGTCACTCACGCATCCCCGAACCCGCCGGCGATGCCGGTGAGGACATCTGGACGATCATGGAGGAAGAGAAACGCTGGCGTGAGCAGACCGATGTCGTCGAAGAGGAGGAAATGATCGGCAAAAGCGGCAAGTCGCCGCTGGTTGAGATACTGGCGTATCCGGCTACACTGCTGGGTTTGTCGCTGGGTTTTGTTTTCCTCGGTCCCAAGATCATAAGGCTGGCGATGCAGTTCGTTTCGGCTATGTTGCCCGCCTTTGCGCCGGTATTGTTCATACCGTTTCTTTTGATTTCCATGATCACAAAGTTCATCGAACTGTTCACAACAGCCTACATGTTCTGGTACATCTGCGTTTCGATCGAGCGGAGTGCCCGCGGCGAACGTCACATACCTGAGACGCTGTGGATGGACGAGGGGTTCTGGGATTCGTTCAGACGGCTGTGTCACGTACTTGCATGCGTCCTGATATGTCTCGGTCCTGCTATGATCAACGTAGGCTGGTATGGCTACAGCAGTGATTTCTGGGTTCTGTTACTGCCCGGCGTTTTCTTTTTGCCTGCCGCGATGCTGGGCGTAAGCATCCGACACTCCATAGACGGCCTGAACCCGTATTTTATCTTGAAAACGATCTGCAAGGCACCAAGGGGTTATCTGATGCTTGCAGTAATATTCGAAGCCTCGGTCGCGGTCGTTGCGGTTTTCGTACTCCTGCAGTTCGCTCCACTGCCGGGCGTGCTGAAACTGCTGCTGCGAGGCGGATACATCTACATGCTGTTCGTCCTGGCACACATTACAGGCCGATTCTTCTTCAACAACCGCGACAAACTGGAATGGCTTGAGAACAGATAGAGTGTTGTCACCCGTAGCGATCTGAGATTACGCCCAACGCGTCAAACAGGTTTCTATATCTTCACGCCGAAAACGGGTTTGAAGATCAGGGCCGCGATCATTGATACACCGAAAAACCACACCATCCACCAGAACGCACCGCCGGCGATGCCTTCACGTTGTGGATACTCGATGCTGATTCCCTGGACTACTGAGCTTTCAGCAAAGGATATTTCCCCCGGAAACATCAGCATATCTGACATATCCCAGCCAGCCCGTTTAACATTTACCTTGGCAAGGCCCTCACCGACCACCAATTTCTTTTCGACGTCAAAGCCGTCAACATCGAATAGCATGTCATACTCGCCCGGCTCTGTCGCGCGAACCTTCCAGTAATACGCATTCTTCTTCTCAAACCAGGAACGGTCAACGACAACTTCCACTCCCTCGGCCTCGATCAGCCTTACCGATGGTCGGGCCTGAGTTTCCTGAACCTGTACGGAAACGATCGCCTCCTCGCCTATGGCTAAGGGCCTGTGTTCATACCACAATGCGAGTTGTCCAAGCAGCAGAACCATCGGCACGATCATGACTCCCATGGGTCTGAGGGCATGCAGCAGCAGCGACCCCGCGCCGGCAAAAAGCCCGCCAAGTGACTTGAACGTTACATACAGGCTGTCTTTATACAGCTTCAGTGCCAGCATATTAGCCTTGATGCGATCCCGCACCCGGCCGATCGCGTCCTGGTTCGATGTGTACTTGAACACCAGCAACATCAGCACGCCGGTAATCGAAGCTATGATTGTATTCGACAACCAGCCCGGCACAATGGCGATCCAGCCGAACAGAACTGACCCGATCGAATCCGCCGTCATGACCAACCAGGCGATTAAACTTGTAAGAAAATCAAGCATTAACAATATCTCACTATTACTCTATGTACCCGAGCCCGCGAAGCTGCTCCTCTACCGCGTCCGCGTTGTCCCCGCCTTCGCTTTTGGCAACCGCAAGCTCGATCAAATGTATAACCAACTCGTCAACGCTGCTGTACCCCTCCGCCTGCGCAGCTTCTTCCGCACGCTTGTAAAGATTCTTGTCGATCTTGACCTTAGGCATTTATCATTCTCCAAATATGTTTTCCTGGTTGCATTGTATTAAGGATTCTCTCGTTGTGCCATCTTAGGCAAACCTATAGCGTCGCTAAACGATCGCCTTGCCTTCCATGCTCCCCGGCACATCCAGTCCGAACTCCTGCAGGACAGTCGGTGCGATATCTACCAGGCTTGCCAGATCAGGCTTGATCGGTCGGTTGCAGAATACCACGCCTGGCACTTCCGAAGCATCCGCACAGTGGTCCGCGCCCCACGCTGAGGTGTTGTCGCTGAGCACATCTTTGCCGCAATTACCGAGGCAAGTATCCCAGCTCGCACGATAGCCCCTGGCGTATCCCACTATCAGGTCCGGAGCATACTTCATGGCGTCGCCCTTGTACTCCTTATCCGTTCGCGTCACTTTTCTAATAACCTGTTGGCCGTTCACGTCTCGAATCGCTTCCAGCTTGGTGATGAGCTCATCCAGCAGTCTGTCCTTTTCCTCGCCTGGCTCAACAATGCCGTATTTTTCCCGGCCCTTTGTATTGACATAAAGTCCGTTGATTCCAAGTCCGTAGGCCCGCGAGGACTTCCAGTCGGCTTCCATTACCGACTTGACATCGCTCGGTCCCAGATAGCCGTTTTCCCTGAGCCAGCTATTGAGGTTGAACTGTCGTTTGAAGTTTGCGAACCCATGATCGCTCATAGTAATAACCGTCGCGTCCGGATAACGTTTGATGATGTCGGCAACTATGCCGTCCATTCGGCAGTACAGCTTCTTCAGATGCTCGAAATATTTTTCCGCCTCTTCACGGCTGCGAGCGGGATGATCGTCGTCGCTGTCCCACCACAGCATATGCCCCTGAAGGTCCGTGCTGCTGAAATAGAAGTACAGCAATCCGTCATCGTAATTCTTCAATGCGTAATCGAGCAGTGCAAGCCTTTCTTTGAGCACATGACTGGCCTGAGAGATGAACTCATCTTCTTCAAACACCTCGTTCGAAAGCGCCTTGTACGCCTCCTGAAAACCCGTTGTGTAGTAAGGTCCAAGCTCTTCAGCGATACTTTCCGCAAACTCCGGCGGTTCGGTGATCTGCAGCGCGGGCTCACGCGGATCCATATTCACCGGTGAAACATACAGGCGGAATACAGGTCCGACCTTCTGCAGGTAAAACCGAACGATGCCGCTTACTCTTTCGCTGGGTAAAAACCAGGGTGTACCGAGTTCGAAATCCAGCGGAACCCACTTGCTCCATTGACCTTCTTTAAGGAGTACTTCGCGTCCGTTTATCTCGATCAGTGCTGTTCGCGCATCAATATCACGATGGACAAAGAATTCCATCTCAGCGTGTTCTGGCTGTGTCAGCATTGTATTCATAGGACCGCATAAAGTTGCCCGCGCACGCTCATTCTGGAAATACAGCTCATACCGTCGCCCGCCGCTCTCATCATAAGGCGGCCTTGGTCCGTCCTCCGAATAATATTGATATGTGCCGTAGCTGCCCAGCAGATCGGGCGTTCCCATGCCAGACAGACACTTGTGATTGCCATGCCTGGACTTGCTCGGCGGATAGTTGCTCGGCAGGTCATAGAAGACGGACTTGATGCAAGCCGCATCCAGATAATCCCAGAAGGGCACGCCTTGTCTTCGCAGTTCAGTCTTTGCACCTTCACCGATTAACGGCAGCTTCAGCTTGTGATCGCCGACTTGCCAGTAGCCGCTGCCCTGTACAGTTTCCGCGGCCGAATAGAAAACATCTACCTGTCCCTTTGGATCGCGGTGAATGAAGTCGAATATGCCGTGACTGCCCGGCCCTGCGCCGTTTATGAAATTCGCCCACGCAACCGGACTCTGCGGTGGTGTACTCGTTCCAAGCCGTCTATATCCGCCTGCCTCGCGCATCTTAGCAAACGTCGGCATTCGACCCTCATCCATCAGCCGTTCCGAAAGTCGCGGATCCATCCCGTCAATACCAATGACGATGACTTGCTTGCCGGCTGCTTTGCTTTTCGCATAGGCATTGCGCAAAAGTCCCGGCCCCGCCATCGCCATACCTCCGGCCAAAGCGGACCAACGCAAAAACTCACGCCGACTCATTCTTTTGTTTTTACTCATATTTACACCTGCCAAAGCAAGTCAAATCTCATATAGCCCTAAGCTGTGTAACTACGCAACGTCCTCGCGGGCTTCTGCAATGTCAGTTTCTGTTATTTCAACGCTATCTTTCGCAACACTAAGAGCCTTGCCGTCCATAAACTTCGGCACATCCACACCGAACATATCCAGCACCGTCGGGCCGATATCCATCAGCCTGCAGACCTCGCTGTCTATTTTACGGTTGCAGAACAGCACGCCCGGCACCTCGGATGGATCGACACAATGATCGCCGCTCCATGCCTTCGTATTGTCGCAGAACACAGACTCGGTGACCTCGCCGACCGCTGTCTCCCACGAAGCACGGTAGCCCTTGAAAAAGCCTGCCAGCAGATCCGGCGCGTTACCCTTATAAGGCCCGCGATAGATCTTCGCAGTATCGTAGACACGTTTGACCGCTTTCTCACCTGTTGCTGGGTCGACAACCTCCGCGAGCTTAGCCGCGATCTCTTCCCGCAGCTTATTTGCCTGATCGCCTGCCTTGACGATCCCTTTTGACTCGCGTCCGCGTATGTTCAAATAAATTCCGCCCAGCCCGATGGCGTAAGCCTTTGTCCGCTCCCAGTCGACACCCTGCAAATATTTCTTGTCCCGCTCGCCTTCCTTCATCACCAGGTAGCCCTGATCCTCCAGCCACCTGTTCAGGTCCACGCCACGCCTGAAGCTCGTAAACCCGTGATCGCTGATCACCATCAGCAGCGTGTCGGCATCGAGCTTTTTCATCGTCCGCCGAACCAGCCCGTCCGCACGCTTGTAAAGCTCTTCGACAGCGTTGCGTCTCTGTGCATTTTTGTCATAAACCGCGTTTGCCGGATGGTCCTCTTCCATATCCCGCCAGAACGCATGCTGTATTCGGTCCGTCCCGTCGAACACGCAAACGCAAAGACCCTGCTTGACCTTGTCTAGTGTATCGAAGAACATCTTTTCCCGCTCAGCGTCGTAATCAACGCACTGCTGAATGAAATCCGCGTCGTCGATGATCTTTTCGTTCAGTGCCCAGCTATCCTCCGCCAGCCCCAGCGTCGAATAGTAACCCTGCTTCTTCGCAAGATACGTCGAATACACGGGCGGATGCGTCACTGGCATCGCGGGCTTTTCCGGGTCGATATTGATCGGCGTTACGTATAGCTTCAGCTCCGGCACAACCTCTTTGAGCAGAAATCTGGCGATCCCGCTAACCTTCACCCCCGGCCCAGCCGAAAACTCAATCTTTATCCAGTCCGTGTAAACGCCCTGCACCAGCGTATGAATATCGCCGTTGATGTGCAGTCCTGCGCTGTTAGGGCCGGTCGTGGCGATCTTGAATGGAAGCCGCATCGCACCGGCACCTTCCCGTACCGGATTCTCGGGCCCGACAAGCTCCGCCTCGAATCCTTCACCACTCCGCTCAACGCGAAACTGTTCGCCGCCGGTATGCTCATCGTCCGCGCCGGCCGTTGTGTAATAGCTGAACGTACCCTGACTGCCCCGAAGATCGGGAACGCACATCCCGGAAAGTGAAAGCCCGTAAAATTTCTCTGGCGGCCAGGTGATCGGTACCCGCAGGATATTGCTGAAAATCCCATGCTCGCCCAGTACTCGCCAGAACTGCTTGCCCTTGCGCATCAGCCGAATGTCCGGCTTGCTCAGCGGCAGACGCCACTTGCCCAGCTTTAGAATGCGCCTGGGTCCGCGGATTTCCACCGAGCTGAGCTTGGGCATGTAAGTGTTTCTATTACGGGTCAAAAAGTCGTAGATATTGTGCTTGCCCGGATTCGATCCGGTCTGAAACGATGACCAGGCCACAGGCGACATCGATGGAACCGTAGTCTGCAGCGGCTCAAATGCCCCATCTTCGGCCAACTTCGCGAACGTCGGGAGTTTGCCCTCGGCAATCATTTTTTTCGCCAGCCCGTAATCCATTCCATCCAGCCCGAGCACGACCACCTTTTTTACCTTCGCCCGCGATAACGCCTTGCGTCCCTTGATTGACCGGATCGCCCACCGTACCGGCCACGTCAGCAGTGCCGCCAGGGCGGAGAAAACGGCCGTAAACATGACCAGAAAGGAGCCCACAACCGCAAAACCGGCTCCGGGACCAATATATGCGTAAGCATGCGAGGGCGTTGCAAGTAAAAATAACAGCAAAACGAGAGCTGTAAACCGCAAACGCCGTGACTTATCAACTGCAAAAAACCTGTAGGCCAATATCTCACACCCGGTAAAAACAGATAATTATCGCTATATAAGCTTTGAATCGGCTAAATCCAGCCCCGTCATTAACTTACAACTCACCGTTAAAAATGGCCAGCCGATTACTTGTTTTTACTCATTATACGCAAATTTGTTCCCGTAAACAAATTTAATCCCTGCCCGAAGACCGGCAAGGGGGGCTAAAGATGTATAATGGTTTGAGAGTCGGAAAAGATTGCAATTGCCGGCGAAAATGGGCACAGTATTTTCTGTTTATGTGAAGGGCTGCTTCAGCATGCAAAACTGTTGGATAGTTAGCTTATTTGCCTTCAAGACGGATTTTTACGCTCTTGGCGTGTGCATCGAGGCCTTCAGTCATCGCCAGTCGGACGATATCGTCCGCATTTTCAGCTAACTTTTTCTGATCGTACTCGATTATGCTGGTCGATTTCACGAAGTCGTTGCTGCTGAGGGCACTGAAAAACTTCGCACTTGTGCCGGTCGGCAGGGTGTGGCTCGGGCCTGCCCAGTAATCACCGACCGCTACCGGGGTATATGGGCCAATGAAGATTGCGCCGGCGTTATCGATCCGGTCAGCGACTTCCCTGCTTTTGCCGCCGCACTGTATCTGCAGATGCTCAGCCGCGAAGTCGTTGGTATGCTCGATCACCTGTTCCATGCTGTCAAAAACGGCTACCCCGCTGTATTCTTTGAGGCATCGGATCGTGTCCTCGCTGCGGTCGAGTTTTTCAACCTGTTCGCTCAGGCTCTCGAGCACCGCGTGGCCCATTCGCTGCGAATCAGTGAAAACTATCGCGCTGCCCGGAGCATGTTCGGCCTGGCTGAGCATGTCGGCTGCGACCCAGTCCGGGTTGGCGTCTTTATTCGCGACCACCAGAACCTCGCTTGGACCGGCAATCGAATCGATATCGACCCGCAGTCCGAAGACCATCCGTTTTGCAAGCTGAACCCACGTACTGCCCGGCCCGACGATCTTGTAAACCCGTTCAATAGTATCCGTTCCGTAGGCCAGAGCAGCCACCGCATGAGCCCCGCCCAGCTTGTAAACCTCTGTTACGCCTATCTCATGGCATGCGGCAAGTATCACCGGGTGAATGTTGCCCTTGTACCTGGGCGGGCTGACGACGGCAATTTCCTTAACACCGGCCACCTGTGCCGGCACAGCGGTCATGATCACCGTCGACGGCAGGGGGGCAGACGCGCCAGGGACGCAAACACCAACTCGCGAGATGGGGGTGTACTTGATGCCCGGGTGGCTGTTCTTGTCGCCTACGAATATTTCCGACTGGTACTTACGTACGTTGTCTATTGACTGCCGGATCGCCTTAAGTAGGTCGCCGTCGATGCTGCTGTGAGCCGCTTTAAGCTCTTCGGCCGTAACGCGGAAGTCCGCGGGCATGAGATCGGCTCCGTCGAACCTGCTGCCGAATTCCTGAAGGGCGTCATCGCCTCGATCCTTGACCTGTTTGATTATATTGTCCAGAGCCCCGTGCCGGTCATCTCCGTCTGGCCAGTATGCTGCGTCGAGTATCGCGCCCCGCAGATTCTCGATTTTCTGTTCGAAATTCTGTTCAGATGAAAGTAACAGTATGTCTTCAAAGTTGCACTTCACTGATCAACTCCTATCTGCTGAAATTGCCGTTATTGTATACACGTGTCGCTCGCTGCGGCAGCAGGAAATATTCTCCGTTGAATTTGGTCACTATTCCAGCCACCTTCCATCGCAGCTTCACCGGCCTGTCGCCCATGTGCCTCTGCATCCTCTCGAGAGCCCTGCACGGGAGCAGTTCGAAGTCAAGATCTGCCACGTTTCTGCCCAGCGCATCCACCTCAAAAATGTACCGTTTGCCCTGCTTGCGAACAACGCCTGTGCGATTGATAAGCATCATATCGCCTTCAACATCGACCGTTTTCTTGGCCTTGGCAAGGTCCACGATCTTTTTGGGCTTGAGCGCCTTGCGTATCTCATCCGGCAGGATCGAATCATCATCGCCCGGATCCGTCTTTTCATTGTCTTTGGTCGTTGATTCTTCAGCATTACTTTCGGCAGGTTCATCTGAGGACAACGGCAGAAAATACACTGGGAAAAGATAGTTTTCGCGTCTTGCAGCCTGGGTCCTTTGCGGTTTTCTCGAATCATATCCCGTATAGGTTCGCTGATTCTTTTTCACTGGGAACGCATAGTTTGCGGTCCTGGCCCAGAGACGGACGTCGATCTCATCTGTTTTGTCCTGGTTCGCGATAATCCGCTGTAACGTACTCGATGGGAGCAGTCTCAGAGAATCACCCGCATAAAGTTCGCCGCGCGGTCCTTCGATCTTTTCATCAGTGACGAATACCCATTTCCTCGCGTCTTCATCGACCGGTTTCACGCTGCCTTCAATGCCCTTGAACAGGTAGCCCTCCTTGAAAAGATCGGGTACAAGGCTGTTCGGATCAGACTTGCTGTCCGATTCCTCCACGGCCAATATGTCCCCGCACGGAGCCCACAGACACAGGCAAAACATCAGGATCAGTATTTTCGAAACTAAACGCATACTATATCAATATCCGATTAATAATTTCCACAGCTTCATCCGGATCGGCCGCGAAGCTCAGGCATTTGTCGCATTTTTCATCCTGCTGTTTCATCAGCTCGACCAGCGGTTTCCAGAACTCGCCCAGTATTATAACAGGTTTGTCCGCCGCAAAGAACCTCTTATTCTTAAGTTCCCATACCTCCGCAAGCTCCAGAAGCGTACCTGTTCCGCCCGGCAGAACAACATAAGCCTCACCAAGCTGCACCAGCTTGCGCAGTCGGCCCTCCAGAGCGTCCGTCGGTATCTCCTGCGTCACGAATTCGTTGGCTGAACTCTTGAACGCGGTGCATGTAACTCCGATAACTTTCCCGCCCATGCTCGCCGCGCCGCGGGCCGCTGCGTACATCGTGCCGTCATATCCGCCGTTCGCGATCGTATAGCCGTTTTTTGCAAGCAGAGTACCAAGAGCCTCAGCCAGTTCAAATTCTGAATCGCCGGGCCGTGCCTTGCTGGTGCCGAAAACTGTTACTATTATTTCGCTCATAATATGGCTAGCCCTAATTTGTCTCGCTCATGTTTTTTTCGATCTGTGATCGTATTTCCGGATCGGTGATCCGCATCATCCTGTAAATGACAGGTCTTTTATTCTTGATTTGAAGCGGATTGATAAAGCTCCACACAATTTCGCCTCTTTCGGTTACTTCAAACACATGACTTTTGTGGCTTTCCGTAATCAGAGTATTGCCGTTGGGAAGCCGCTGGCATCCGCCTGCTCGGCCGGAAAAGAAAGACATATTACCTTGTGAATTATAGGACCATAAGATCTCCTTCGATCCAGGGCCAATTTCCAATATCCGACTGTAACCCAAGACGGTCCCGTTGTCAAAAATCAGAACATTTCCATTTTTCAGAGCAGTGGGGTGGTGCTGCCTGCATATCGTCCCCGGCCCCCAGCTCCAGACCACAGTCTTTGTCGAAGGCCGATAAACACAGACCAGGTCCAGCTCACGAATGGAAAGCAGGAAATCGCCTTTTTGACCCAACTCCGGCAAATCGCGTTCAAGCACCTGGATCGAATTCGAATGCATCAGATCAAAACCGGTATCATTACCGAAAGCATATCCATTCTTCAATTTCGAAGACACCAGTCGCAGCATGTTGACAGGATTTAAAAACCATAAATAGTTGCTAGCAAGTTTGCGAACCGGTATGCGTTCTTTGATGGAATGCAGATACCTGTATTCTTTCAAAGTCTTCCCATTCGCGTCAAGCTCAACGACTGTATCCTCCAGTATGGGAAAAGGTATGCCAGAAACAAAAATTACGCTGTCTTCTCTGGACATTGCGAAAATATGCTTGCCCTCCGACACAAAAAAATCGTGATGTGGCCGTAAGTCATTATTATCCCAGATAAGGTTGCTATCCCAATCAAACTTGCTCATGCCTTTTTCATATGCGATCGCAAGCAGATCGCCCGTCTCGGTCAACTCTGCATATTCCCAGAAGGTGGGCAAATCCTCCTCTGTTGTCCAGCGGTGAACCAGTTCACCTTCCATATCGTACAAATATGCGACCTCATCAAAGCCCCAAACCTTGCTCGCAGTGAGATTAGGCCCTTGATACGACTTTTCCGGTTTGTTTATGATGACACCGGTGGTGCTGCCATCGTTTTTGGCCCAGTCCAGATATGGCATGGACAAGAGTTTTTGTCTGTCCCGTTGGGTTTTTCCAGCCTGCTCTGCACCACTGGGATCCTGCCCAGTCATGAGCTTGTTTACAAAAAAGCCAAGAACGATCAATCCAACAGCCGATGCCGCTAGAAGAAACCTGTGCCCAAGTAATGCTGTTTGTTTATTAGAGGAGGTCAGCGAATAACAAAACAGTATAGCGGCGATTAGAAGCGTGTAGACACAAAGATCAAACAGAACTATAAAAGTCAACGCAGCCCCAAGAATCGCGCTCGCATATGCCAGAAATCCAAACCCAACCCCTCCGGCCAACAGCCTCACACTCCACAGTCGCGATTTGGATTTAGCTGCTTTCATGTTCTTGGCCTTGTCGGCTATTGGTTCATTTCGTAAAAATTCGACCGTCAGCTTCACGACATAATCACTCAGCCGCTGAATGCGATTGAGGATTAAACATCATAATGCCGGGTACTTCTCTGAGAATATCTTTAGCGACGTGCGGCAGATATACACATTCAATCTTACAATGAAAGGAGATTTTCAATGCGATCCGCATCCAGTCGTATCATTCTATAGACGATAGGAAGCTTGCCGTCAACCAGAACCGGGTAATGAAACTCCCACACGATTTCCCCCTCGGGAGATACTTCAAAAACACGACTTCGGTCACTCTCAGTAATTAGAGTGTTGCCGTTCGCCAGACGCTGGTTGGCACCTTTTCTAGGCGAAAAGAAGTCCTCGCCGCCACCCTCATTGTAACTCCAGATGATTTCGCTGGTTGATGGGTCCAGCTCGAGTATTCTGCTGAAACCATTACGGATACCGTTGTCAAAGATCAGCATGTTACCATTCGGTATGACAGTGGGGTGATGCTGTCGGCAAACCTCGCCTCGTCCCCATTCCCAGGTAAACTCGTTGACTTCAGGATCATAGACAGCGATCAGGTCGAGCTCACGCAGTGACAGGAGTATTTGGCTCTTTTTACCAAGCCCGTCGACATCGTGTTCGAGAACCTCGATTGAGTTTGCATGCATCATGTCATAAACAGTGCCGGTTTCCAGAGCATATCCCCATTTGATCTTGCGAAGGAGCATCTTTGCAATTCTGACCGGATCGAACATCTCTCTCACTGCTTCTCTCAAGCGTCTTTGCGGGAAGTACTCTTTGGCCTGCGACGTGAAAAACATTCTGTCCACGATTTCGCCATCATCGGAAAGAACAGCTATGTAGTCTTCAAGTATGGGCACGGGTATGCCGTTGATCATTACAACGTTGTCTTTTCGGGCGATCGTAAATGTTCTTCCGTCACTGCTCCTGTACATATCATGGTGCGGCCTGAATTGATCGTTTTTCCATTTAACACGTGAATCCCAGGTCAAATCCATCAAGCAGTCATCATTGTTGAGCAGCAGCAATGAGTTTTCTTCTGTAAGCTGCGCATACGACCATGGAGTCTCATATTCTTCATCCACTACCCAGCGGTGAACGATCTCGCCTTGCATATCAAAAAGAAAAGCCGCCTCCGGCGAATTCGCCACCCTGTGCGCCGTTAAATTATAGCCCGGCATCACTCTGTCTTTCTCATAGACAGTTATTGTTTGCCTGTCTTCTGAAACGTCCTCGGCCCAGTCCACATAGGGCATGGAAAGCAGAGCCTGCGTACGGTCCTGCTGATCATCTGCCGGCTTGCCTGTTTTGTCGGCTGGCAGCAGTAAGATTACCAGCACGAGCAACACATGCAGTGCCATTACAGCCAGTCCAAAGGGTCTTTTGGGTTTTCGAAAGTAAATAGCCGTCAATGCGAATATGATCAAGGCCGCTGTCACTTTAACGGCCACACGTAGAAGGCTTTGTGCATCCTGCATGAGTTGGTTTATCGCCCAGCGGTCGACAAGGACCAGCAACAGGGCAAGAACGATGACCCAGCCGGCAAATGCCTTGCTGACTTTCGTCTTTTTAGCGACGAATCCTGCCAGAGCAGCTATAGCAGAAATGCCAAACAGATACACGCAGGCATTTACGAGCAGAATGTACGTAACAGGCATCTGCAGCAGCGCCGCGCCGTAACCAGCAAGTGCCGCTGCAAAGCCGGCAAGTAAGAGTTTCTTCGCCATTGAAAGCCTCGTCTAATTAGAAGGGCGGCTATGCATTTTTCGTATAACTCAGCAATCCACCCGCGAGCAGTATGTCGCGGTCACGTTGGGACAGTTCCAGTTTGCCGTTGAATTTCGTGCCGCTGGTTTTGTCAACGATCTCAACCGTATCCTTGTCCTTTACAGCATCTCGCAGATTCTCGATTACCAGCTCGTCGGACTCGGCCACCTTGTCGTAGTCGGCCTCGTCTGCGAACACGATAGGCACGATAGCGAAATTGATCAGGTTCGCTTTATGTATTCGCTCGATGCTCTTTGCCAGCACCGCTCGCACGCCCAAATACATCGGGCACAGTGCGGCATGCTCTCGGCTCGATCCCTGGCCATAGCTCTGTCCACCGACTATTACCGACCCGACATCTTTTGCTTTGAGCTCCAGCGATTTTTGTGCAAACGTCTTCTCGCCTTCTTCGTTAAAGCAGTTGAACACGTACTTCGAATACTCAGGCACGTTCGAGCGGTATTTAAGGAATACGCCCGCAGGCATGATGTGGTCGGTTGTGATCTTGTCGCCGCACTTGAGCACTACCTGGCCGTTCAGCGTGTCCGGCAACTGTTTTGGCGATTCGGGTACGACGATCGTAGGACCGCGAAGAACCTCGGCTATTTTGGCTTCTTCTTCACTGAGAGGTGGCACGATCATACTGTCGTCAATGTCGAAATGCTCGGGCATGTCAACGTCCGGATATTCGATATCGAGAGAACGCGGGTCAGTAAACTTGCCTGTCAGCGCACACGCCACAGCCGTCTCCGGACTCACCAGGTAGGACTGATCACCCTTCGTTCCCGTTCGGCCTGCAAAGTTGCGGTTGAACGTTCTCACGCTGACAACATCGTTGGCAGGGGAGAAACCCTGGCCGATACAAGGGCCGCAGCCCGTTTCGAGTATTCGCGCGCCTGCTGTGATCAGATCGGACAGCGCTCCGTTTTCCGCGAGCATGTTAAGGACCTGTCTGCTGCCGGGCGCAACGCCGAATTCGATCATCGGATCGATCTGTCGGCCCTTGAGCACCTTCGCAGCCATCATTAGATCGGCATAGCTGGAATTCGTACAGCTTCCTACCAGCACCTGGCCCACCTCACCGCCTGCCAGATCAGCTATCGTGCAAGTGTTATCCGGCGACGAGGGACATGCTGCCATCGGCTCAACCTGCGAAAGATCGATTTCGATTACGCGGTCGTATTCCGCATCCGCATCGGCCGTCAACGGCTGGAAGTCCGCTTCACGCTCCTGTGCGGCGAGGAATGCCTTAGTATTATCGTCACTCGGGAAAACGCTGGTCGTAACGCCTAGCTCCGCGCCCATGTTCGTTATAGTAGCTCGCTGAGGCACGGTCAGCGTCTCAACGCCCGGCCCGAAATATTCTACTACGCAGCCGACGTTGCCCTTGGTGCTGAGAATGCTGAGCAGCTTCAGGATGACGTCCTTGCTCGCGACCCAGTCGTTCAGCCTGCCGGTCAGTTTTACGCCGATAACCTTAGGCGCGGTGATGTAGAAAGGACCGCCGCCCATCGCAACCGCGACGTCCATTCCGCCCGCACCCATCGCCAGCATACCGATACCGCCGCCGGTAGGGGTGTGGCTGTCGCTTCCCAGCAGCGTGGCGCCGGGCTTTCCGAAACGCTCCAGATGAACCTGATGACAGATGCCGTTGCCCGCACGTGAGTGATACGCGCCGGATTTCGTCGCCACTGTCTGCAGATACAGGTGATCGTTGTGGTTTTCCGGCCCGAACTGAGCCATGTTGTGATCAATATAGCTGATCGACATGTCTGTTTTGACTCTGCCGATTCCCATCGACTCGAACAGCAGAAATGCGGTAGTTCCCGTCGCATCCTGCGTCAGTGTCTGGTCGATCCTGATGCCGATAGCGTTACCCTGCTTCAGTTCGCCGTCAACGAGGTGTTTTTCCAGAATTTTGTAAGTAAGGGTTTTTCCCATTTTCGCATTTCTCCTCTGTCTTTTGCATCTATTTTGAGCTTTTAGCCGATGATTTTAACAAAAACGCAAGACAAAACAAACCGCATTTTGCAGAGAAGTTGATTTTCCCTGTCGCATTCGATAAACTTATGCCCCAGCCGATCTTAGCCGATTAAAGATATGGAAGCCGAACCAGTCCAAAGCGGTTTAACCGGCTTGCATTTTAGAGCGTATTCGAGAGAAAAGATTGCAGAATAAAGAGCCAAAACCTCAAAAAGAACACCACGACCTGTTCAAAAAGTCCGCCAAGGGTGTTTTCTGGAAAACTGTTCTGAAGATAAGTACGGAACTGTTATTTGCTGTAAGGCTGGTTATATTCACCCATTTTTTGACTACTGAACAAATGGGTGTTGCCGTAGTCGGTTGGCTGGTCATGGGGGGGCTTGAGATATTTACCAAGACGGGCTTTCAGTCCGCGATTGTTCAAAGGCATGGCGATATCGAGGGCTATCTGGATACAGTATGGACGATCGAGGCGGCCCGTTCTGTCCTATTATATCTGCTGGCCTTCTTAGCGGCTCCTTACGCCGCTGTTTTCCTGTCAGATCCGTCGGTGGCAGATCTTGCAGTAAAGGTTATAAGGGTTTCAGCTATTTGCCTCATTTTTCGCGGCTTTTCCAACGCCGCTGTCATAAAATATACCCGGGAATTGCAGTTCAATAAGCTGTTTCACATTGAAATGTGGGGGCGATTGCTGGGGATATTAGTGGGCGTAGTCCTGGTTTGTGTATATAAATCTGTATGGGGTGTAGTGGCAGGGAGAGTTGCCGAAGAATTCAGCCGCTTTTTGCTAAGTCATATACTGACCAAACGGCGTCCCACATTTGCACTTGTATTCTCAAAGGCATCCGAATTGTGGAAGTTTGGCCGCCATATTTCCGTTGGTATTCTGCTTACTTTCCTTCTGACCCAAGGTGACGACTACTTCGTTGCTGCTTTTCTCGGGCCTGCAGCACTTGGCTTATATCAGGTTGCATACAAGATATCCAATCTGCCTTCTACGGAGATAACCAGGGTTGTGGGGCAGGTCGCGTTTCCTGCCTACTCAAAGATCCAGAATGACATTCCTCGGCTCAGGGATGCATACCTGAAGGTCTTTACTTTGATATCGTTTATATCTGTCCCGGTGTCAGTTTTGATTTTCCTTTTTTCCGAATCTGTAGTCAAAGTTGCGTTCGATGAAGACTGGCAGGCGATTGCGCCTCTTATCAAGGTTTTGGTAGTTTTTGGTTTTGCGCGATCCCTGGGGGCCAGCAGGGGGCCTTTGTATGTCGCAGTCGGAAAACCAAACATCGCCGCAAGACTTCAAATGCTAAACCTGATCGTTTTAGCTGCCGTTATCTATCCGTTGGCACGGACATATGATGTTCTAGGCGTAGCTTTATCCCTGGCTCTTATGCAGACAGTAGCTCAGCCGGTTGGCTTCTGGATGGTCGCCCGAATAACCCAATCTAAACTGGTCGATTGTCTCAAGCCATTGCTCATACCCGTTATCGCTTCAGCGGGAATGCTGTTTTCGGTCGTCCTAATCCGGCTTTTGCCTTTTGAACCTTCTCAGATATGGTTTCTTGCACTTCAGGTGATGAGTGCCTGTGGAACGTACTGTTTTCTAGCATACCTGATTGACAAAAAAAGCAGAAGGCCAGCCTTGACTGCAATTGCCAGGCAACTAATGGATATTAGAGCAAAAAAGCAATAAATTTACAGATAGCCTAGATCTCTAAGCTGCTTTTCCACCGTGTTTTGCTGCTCGTCCTTATAGTTGCTTACTTTTTTGTCAGCATGGTCGACGGAGGTGTATTCAATTTGCAACTCTTCCTTCAATATCTCGGTAACTACCGTGCCATCCATATGTTTCGGTATTTTCTTACCGAGCAGCGCAAGAGCAGTAGGAGCTATATCTACCAGTCTGCAGTTAACTGACTTTCCTTGCTCTATAGCTTCTCCGTTCGCAATGAAAAAGCCGTCCATGGCATGAGTGCCGCCTTGGAGACCATTCCGTATTGCGCTGCGGACGATTCTGGTATCATGCGGGCTCAGACGGGCCTGTACGCCGGTGCAGTATTCGATCACAAGGTCCGGTATGCGATAGTTCGTTGTTTCTTCACCATACACTTCGTCACCCGGTTTCACAGACTCTATGAGCTTCAGGTCTGCGTCAGTTCCAAAGCGTTCAAGCAGTTTGTCTGATATATCCTTTGCCAGTTTTTTCCGGGTCTCTACATCTCCGTTCAGGTAAACCAGGCCAGCCAGATTGCCAAGGCAAAAAGCCCTGGTCGAATCCATATCCAAAAGGTTTCGCAAATGTGTCAATTCTTCGTCCCGAGTGGATCTGGACTGCTGTGATGAAAACAGTTTGCCATAAGCCCTTGCTATCGCTTTGATAGGGGGGACACGGTCCTTGAGCAGTTTCCAGGTGCTTGTTTTTTTTTGGATTGTTAAGTACCCTTCTTCTCTGAGCCATGCGTTGATTGCCAAACTGTGCGAAGCCCGACAAAAACCATGGTCGCTTATAACAAAAACTGTCGTATTTTCTCCTGCAGACTTTACCAACTCGCCAACAAACTTATCACATGCACTGTAAAAAAGAACCAACTCTTCGAATGCCTTTTCACTGAATCCTTCTGCATCCTTGTCAAGTGCGTACCAGAATCTGTGCTGCAGCATGTCGGTGCTCTGGATCTGTATGCTGAGCAAGTCCCAGTCATATTTTTCCATCAGCTTTAGAGCTACTTCGGCCCGGCATTTTTCCGTAGCTGTTGCCATGGAAACCATTTCTTGGATACCAACTCCCTTGCCTCCGGAATCAACGATCTTGTATGATCCGTTCGTAGGCTTAATGAAATCATTGTAAATACTGCTTGGAAATACCGTCTCAGGGTTAAGGTCTGGGCATAAAAGTCCAGGAATGATAACACCATTTACCTCAGGGGCGGGTGAACTGATAGGCATATTGATGCTGATTACCTGCTTGCTGGCATCAGTTAGCAGTTCCCACAAGCTTGGCACGGCAATATCGGAAAAGCTGTTCAGTCGAATTTCATTGTTGCCGGAGTCAAATCTGTGAAAGCCGAATATTCCCGTTTTCCCCGGCAAGCATCCGGTCTGAAAAGATGCCCATGCGGGGGATGTTTCGCAGGGGATGACGCTCGTTGCAGTGCCTTTGCAGCCATTTTCAGCCAAATTGGCAATATTGGGCATGGCCCCAAGGCTGATGAGTTTGTCAGCCACGGTCCATGTAAAGCCATCTAAACCAATGATCAATACTTTCTGCTTCATAGAAATCCGAATTCAAAAAACGAAAAATGTTAATATTGAACGGAATTTTACAATAAACTTTGACGAAATGCACTATATTTACGTTGTGATTCGATCTGAAATGAGAATACGTGTGATTGTTGCAGGTTTGTGGGCATTCCGCCGATACTATCATGGGGAAATTTTTTGCTAGGCAGGATAAATGTGAAAAAGATAAGCAGCACAATAAGAAAAATCAGGCAAAAGTTGCTTGGTGACCCAAAGTACGTGCCAGCCAGATATTGGAAGAAAAGACACGCGAAGTTTGGCTTTGACATGCGGGGAGTCGGCAACAAATCTTATTCTGACGAACAAAATCGGCAGGATTACGCCCAAGCCGAAACAATTGTGCTAGAATTGTGCAGTGAATATGTATCTAACTGGTCTTCTCTCAAGGTCTTGGATATCGGTTGCGGAACTGGTTTCTATACCGAAATGCTCCAAAGACAGGGGGTGAAGAATTACACAGGAATTGACATCAGCGACCAGCTTTTTCCCGAACTCAGGCGGCGTTTCCCTGATTACACATTCAGAAAAACCGATGTTACGTCAGAAGATCTGCCTGACAAGAGCTATAATCTGGTCCTGATGATAGATGTAACACAGCACATCGTCAGTGAGCAGGGATTTGCAAGGGCAATGGAAAATGTAAGATCCCACCTGTCCTCAAACGGGATATTTATTGTGACTTCCTGGCTCGCAGACCAAACGCACAAGCGAACCTATTACGAACTAGCACGATCATTTGACTGTTACACTGAACAGTTTGAGGGTTACAAGATCAGCCAGCCGGTACCGTTCAGAGACAAATACATTTTCGTGGTTAGTAATTCGTAAAACTATATTCAACAAATTCTGCTTATCATAAAAAAAGGCTGAGAGGGGAAAACCTCTCAGCCTTTATCAATTACTGCAATGTAAAACTACTGCGAAGCAATGACATCGTTATTTGCAGGGTTCTCATCAGAGACAAGGACATTGTCCTCTCTGTCATGTGGCAGGAACTTGTCGAAATTATTCAAAACTGGTTGAGCGCTCTGTTCGCCAACACGCTTTGCCCACTCAGTTGTTTCATTAGTGCGGTATTTCATCCAGATGTTGTCCTGGTTTACTCCGACATCTGCGCGTTTGTGGAAGGTTACGTGCATATCGTTGAAGAGCACGTTTTGACCCTCACGCTGGTGGTTACCTGAATTACTGAGAGCTTCAACCCATTTGGGGAGCGATTCCAGATCCTCAACATTGCTGGCTGAGTTAGCCCACGAAAACGTTTTGGACATATAATCTTCGGAAGTTACATCGCCATCTACGGTCAGGGTGCTGTCAGTCCAGGGGTTCTTATCTGCCATAACAGCCATACTTGGATCACTGCTGCCGCTTACTGGGCGAGCACGTCCGCCCGAGGGAGCGTAGGGCAATTGATAAGAATAACTGAGATTGTCATAAGGAGTATCACCGAAATCCCATACTTCGATCAGGTCCACTCCCTCTGCCCTTACTTGTGGGGTTTCGCCCTCAAAGGCCTGTTCATCCGCGCTCTTACAGACAAACACTTTCGTGTCCACATCAGCTTCCTTTACCAGCAGATACAAACTGGACGAAACTGCAACTGCCGCATCGTTTCTTTCGGGCGTCCTGTCAGGAAGCTGCCAACTAGATCTCTTGTGACGCCAGGTGTTATCGGCATCGAAGTGATGCACAGGATACTCGTCATCGTAGTCACTTGCGTATACTGCGACGGCGTTACCCAGGCCGCGGAGGTTTGATCCGCAGACAATTCTTTCGGCCATTCTCTTGACCTTGCCGAGAGCCGGCATCAGTATCGCCATCAGCATAGCGATGATCGCGATAACGACCAGCAGCTCAATTAGTGTAAAACCTTTTTTCTTCATCTTTTTCTCTCCTTAACTTTAGAGAATTACTTTAACGATCGCTCTGTTTAGATCACACATGAATAAGTTCTGTTGTTTCGCCCCTACGCAGGGCATATCACCGGCAAAACCGGCTAATCCAGCGGTTACGCACCGCCAGAGCGATCTCTAGTAAGGTTTTTGAAATGTACGACCACACAAAGCCTACGCAAAACTTCTGCAAACTTACCGGCCTTGTCTGTCAGAGCAGGTGCTCAACTAAGGTCGCATGGTTAGGAGGGTTCAGAAAAAGATATGAAAAGAAAACTTTATATGATTGCTGGTGAATATATGATATAAAAAGTTTCCGAACCTGTCCTTCTATTCCGCTTGTTCTGTTTCTGCTCTAACGCTAAATTAGCACAAATCAAATCATTTTGTCAAGTCAAAATTTCACTCCGGGCGTCTTTACGGCCCATAATTTGTGGTTTCTCTTTACGAAAAACCACATCTAAGTAAATTATAGCCCATACGAGCTTGTTTTTCAACTTTTTACTGTCGTTTTGCCGGTGTTTTTCTGACCAATGTCCAAAAACCACGCATCGGATGGACCATGAATCAGCCTGCAGGTATTTTTGTCAATTCTATCGCTTGAAAATCAGACGGATTCCGTTAATCTATCTGGCTAATTCAGGACGGCATTCATTAAAGGAAAAGATATGTCTGATATTAAAAGCTATGAACAGATCAAAGAATTACTGACTCAGCACGGCCAGCAGCATTTGCTCGCTTTTTACGATGAGCTCGACGAAAAGCAGCAGCAGAAACTGCTCTCCCAGCTCTCAGAGCTCGATTTCGTCCAGATCGATGAATGGGCAGAAAAGTACGTCAAGAACGATTCGCCGATGGAGGTTCCCTCCGAATTCGAGCCCGCGCCTTCGTACCCAGCCGAGCCGGAAGACGACAAACAGGCCGCGACATACAAGCAGGCCGTCGAAAAGGGCGTCAAACTGCTCGAAAACGGCAAAGTAGCAGGCTTCACCGTTGCGGGAGGCCAGGGCACACGGCTTGGCTTCAGCGGCCCTAAGGGCAACTACCCCATCAGCCCGGTCAAGCAGAAAACCCTTTTTCAGCTTTTCGCCGAAACCGTAGCAGCCGCATCAGCAAAATTCGGTGCCGCGATACCCTGGTACATAATGACCAGCCCGCTCAACCATGCTGAAACTGTCGAAACGTTCGAGCAGAGCAGCTATTTCGGCCTCAACCCTGACAACGTCTTCATCTTCCAGCAGGGCACCAACATCAATTTCAGTCTGGACGGCAAAATTCTGCTCGCTGAAAAGGATAAGCTCGCAACCAGCCCCGACGGCCACGGCGGCAGCCTAAAGGCCCTGCACGTCAGCGGCGCGATCGCGGACATGAAAAAACGCGGCGTCGAGTACATCAGCTACTGGCAGGTCGACAACCCGCTCGTCAGGCTGTTCGATCCGCTTTTTATCGGACTGCACGCGAAAAACAACGCAGGAATGTCCTCCAAGGCACTCATAAAAGCCTATCCAACGGAAAAAGTCGGCAATTTCTGCCTCGTCGACGGCAAAGTCACCGTTATCGAATACAGCGACCTCCCCGAAGATGACGCACACAGGCAGAACCCGGACGGATCGCTCGTATTCGAGCTCGGATCGATCGCCATACACATAGTAAGCGTCGATTTCGTCGAAAAGCTCAACGCACATGGTTTCGCTCTGCCGATCCACCGTGCGGTCAAGAAAATCCCCCACATCAACGAAAAGGGCGAAAAGGTCAAGCCCGAAGAGCCCAACGGCGTCAAGCTCGAGACATTCGTCTTCGACGCTCTGCCGCTCGCGGACGAGTCGATCATACTCGAAACTGTACGCGAGGAAGAATTCGCACCCGTCAAGAACGCCGAGGGCACTGATTCGCCGGCCGTCACGAAGCAGATGATGACCGAAAGGGCGGCAAAATGGCTAGAAGCCGCTGGTATCCAAATCCCGCGCAACAGCGAAGGCAAGCCGGACTGCGTCATCGAAATGGCACCGAGCTTTGCGATCTTCCCGGAAGACGTCGAGGCCAAAAAGGCCGCCGTGCCCGATATAAAGCCCGGCGATGAAATTTATCTCGATTAGGCTCTCGTATAGATTGAAAATGGGCCTTTGCTTAACGGCGGGCCCATTTTTATGCGCCGTGTGAAAGTACGTTCAGCTAAGATGAGACGCTCAGTAGATCAGCATTGCATCGCCGTACGAGTAGAATCGGTACTCCTGCTGCACTGCATGGCGGTACGCGGCCATCACGTTATCAAGTCCCGCAAAGGCCCCCACCAGCGCCAGCAGCGTCGATTTGGGCAGATGAAAATTCGTGATCATCATATCCACGAGCTTGAACTCAAAGCCCGGCGTTATGAATAGCTGCGTATCCCCGCTGCCAGGTTCAGCGTTTCCGCTCCTGCCCACCGTTTCAAGCGTCCGAACCGCCGTCGTGCCCACCGCCACGACCCGCCCGCCGTTTTCGCGCACGGCATTGATCGTTTCCGCCGCCTTTTCGCCGACCTCGTACCGCTCGCTGTGGATGTGGTGGTCCTCCAGCTTCTCCGCCGTGACCGGTTTGAACGTTCCCGCACCGACGTGCAGCGTGACCTCGGCAGTGATAACTCCCTTATCGGAAAGCCTTTGCAGCAGCTCCGGCGTAAAGTGAAGCCCCGCGGTCGGCGCTGCCACCGCCCCGGCCTGCTGAGCGAAAACCGTCTGATAACGCTCGATGTCTTCCCGGCTCTGATCACCGCCTCCCGGCCGTTTGATGTACGGCGGCAGGGGGGCAAAGCCGATCTCGCCCAGAACTTCCTCAACGCTGCTGGCTTCAACCTCCAGCAGCCATCGTCCTCCCCCAAGTCTTTGTCTGCAAACCGCTTCGCAGAAATCCCCCTTGTCCCTCGACGAAAGTACTATCACCTCGCCTTCCTTGACCCTGCGGGCGTTTTTCAGCATCACCTCCCACAGGCCTTCATCCGTACTCGAAAGGTATAGCCCCTCCAGGGTAGCACCGCTGGTCCTGCGTCCAAAAAATCTGGCAGGCAATACCTTCGTATTATTCAGTACGAGACAGTCCCCCGGCTGGAAATATTCGCATATATCCTCAAAAACCCTGTCCTCAACCTGACTTGTGCCCCGTTTAAGGGCCAGCAGACGCGATTTACTCCTCACCGAAGCGGGTTTCTGTGCGATCAGTTCGCCAGGTAAGTCGAAATTTAGCTGTTCTGTAAGCATGGCGAGAAGTTACCAAACCGGCAGATTTTTTACAATTCAAATTTTTTTCATGCCAATTCTTAGTTGCAAATTCCTACTACCTCAGATATTTGTGTGCATTCCGGTTCGAATCTTGCCGATAGAGACTTAGGTGTAAAAAACGGATTTGTGTGTTCCGGGGGAATAACGAATTATGGCGAGTATGTGTACGACGTTTGAACAAATAGCTGGATCTGTGAATGATCTTGATAAGAACGGCCTGGTCAATAAGATCATGAATTTTGACGGGGCGTTTCCGATGGATTTTACCGAAGGCTACCTCAAAACTCTTAACGAGGATCAGCTCCGCCACATCCTGGCTTCAGCAATCCTCACAAAGCTAAAGCATCAGGCCTGAGCAAGGCCCAATCTTCCAGCCGCAAAAAGCCCCTTCCATCCCAGCCTCCTCAAATGTGGTATTGCTCTTTTTGTGCGCGCAGCAAAAAAGGCTAGCCCGAGAAAGACCAGCCTTTAGTAAGCTGAGGCGAATACAAATATTGTATCAATAACTAAAATATAATCTCTCGCCTCTGCTCTTAGAGAGATAGAGATATAAAAAGAAAAAGAGCAATCTATCCAACTGTCAATTATACGGATCTGCCGCCATATTACAAGACATTTTTGGCAAAAAGACCAAAAATCCGACCCCGCAAGCCATTTTTGAGTCCTCAATCTTGCCTAAGTCTCTGTCTTAGAAGCACTTATGAGAGATCTGCTTGTGTTTGAAACTTTATGCCTGACAGATTTTTATTTAGATTCTTACAGCAAGCTAATTTAGCCACGTTCGATTGTGGCACATTTACTGTTCCAATTCAAGTTTTTTTCACCCACCGGGCAGAGTTCACGGCCAAATAGCACTTGTTTACTCTGGCGATTTCATCTAAAGTGACTGAGCGGGCGTTTTACGAAAAAACGCGTTTTTCAGCTAAGTATTCACGGCCGGTAGGGTATTGTATCTGGGTGCAGATGTGGCTTCCTTGCAGGTTCTGAGTGAAAAGTTAATGCAGATATCATATCGGAGGCATAGAATGAAAATTAGAAGATATGTTTTTGTTGCAGTTTTTACCGCTCTGATCACTTTTTCCGGACCGTCGCATACGGTTCTGGCGGATCAGGAACCGCCTGCAATCCCGGACTATATCCAAAAAGCGGTCCAGGTAACTCCGACACAGAGGCAGATCGACTGGCAGAGGCTCGAATTCACCGCGTTCGTCCACTTCGGCGTAAACACATTTACCAACCGCGAGTGGGGCACCGGCAAGGAAAACCCAGCCATATTCAACCCGACCCAACTCGATACGGACCAGTGGGCCAAAGCCGCCAAAGACGCAGGCATGAATCTGATACTGTTCACCGCAAAGCACCACGACGGATTCTGTCTCTGGCCAAGCAAATTTACCGACCATTCGGTCGAATCGAGTCCGTGGAAGGACGGCAAGGGCGATGTCGTCGGCGATCTCGCCCAGTCATGCGAAAAATATGACCTCAAACTTGGCGTTTACCTCTCACCCGCCGACCTCTATCAGATCGAATCATCCGAGGGCGTCTACGGCAACGGCTCAAAGCCGAAACAGGTTACCATTCCAACCAAAGCTCCCGAAGGTAAAACCGACTACCCCAAATTCACATACGAGCTCGACGACTACAACACCTACTTCCTCAACCAGCTTTACGAGTTGCTGACCGAATACGGCCCAATCCACGAAGTCTGGTTCGACGGCGCCAATCCCAAGCCCGGCACAGGCCAGACCTACAACTACGATGCCTGGTACGACATGATCCGCAAACTGCAGCCTGCCGCAGTCATCGCGGTCAAGGGCCCCGACGTTCGCTGGGTTGGTAACGAGGCTGGCCGAACACGCGAATCCGAATGGTCCGTAGTAGCGGTCCCGAACGCCCCAGGCTCGCACGACTGGGGCGATATGACCCGTCGTGACCTCGGCTCGCGAAGCGTGATCAAAGATGCCGAATACCTCATCTGGTATCCCGCCGAGACGAACACCTCCATCCGTCCGGGCTGGTTCTACCATGCTGCCCAGGACGACCGCGTCAAGTCCCTCGAACACCTGCTCGACATCTATTACGGTGCAGTAGGCGGCAACAGCCTCTTCCTGCTCAACATCCCCCCCGACAAACGTGGCCTGTTCCACGAGAACGATGTCGAAAGATTGAAACAGATCGGCGAACACCTCCGCCTCACCTTTGACGAAAATCTGGCTGCGGATGCAAAGGTTTCAGCCTCAGCATCGCTCGACGCAGAACACAACGGCCATGCAACGATAGACAATGATCCCGACACCTTCTGGATGCCGGGCACTGCCCAGCCGACAGCGAGCCTCACTTACGAGTTGGCCGAACAGAAAACGTTCAATCGCGCGATGATTCAGGAATACATCCAAAAAAGCCAGCGCATCGAATCCTTCGCACTGGACACGATGATCGACGGCCAATGGACCGAAATCGCCTCCGGCACCACCGTCGGCTACAAACGCCTGCTCCGCTTCCCGAACGTAACCACGGACAAGGTGCGTCTGCGGATCACACAGTCACGCATCGCGCCTACCGTTGCTGGCTTCGGCCTGTTCCGCGCGCCTGTAAGGCTCACCAACCCGATCATCCAGCGGGACGCACAGGGCAAGGTATCCATCAAATGCGAACCTGCAGGCCCGAAGATACTCTACACGATCGACGGCAGCGACCCGGTAAGCGATTCACAGTTGTACACCGAGCCTTTCGACCTGCCGAACGGCGGAACGGTAAGGGCGGTCGCGATATCCGACGGCCGCAAGAGCGACATCGTACAAAAACAGTTCGACATAGCGCCTTCGAAATGGCGCATCTATTATGCCAGCACCGAAAACACATCAACCGGCGAAGATGCCGCAAATGCGATCGACGGCGACCCCGCAACAATATGGCACTCCAAATGGCAGGGCGGCGCCACACCCCATCCGCACGAGATCCAGATCGACCTGGGCGAGACGCTCACGCTCAAGGGCTTTACCTACCTGCCCCGCAGCAACAGTCTCAACGGCGTTGTAAAGACGTACAAATTCTACACCAGCACCGACGGCATAGCGTGGGGCGAACCTGCGGCACAGGGTGATTTCGGCAACATCAAAAACAACCCCGTGCAGCAGCGTGTCCTCTTCGACGAGCCCCGCAAGGCCCGCTACATCCGATTCGTTGCAGTAAAGGACGTCAACGGCCAGCCCTTCACCTCCGCTGCCGAGATCGGCGTCATCACTCGCTAGATGGCAATCTTAACCGGGGCCGTCGATCACATTTACGATCCTCGGCCCCGGTTAAACGACCAGCCCTGCGAAATTAGCTTGCAGACGCGAATAATCTGCATATAATCGGTTCAACTTGCCAGAATCGACCTGATTTCCTAGGAGGAACAATGTTAGCAAGGCTCTACAGTGTCACGCTCGAAGGCATAGAAGGTATAATCTGCGAAGTCGAGGTTGACGTTTCGCGTTCCGGGTTCGAAAAACCCATGATCGTCGGCCTGCCCGATGCTGCAGTCAAGGAAAGCAGCGAACGCGTTCACAGCGCGATAGTCAACTCCGGCTACCAGTACCCCGACACCCAGTCGCTCGTGAACCTCGCCCCAGCCGACATCAAAAAGGCCGGCCCTGCGTTCGATCTGCCCATCGCCCTGGGCATGCTCTGCTGCGCCGGGGCCCTCGAAAGCGAAATGTTCAAGGAGCACGTAATAATCGGCGAGCTTGCACTGGACGGCCGGGTCAGACCCGTCAACGGCGTGCTCAGCATGGCAATGTCCGCCGCCAAGCACGGCTTCAAGTCGATCATCGTCCCTGAAGAAAACGCCTACGAAGCCGCCGTCGTTCGTGACATCGAGGTCTACGCCGTCGGCTCGCTCGCACAGGCGGCTGCGTTCCTCAAAGGCGACCTGCCCCTCGAACCGACCAACGTCAACGTCGAGGACATCTTCGGCCGACGCTCGAAATACGCTGTAGATTTCTCCGACGTCAAGGGCCAGGAAACAGTAAAACGCGCCCTGACAATAGCCGCTGCCGGCGGCCATAACGTGATGATGATCGGCCCGCCCGGCGCAGGCAAGACCATGCTTGCCCAGCGGATCGCGACCATACTGCCTCCTCTGAACCTCAGCGAATCGCTCGAAACAACTCGCATCTACTCCTCGGTCGGCCTTCTCGAACGCGGCTCAGCGCTCATGCCAACCCGACCAGTCCGCACACCGCACCATACCGCGTCCGGCCCGGCGCTGATCGGCGGCGGTACCAATCCGCGCCCCGGCGAGCTTAGCCTCTCGCACCACGGCATACTATTCCTCGACGAATTCGCAGAGTTCCCCCGCAACGTCCTCGAAATGATACGCCAGCCGCTCGAAGACGGCACCGTAACCGTCGCCCGCGCCAAAGGCACAATAACCTTCCCCGCCCAGTTCATGCTCATCGCCGCGATGAACCCATGCCCGTGCGGCTACTTCGGCACCAACACCCGCCAGTGCAAATGCACGCCCAACCAGATCGACCGCTACATGTCCAAGGTCTCCGGCCCGCTGCTCGACCGCATCGACATCCACACCGACGTGCCCGCAGTCGAGTTCCGCAAGCTGCGTGATACGTCCGCACAGGAATCCTCCAAAAGCATCCGCGACCGCGTCGTTAACGCCCGCCACCGCCAGGCAGCCAGATTCGGCGACAGCAATCTCACCACCAACGCCACCATGTCCCACAAGCAGGTCGAAAAGTTCTGCCGGCTCGACGACAATTCCGAACACCTGCTCAAGCAGGCCATGCTCGAATTCGACCTCTCGGCCCGAGCCCACGACAAGATATGCCGAGTAGCTCGAACCATCGCCGACCTCCAGGACCACGAAAACATCCAACCCGAACACCTAGCCGAAGCAATAAGCTACCGAAAACTCGACCGAAATCTGTAAGAGGGAAACGAAATTGATCGCAACACGCCAACAAGCAATCGCATTTGCCACAAGGGTAATCGTCCTGATATTGCTCGTTCTCGCTTTCGCCTCGCTGATCAAGTGTCTCGGTATCTTTGCAGGCGTACTAATGATTGGTCCACTGAATGAAACAGATTCATCCGGTTTCCTTCTTGACCTGGTTCTTATTGGCGGTATAGCTCAAAGCGTGGCACCGGTTCTGCTCGCTATAACTGCTTTACTCCTTTCCCGCCGAACTGCTGATTTGCTGGCTAACCGCACATTAGGTGCTGACACGGAAGAGGCACCGCTGGTTTTAGCGGCGTTACTGGTTTTGCGCTCTATTGGAATACTTCTGTTGTTTAGAGTACTCTATCAAAATTTCAATATCTTGCTGAGATATGCCTATGGTCTTTGGGCTAAAAACCTTTTGGTTGAGCGTCCCGAGATCAAGACTGCGGTCCGAGAAGATCCACAGATTGCCGCTCAGTTAGCTGAACTCGGTTCCTACTCGCTTGACCCGAAAATGCTTACCGCTGAAATGGTTACAATGGTGGTTTATGGCCTATTGGCTTGGTATTGCCTTTACAAAGGCAGAATTATCATCTCTTTTTTGACCAGAGCTGGTTGCAACTCTTGATTTTCCGGACATGACAGCTTGGCTCTGTATTCGGCACAATTTCCAGCACTAACAAACTTCAAACTTGCAATTTGCCCCGCATTCGCTAAGATTTCACGGACTTTGGCGTTTCGCTGGACCACCCACTTGAGCAATACCGCTCCAAGTGTGCGCCTAAGATTTGTCTTTTCCCTTTATCAATCTGGGGAATCGCCGTAAACTTAAAGAATGATCCAGCAATCTCAGAATGAAACTTTTTCAAAGAAACAGATAAATGCAGACTAAAACAAAGATAATCGCCACTCTCGGCCCCGCATGTGCCGACGAAAATACGATAACCGAACTCGTCGAGCAGGGCGTGGACATGTTCCGCCTCAACTTTTCGCACGGCACACTCGAAGAGCACGCGGAAATGCTCAGCCACGTAAACCGAGCCCGGGCCAACTTTCCTTTCTCGATCGGTATACTTGCTGACCTGTGCGGCCCCAAAATACGGATCACCGAACTGCCCGCAGGCGAATCCGTCTCATCGGGCGATACGGTGCGCATCGTTTCCAAACTGCCCAGAGGCACCGCAGCCCGATTCGGCACCAATTACCCCGATTTCTACAGCGATGTCAGCATCGGCCAGCGGGTCCTGATCGACGACGGCCAGATAGAGCTCAAGATCACCGACAAGCAGAACGGTGAAGTTATCTGCGAAGTCATCACCGGCGGCGACCTCAAGAGCCGTAAGGGCATAAATCTGCCCGACACGGATATCAGCACTCCCGCAATAACCGAACGCGACTGGCAGTGCGTGAACTGGGCCATGGATCACGGGGTCGATTACCTCGCACTGAGCTTCGTTCAGAGCTCAGACGAGATCACATGGCTCAAAAATTATCTGATCGAAAAAGGCTCTCTTATCAGGGTCGTCGCGAAGATAGAAAAGCCCCAGGCCGTGGAAAATCTGCAAAGTATAGTAAACGCCTCCGATGCTGTCCTGGTAGCCCGCGGCGACCTCGGCGTTGAAATGGACCTGGCCAGGGTGCCCCTGATCCAGAAACAGATCACCAGGCTCTGCCGTAAGCTCGGCAAGCCCGTGATCGTTGCTACCCAGATGCTCCAGTCGATGATCAAGAGCCCCACCGCCACCCGTGCGGAGGTCTCAGACGTCGCAAATGCGATCATGGACTTCACCGACGCGGTAATGCTTTCGGGTGAGACCGCGGTAGGCGAATATCCCGTAAAAGCCATCCAGACGATCGAACAGATCGGCGAGGTAACCGAGGCCTGGCTGGACTCCCTGAACGAACCCAGACCCCGCATCGAAACCCACAGCGACCTCAGCATAGACGAATCCATCGCACGCAGCGTCGCCCAGATAGTGGACGACATGAAGGCCAAAATGGTCGTCGTCTGGTGTCAGACCGGCTGCACCGCCAGACTCCTCAGCAAGGCACGTATCGACGTGCCCATACTAGCTCTGTGCGCAGACCGCGAAATGTGCCGTGAAATGAGCCTGCATTACGGCGTCATACCGGTATGCAGAACCAGACCCCGCGATTTCTCACAATTCGCCGACCTCGCAAACAAAGTTGCTCAGGACAACGGATGGGCCAAAAAGGACGATACCATCATCCTTCTGCCGACCGGCTGTCTGCTCCGCCCAAACAGCACCAAAGCGATCGTCTTTCATACCGTGCAATAAGCAGTTTTTGCAAAAAATCAAGCTTCAAGCCAGTTTTTATGTGCCAATATTTGCCCAGCAGCCTCCTTAACTACTGAAGATGCTTGTTCATGCAGGTCGAAAATGCACGCGTTCATGCGTTGACCTGCAAACAGCCGTAGCGGATTTTTTAACTTTAAGGAGGCATTATGCGTTTAGACAGAAGATCTTTTCTCAAGCTGTCGGGATTTGCCGCCGCGGCAGCCTTGAGTTCCCCATCCAGTGTCTTTTCAGCCGTTAACACCAAACCCAACCTGCTGATAATACATACCGATGAGCACAACTTTAGGACCCTGGGCTGTTACCGCAAAACGCTTTCGCAAAAGCAGGCTTTCGTGTGGGGCAAAAATGTGGCCGTCGAAACTCCTCACATCGACTCGCTGGCCGAAAACGGCACGCTCTGCACCAGTTTCTACGCTACCACCCCCGTATGTTCACCTTCGCGTTCCTCCTTCGTCTCGGGCCGTTACCCCCAGAATACACCGGTAGTTACAAACAACATCAGGATGAACGACGACATAGAAACTTTCGCAGCCACTCTCCAGAAGCACGGCTACAAAACAGGATACGCCGGCAAGTGGCACCTGGACGGTTTCGGTAAGCCGCAATGGGGACCGGAGCGTGAATTCGGCTTCGCAGACAACCGCTATATGTTCAACCGCGGCCATTGGAAGCTGCTTGAAGATACCCCCGAAGGACCCAGGGTTGCTGCACGAAATAACAAAGGCAGGCCTTCTTATTCTGTCGCCAATGCCACACCGGAGAACTTCACGACCGACTTCCTGGCCGACAAAGCGATCGAGTTTGTCACCGCCAACAGAAATGAGCCTTTCTGTTATATGGTAAGTATCCCTGACCCGCACGGACCCAATTCAGTCCGACCACCATATGAAACCATGTACCAGGACCTTGATTTCCAGCCGCCCGAGACATCGAAAAAATCCGCCGAAGGACTTCCATCCTGGGGCAAGAAAGCACGACCGATCGGACCCCGCGGAATGGCAAAATACTTCGGCATGGTAAAATGCATCGACGACAACGTCGGCAAAATGGTCGACCATCTCAAAAAGCTCGATCTGCTTGATAATACCATAGTTGTTTTCACCTCTGATCACGGCGACCTCTGCGGCGAACACAGTCGCAACAATAAAGGCGTCCCTTACGAAGCCTCCGCAAAAATACCGTTCGTCATATCCTGGCCCAAAAAGATCAAAAAAGGCAACGTCATCAACCACGCCATGTCATGCGTGGATTTCCTGCCCACCGTACTCTCACTGATGGACGTGCCCACGTCCGGCAAAGAAGATGGCCGTGACGCTTCAGGACTGTTTACTGGCACCGATGGCAGTTACAAAGACATAGCATTTATACGCGGAACCGGAGATAGAAATGGCACCGAAAAGGGCGATGACAAGGACAACTGGTTCGGTGTCGTAACCAGCCGTTATAAGTTGATATATGCACCTGAAGACAAGCCCTGGCTCTTCGATCTGAAGAAGGATCCTGACGAACTTGTGAACTTCTACGAGGAACCGGCCTACAAAGATACTCGCAAAGAACTGGCAAAAGAACTGATCGCTTACGCTAAAAAGCACAACGACCCGCGCATAACCGTCGCGACCACAAAAAAGTATCTTGCCGAAGCAATAGCATAGCCTCAACAAGCGTTTGCGGGCACGGGCTTCAAGGTTCGTGCCCGCATTGCACTTATTGTCCGCGACACACATTATGGGACCTGTCTGACGAAATTCCCAAAAAAGTGCAGCGGGCAGTATAATACGCATTGTGATTAATTCTCATGCTTAATCCATTCAGTATTGCATATTGAGCAGAACATTTCTGAGGTTATATTGTTCCATGCAACTGTTCCTGCGTTGAATATTTCCTCATAATTTTTGTAAATGCGGTTGCTCAAGTAGTGACTCTTCATATAGGCCCAAAGACGTTCTATCGGATTCAATTCCGGACTGTATGCAGGCAGGTGAAGCAGGCTGATATTCTTCGGCACAACCAACTGTTTAGCGATATGCCAACCAGCCTGATCAAGAACCAGAACCACATGTACATCTTTGCCTGCCTCCTCGCTTATAAATCTCAGGTGGTGATTCATATAATCAGTGTTAACAGTCGGAGTAATCACAGCCGACGATTTGCCATTGACAGGATTGACAGCTCCAAAAATATATACCCAATCATACTCGGTCTGCTTTACTGCTGTAGGCCTGGATCCTTTTGGAGCCCAAACATTGGTCAGTGTTCCTTGCTGGCCTATTCGCACTTCGTCCTGGAACCAGATCTCAATTTTCTTTTCGGGGTTTTCTGTTCGGACTTTTTGGACAAAAAGGGGGCTTGCTCCAACCACTGCTGCATTTTTTCCGGATCGTTCTTTCGGTGCTTAGGCCTTGGTTTTAGACATGAAAGCCCCAATCTATGCATTAGATCATAGACGCCGAAGAGCGAATATTTTACGCCAAATTCTCTTTCAAGAATCCGTCTTATGTCTCTGCCGCGTAGCACACATACACCACCGTCTGAATCGGTTGGTCCATCTTGAATTCGCTTGATCAACTCAGGCTCTTTTTTGCGTGGCAGTTTTGTAGGCCTGCCGCTTTGACGTTTTGGTGCGATAGCCTCAATGCCGCCATCACGGTAGAAATAACACCATCGCTGAACGAAGTTTTTGCTGCGATCAAGTTTTGTCATGATCGCTTTTGTTTGCCATCCCTCCAATGCCAGGGCTACCACCCGATATCGATCTCGCTGCTTTGCATTGGTTTCAATCCGAGCTTTTTCTTTTAACTTTTGCAGGTCACCGTACTTGATCTCACTGATGTGCATGCCATATTTCCTTTCATTTTTTAGGAATTATGACACATCATTAGCGATGGCGCAAGTCTAAAACCGTGGCGCGCGAAAAAATTTCACAATGCGTATAACTGATTACATAAAGCAAACCCCTCTTTAGCACCGTTTAGTGCCATTATAAACACAATTCGAGTGACAGCGTCCTGGGATATCCCCCACATCTGTTTTTTCCTTCAATGGCTCCCAATTCTGACCGATACTTCAATCGAGTGATTTTATGTTCCAGGAAGGAGCTGATAATATGGGTATTGAAAATTGGTCGGACAACGTGGTTGTTTTGGATCTGGCTGCAGAACCGGATCTCGGAGAAGAGCTGGAATCTGCTGTATCCCTCGCACAGAAAAAGGGCGATGTGAACGTAGTGGTCGATTTCACGGACGTGGACATCATTACCTCTTCGAGCATTGCAAAACTGCTTAAGCTAAGAAAAGTGCTCACCGATACCGGCCGCCAACTGATATTCACGGGTGTCGGTTCGCAGACAATGTCGGTTTTCAAGGTCACTGCACTTGATTCTGTTTTCGAGTTCGTAGATGATAAATTCGTAGCGCTGGCAAGCCTGCAAATGGCTGGATAAGTAAGGCAAAACTGAAGTAGTTTTACAGCAGGACGTACCTGTTGACTTTAACTGCTGCGCTGCTATAATACCCGCGTTAAACAGAACCTGGCAAGCCTGCCTCGAAGGCCGTCTTCAAGTACAGCGGCTTTCGAAATGGGCTCGCTTCTCATGTAAGGCCCAAAATATGGAAGATCGCCAGATCCAGCAGCTCGAAGAGCTGATCGGTTACCGTTTCAATGACAGATCGCTTCTGATAGAATCGTTCACCCATTCATCCCACGCCGACCACCGCCTAAAGAGTAATGAAAGATTGGAGTTCCTCGGCGATGCGGTCCTCGACCTTGTCATCTGCAAGGCCCTCTTCGATCAGTTCCCCGACTACCTCGAAGGCGATCTCACCAAGATAAAGAGCATGCTAGTCTCGCGAAAAACCTGCGCAAAGATCGCCTCACAGCTCGACCTGCCTCAATTCACACGGGTCGGTAAGGGCATGGATCAGACCCGCGCAATGGAGGGTTCAATAGCGGCAGGGCAGCTCGAAGCCATCATCGCCGCCATCTATCTCGACGGCGGTTACGACGCAGCCGCAAAGTTCATAATCAATTCCTTCGAACCGCTCATCGTAAAAGCCGACGCCAAACAGCATCACGAAAATTACAAATCGATGCTCCAACAGTTCGCCCAGTGTCAGTTCGGCCAAACCCCCGCATACCAGCTTCTCGATGAGAAGGGGCCAGACCATGACAAGTGTTTCGAAGTGGGTGTAAACATAAGCGATCATACTTTCCCCGCTGCCTGGGGAAACACAAAAAAAGAAGCCGAGCAGAAAGCCGCCCTGAATGCCCTGGTTGAATTACGTCAGATCAAATCACAATGACAACCGTCAACCGGGCCGGCCTCAAGTGGTGATAAAATGAACTATCACATGAAGGCCCGCCCCCGCCAACACTATAAACACACTCAGCGTGAGAAACAGCACCACGACTTCTTTGATAAATTTGGCAGGGAACAGAACCCGCATCTTGGTCGCTTTGTACACTATCGCTATCGCCGCCAGCAGCGGAAACATCCACAGCAGGGACGCAGGATCCATCTTAATGCTCATCGGCGAAGTGAAACTGCCCAGAATAATTGCAAGACTACTGAACATCTTCTTCCTCCTCACCGATGATCTCTCCTCGACCGCTGTGTGCCATATAAACAGCACTGATCACGCACAGCAAATTAAGCAGTCCTGCAACAGTCGTATATATCTGGCCTATATCGCTCTCGCGTCCGTACACCACAAGCCCCTTGGAAGCAGTCATTTGGCCGACCATCGCCACCAGAGGAGACACGAGCATCTGCCCGATATACCACAGCCCGCCCGCATTCGGATTGACCACGGCTATCGATCCCACAAACAGACCTATCGCGAACGTGCTTAATATCGTCACGCATATTATCGCGCCACGGCGTTTCTCCTTGATCATGAAATGACCCGCGCCCGGAATTATCCACGCAAGGGCACCCACGGTAAGCAGAAAGATCGTATGGTCTGTGCCGGATCGATTGGGCATCACTTACTCCGTCTCAGTCTTATCATCGGCCGCTTCCGCATCCTGCTCAGCAGATTCCTCAGCAGCCTCTTCGTCGTCCGTTTCCCATTCAAAGTCGGTTCTGGCCCGGATATTATCAGGCAGGTAGTGCAGCAGCATAACGCTCTGGGCACTCATCTGTGCCGCCGCCATCGCACGTCTGCCTTTTTGCTCGGCCAGTTGTTTCGTAGTAGCGTGCTTGATGTCGATCTCTTTGACAACATACCACGCTTTTTCAGGAGCGAACTCAACCGCTGCCGGCGTTTCGACATCTGACGACTCATAGAAAAGGTCAGCTTTCCTACCCTGTGATGCAAAGTTTTTGATGTAATCAACTCTGCCCGGCATAGCTTCCATCGCGGACTCGATCGAGTACTCCTGCATCAGCGACAGCCGTCTCTGTTCCGTGAACTCCTCTGTGCTGACCTGCTCATTGTCACCATCCTCTTCGTCCGTCTCAGCAAGTACCTGTTCCCAGCCTTCGCTTGCGATCCGTTCGATCAGAGCATCGGCCTTAGACTTGGCGATCTCCAGGGCCTTGAGCGTTTTCACGTCTTCCACGACCTGATCTTGTACTGAGAACACTTCTCTTGCGTCCGACCCCGGCTTAACTCCGGTAACATCATAGCTCGTATCCAGCGATTCGGGCACCTGCTCTTGTTTCGCATCGATGACGCGTACAATGGCTCTCGAATCAAATCCCCGAAGTGCGCCAAGGTTTTCCCACATCCGCGGTGCATCTGCTTCGTACTGCCCAAGCTCGGTAACCCCAAGCTCCTCTACCGCAAAAACAGCCTTCATAAGCTCTGTCCCCGCCGTGCCCGCAGCCTCCAGACGCATTCGGCCGATATTCTGGTCGCTCGCAAGATCCTCAGCACTCAGGTAACCCGTCTTGCCCGCGTAGACCTTCACGCCGTGCTTCTCTGTAAGGTTCTGAGCGATCTGCTCGTAATTAACGGCACTTTCCTTAAGCTCCTCTACAGACGCTTCCTGAAGATCGACACCGATCAAACCCTCATCAGCCATTTCGATGGCTTCGTTGATTATCATATCGGCTCGGCTGTTCTTACGCTGCCTGATAATACGGTTTCGGATCTGGCCCCTGACCTCTGCAAAGTCCTTGACTTTCTGAACCTTTTCACCTTCAGGCTCATCAGGATTGACCGGCTCTTCGGTTGTGAATTCGTGCGTATTGGTCTGATAGTACTCCGTAAGCTCCTCAGCGGTTGGCTTCTCGATGATGTCCTCGATCTCATCCAACTGCAGATAAATGTAACCAAGCTGAACCCGCGCGGGCAGCATGTATCCAAAACCGTACGGATTAGCTTCCGTATATTTGCCCTGACGGAATTCCTTGTAAGTGTCAAACTGCTCCTGCAGTTCCTCATCTGAAGGATCTACCACCATATCGGTGTAATCGTCCGCTGAAAATTCAACGTATTCAGCCGACACGGTCTCATTCTCAAACCCAATTCCGCTTCGTACCTGTCCCAGCGTAACATTCTGCGTAGAACAAATGGTTTCGCCGTACAGCATTACCGACCACAGATCGGCAAAAACCTTCAATATCTGATCCTCGGTCAGTCTCTGCTGCTCCATGACGCTGTTCAGTATCTGAGCCGAAGAAACCCGTCCCTGCGTCATGCTGCTTATTATGGCGTCCAGTATCTGACCGGCTTCTTCATTAGTGATGATAAAGCCCGCATTGCGAGCCTCTTCCTTCAGCAGTATCCAGTTGATCGTCGGATTAGCGCCTGCCTGCTTGAAGAACTCGTTCACGTCTTCAAGCTTTATTGTCGGCGTGCTGGCGGCCCTCTGGGCCAACTGGCTGTTCAGGTTCGCCGCATACTCGGAATTCGGGAAAAGCAACTGCCCCAGAAGCTGTGCATTGAGCTCACCCCGCTGAGAAGGCTGATACATGAATGCGTTCATGTTGAGCATCCGCAGGAGGTCCAGCTCGCTCTGAGCTACCCGCATCTCCATCTGGGTTATCTTCTCGCCGTCCTGGTAGGTCGCCACCGCACGGTTGCCCCCGCCTATTCGAGACAGGATTTGCGTCAGTGCATAACCGCCCACAAATGCGATCATGATCACGATCACAAAAATAGCCATCAGCTTACGCTCGTTCTTGCGGATCCACTTGATGAGATTCATATCAGTACCTTTTTAAACACAAAAATCGCCGTTTTTTCGTTATTTACAAGACTGTAAAGTATAGGTAACTCGCTATTGTTTGCAAGAAAAATAAAGGACTTACGCCATTTCGGGCGACAAAGCTGATTGAAGGGCAAGCGGGCACAAAAAGAATTGTTGAAAAAACACAGCAACTAGCGCAGAATGCCCTTTATCAATGAGAAAATAGTCAAAAACGCGCCCCTTTACGGAGAAATATATATGAATGACAAACAAGGACCCCATGATATTGTCGATACGACGGATTGTTTTGAAGCGATCAGCGTCTTCAAGTCCGCCAAAAACTTCCTTTTTATGATCATCCTGATCTGCCTGCTGCTCACGCAGGGAGTATTCTGGCTCAAAGAAGTCGGCTACATCGAGGCCGCCCCGGATGATGAGCCAGAGGTGGCCCTGCTCGCATTTGCCGACACCGACCCGGATCCGCTGCCCCAGCCAGAACCCGAGCAAAACAGCGATCAGGCCCAGGATGATGCTGCTCAGGACATTCTTAAGGACACTCCCGCCCAAATTGAAGAAAAGGCCCGACAAGCCGCAGACCAGCTTCTTGGCGAGACAGCATCCGAGGACCAGCCGACCCAGGAGGGCGAACAGGTCGAGCAAGGAGATGCCGCAGAAGAAACCCAGGATGCGTCCGAGCCATCCGAAAACCGTCTCAGTATCATTAAACCCGGCAAAAAACACATCATCGCAGCGGTCAAGATCGCTAACTTTATTCTCGTACTCGCTTCCGTAACATACTGTCTGCTGCTGCTTATGAGCGTCAAAATATCCCTTGCGGGCCGAATGGGAGGCCTGACGCACATTTCCCGCGCCTTCCTCTGCTCACTGTACTTCCTCGTTTTTCTGCTTCCATGGCAGACTTTGCTGCCAGGCGTCGTGACCGGCACTATTTACGCCCCCGCAGAACTCATGACCGGCTGGCAGAATGTAGACGACAGCACCGGCACGCAGATCCTTTATTACCTGCGTTTCGTAGGCATGTGGGTACTCGTTCTCATCCTTCTGCTCAACGCTCAGATACGCTCGGCCCGCTGGTCAAGGACCACACTGAGAAGACTGGGCATCATCCAGTAAGCAGTGAGTCAGAATTTTCAAATATATTTAAAGGACTGTGGCATGTTCAATAAACCACTGATTAAAGGGTCGATTCCTTTATATTTTATAGCTATTCTTGCAGTTCTACCCTTATCTGCGGAGTTCGCTTTTTCGGCAAACAAACCCAATATCATGCTCATCCTGGTAGACGACGTCGGCTATGCGGATGTTGGCGTTTTTTCTGCAAGGCTCAATAACACGACCACCGACAAGCTTTACTATGAAACTCCTCGGCTCGACAGGTTGGCTGAGCAGGGGACGATGTTTACTCAATTCTATGCGTGCTCAGTATGTGCCCCTTCTCGGGCAAGCCTCATGACCGGCAAGATGAACAATCGCATGGGTATGTGGGATGCTTATGCCGGCACAAGGACGACTTTCGAAAAAACAGGAAAGCAAGTACCTCAGGGGTGTCATGTTCTTGATCATGAACCATTGAAAGAATATCGTTATAAGAAAGATGATATTGCAGCTCGCGGTATGACCATACCAATTGCTGCAACGGCATTACACGATGTGAAAACCATTCCGAAGGCTTTGAACGGCTATCACACGGCCTTTATCGGGAAATGGCATTTGGGAAGTCATAACCATAAAGGATACCGTCCTGAAGACCAGGGATTCGACGAGACACTCGCTTATTTTGACGGGGGTGGTTCAGGGTACTACTGGCCTTTTAGGGCATATGCTGCCCGCACAAAAAAATGGGACAAACCGGGACCGGACCTCACTCCGCGTCAGGACTATCTTAGCGATGATATCGCAGCGCGGGTCAATAGGTTTTTAGAAGAACGTGTTGCCGACGATGAAGATAAGCCTTTCTTTTTGTATCTTGCCCATCCGGCCGCTCATTCCCCGATCCAGTCCCGCGCTGACAACCTTGCTTATTTTAAGAAAAAGAAGAAGATACCCGGCCTGATCGGCCATAAAAATCCCGAATATGCAGGTCTGATCAAGGGGTTGGATCGCAGTATTGGTCAGATTTTGGACAAGCTGGATGAACTGAAGCTGACGGACAATACGGCCGTGATCTTTATTTCTGACAACGGCGGCCACCCCAGATATACGCGTAATACTCCCCTGCGGGGAGGTAAGTCCATGCTGTACGAAGGGGGTGTCCGTGTGCCGATGATCATTCGCTGGCCAGGCAAGACCCGGGCGGGCGCAGTTTGCGATGTTACATCAGATATAACCGATATTTACCCGACTGTAATGGCGATGGCAGGGGTGGACTACAGTGACTTCAAGGCGGATGAGACTACAGACGGCCAATCGCTGACGCCTTTATTCAGTGACCTGAAAAATGCAAAACAAGGTTATACACGCAATGAGTTTTATCAGTTCTACGGTAAGCTGGGGTATTCCGGTTTTCACAATTTCTCCACCTGGGCTACACTGCGCAAGGGTGACTTTAAGCTGCATTATGACTACCAGGGCAAGGTGGAGCTTTACAACATTGCCGAAGATATTTTCGAAAAGAGGGACCTCACCAAAAGCAAACCCAAGATGGCACACGATATGCTGGTACAACTGACCGATTGGCTCAAGGCCAACTGCAACGCGGCTTATCTGCCGAAACCCAATCCGGAATTCAATCCGAAGGGGAAATTGCCGTATGGGCCTTATATCCCTCTTGAACAGTTAAAAGCTTCATTGAAAAAGAAGGCAGCCGCAAATTCAAAGCAGTGAGTGACAAAATGAAAAACATCGCATTCATAGGCGCAGGTATCATGGGCGTGCCCATGGCAAAGAATCTCATCGAGGCAGCCTACAGCCTCACTATGCATTCCCGTACCCAGTCAAAGGCCCAGCCGGTCATTGACGCAGGCGGAACCTGGGCCCAAACGCCCGCCCAGGCTGCAAAAGACGCCGACGTCCTCATCACTTGCGTAACCGATACCCCCGATGTCGAAAAGGTCCTCCTCGGCCCGGCCGGCGTGATCGAAACCGCCCGCGAAGGTCTGATCTGCATCGATATGTCCACGATATCCCCAGCCGCAACCCGCAAAATGGGCGAAACACTTGCTGCAAAAGGCGTCACCCTTATCGACGCTCCCATCAGCGGCGGCGAGATCGGCGCCATCGAAGCCAAACTCTCCATCATGGCAGGAGGCCCAGAAGACGCATTCAACAAAGTAAAGCCCATCTTCCAGGCGATGGGACGCACCATCACCTACTGCGGTCCCCTCGGCTCTGGTCAGACTACAAAACTCGTAAACCAGGTCATGGTCATTCACACCATCATGAGCATATCCGAGGGCCTGGCATTCGCAGAAGCCGCCGGCCTCGACCTCGAAACAACCCTCGCAGCAACCTCCGGCGGGGCGGCAGGCAGTCACTCGCTCAAGGTGCTAGGCCCTAAGATCATCGCCGACGATCTCAAACCCTCCTTCATGGTCGACCTCCAGCTAAAGGACCTCAAACTCGTCATGGAATACGCCCGTCAGATCAAGCAGACCCTGCCCGGCACCGCACTCGCTCAGCAGCTAATGACGGCCCTGCAGGCTCAGGGACGCGGCCGCGATGGCACCCAGGCACTGATAGACGTTATCCGACAGCTAGGCCCGAATACCAAATAGAAAAATAAAAGGTTTATTACGCAATAGCGACCAACGAATAGTTATTCAAATCCCGAGCCGCATAATTTCACAGTCTGCCGAGAATGGACTCCAAAGAAAGTTCGTCGGAGGCGCGGCTGTTAAATTCTGCGGCGGCCAAAAAGGTGCTCCTAATTTTACCGCGCCGAACAAAATGAAAAAAGCATCGGACGCCGTCTTAACGCCCGATGCTCCATACATGCCATCCGTGTATAATGCGTTCCAGGAAGCTGTTTCTATGTCCCTGTTATTTCCGAATAACTCGTGGGGTCGTAATGCATTATTATCTCAGGCTCAAAACCAGCGGGCACTTCCGTCACGCCTGACCTGTTGAAGTACAGGTCGCTGTTGCCGCTGAAGGTCATCTGATTCTGGCTGTAGTTTACGATCGACCCCTCGATCGTACCGCCGGCGTTACCGTAGAAATCAACGCCGTTCGCAGCGATACAGCCGTTGAGCGTGCCGAAGTTACCACCCATGCTGATTGAAAATCCGGGCGTCATCAAAAACGTACCCGTCTCGTCACGCAAACCGTCAAATTGCGACTCCAAAGGCAAACTCGCAACGCTTGTACTGCTCACGTTACCCGTAAAATCAATAGTGTTCGTCTGGCTGTCATCCGTCACATCGCCGTCGCCAACGATGACTCCGATAATGTCCACGTTGCCCCCGAATGTTACCTGGTTGGGCGTCTCGATATACAGCACGCCTTCGATTGTTACATCCCCGCTGAAGTGAGGATTCGTCCCCGCCAGCACCCTTGCATTTGTAAATGTTGCATCCGCGGAAAGATCCGTCGTCGAATCGATAATCTGACCACTCAAATACTTCTCGAACGACCCGGGATTGGGCGCAGGAAATTCGGTAGGGGGCACACCGGTGAACACGTCCCCGCCGATCTCTGCCTGTCCGCCCTGCAGGTTCACATCGCCGTCTTCATTCGTGATATTGACATCTCCCGCTATTCGCGAATTACCTATAATAGACAACGCGATACTCTCGGGGCTCTCGATATAAACGCTCGCTTCGACGCTGATGTTCGTGCCGTCCAGATCAATATTACCGCTAAGTTCCAATGTCCCGCGTGTCGCCACGCCGAAATCGAAAACACTCGTCTCACGCACACCGAACGTATAGTTGCAAGCGATCGTCCTTTCCAGCCCGTTCGCCATCCCCGTTATATTCATCTGCACAGTATCATTGTCCACGGGAAGTATCTCAGCACTGAAACTCTCACCCTCACCAAGCGAAACATCCGCCACACTGTAGCAGCTCCCGTCGTACGTCGTATTGAAACTGGTAATGCCGTTGTTGCTGAAAATAGTGTCAAGCGAACTGACCAGCGTATCATACCGCAGATTATCGTCGATCGTTCCGTCCATCGCAACCTTGTCCAGCCAGTGCCTCATCACCTCTGCACCAGACTGCGCGCACGCAAACGCTCGATTTCCGTCTCGATAGTTGTCAGCTATAGACGCATTCTGCGTAGAAAACGTCATAAAACCTACAGCGATCGAGCTGAACAGAATCAAAAATATCATCGCCGTCACCAGCGCAATGCCTCGGCGATTACCTCGATTTGTCGATATGTTTTTGGAGCTCATATCTTGGCCCCCCAATCTGAACATCCAATAAGTAAAATTATTTGTCATCCTGACGATGTCTCTGACGCTGCCTTAAATCTTCAGCCATGCCCGAAAAAAAGTCTAAGATACAGCTTCGGTTCTGTCAAAATCCGCCCTCGGAATAAGTTGACTGCATAAATTCCAATACATAACTGCCTTCGAATCCGCTGGGATCAGGGTCGCTGTCGCTCCTGTCGATGTAAACCCTCGCATTGCCCTGAAACGTCATGGTTTCATCTGAATAGTTTATAAGTGAGTTTGTTATCGTGCCTCCCGCGTTTCCCGTGAACCTGATACCGCTCGCCGCGATCGCGCCGTCGATCGTGTCGAAGTTGCCCTTGAACTCCACCTCAAACCCGGGAGCCATGATGAACGTCCCAGTCTTCTCCCGCAAGCCGTCAAACTGCGAATCCGAAGGCAGCTCGTCCACACCCATGTTATCCATATTGCCCGTAAACTCCAGCTTGTCCCCGCTGACGGGATTATCAATGTCACCCTCCGCCACTATAACGCCCTGAAGGTCGGTATTGCCCGAGAATTTCACATGATTGGGCGATTCGATGTACACCACGCCCCTGAGCGTCACGTTGCCCCCGAAGGTGGGATTGGTTCCCGCCTCGATTCTGATATTTTCCAGCGTCACGTTCCCGTTGACCTTTGTCGAACTGTCCACCGTATTGACCGCCCAGGCCTCGAACTCACTGCAGTCGGGCATGGGAAATTCCACCGTATCCACACCGATGTCGACATGATTGTCTATCGCATCCTGGCCGCTCTCTCCGCCGATCGTGCCGGGTCCTTTCATGTCCACATAGCCGTCAGGATTGGCGATATCCACATCCCCCGCGATGCTCACATTACCGTTCATCGCAAGCGCCTCATGCTCGTCCAGGCTCTCGATATAAAGACTTGCCTCGGAAGGATCATTGGCACCCATGATGTCCGCGTTACCCTTGATCTCGATGGGGCCCTTGCTCGCAACGCCGTAATCAAAAACCCTGCTGCTCCGCTGCCCAAAAGAGAAATTTGTGGTTATCTTCCTGCTGATCTGCCCGCTTATGCCCGTGACTTCCAGCTCAAGCGTATCCCCATCGAGCTGTCTCAGCTCAGCACGGAACTTCTGCCCCGAACTGCCGTCCAACACGACCCCGTCCTTCACACTGGGATCGGGTATCTCGATCTTATCTTCCAGACTGTTGTAATTCACACTCAGATTCGTTACGCTCGCACCGTTCAGTCGGCCCGTCAAGGTGTTGTACACCTCGCTGAGCCTGTTCGAAGGCGCTACCGAACCCGATACCTCTATCCCGTTCAGCCAGTACCTTGTTATATCGATACCCGACTCTGCGCTCACCAGAGCTAGATTGCCTTCGCGCTGATTATCCGCGATCTCGACATTGCCCGAAGACGTCGTAAATATCCCTACTGCCAGCGATGAAAACAGCACCAGGAACATCATCGACATCACCATCGCAAAACCAGGGCGTGTGTTTTTTCTTTTCTTGGCTGACATCTCAGCCCCCCATACATAAAATGACTCTCAGCAGGATAAAACATAATAAACAACCGCGGCCATGCCAAATCGTCTCGCCCGGATTTTGCTTTTCCAACACTAATAAAGGTTCTTGCACATGCTTAACTTGACAGCCCCCTGCGCATAGACAATAATGCCTCGATGGACGTACTTAACACAATTGCCCCGGTCTTTCTGGTCATACTTACCGGCTACATACTGACGAAAAAGCGGTTCTTATCGGACTCGCTCGTAAAGGACCTCAACCGCATATGCTTCTGGATCGCGCTGCCTGCGCTTCTGTTCGGCAAAATTGTGGGTTCGACCGGCAATTTCACCGTGGTCATGGAAACTTTCCTCGTAGTCACTGCCGGCATGGTCGCATGTCTTCTCGGCGGTTTCGTCCTCGCCCGGTTACTCAAGGTCCCGTTCACCTCCGTGGGCACCTTCGTACAGGGAACCTACCGCGGCAATCTCGCCTTCGTCGGCCTTGCCGTTATCATATACAGCCTCGCTGACTTCACCCCCGAACACGCACAGCAGGTCGAAACCCTCGCGGTATACGTCCTAGCCCCCATCGTTCCGATCTATAACCTCGTCGCGGTCTTTCTGCTGGTGGCTTTCAGACAAAACGACAACCGCAACGCCGCCCTGAAAAAAATTCCCGTTCAACTTGCCTCCAACCCCCTTGTCATCGCCTGCGCAGCCGGTTTCCTCGTTCAACGTTTTTTGCCCTCACCCCCACTGGCGATCATGCGGACACTAGACGTCCTCGGACAAATGGCACTGCCTCTTGCACTGTTGGGAGTCGGCGGCGCACTTGCTCACCGCAAGATCGCAGGCCGAAGTTTATACGCAATCTCAGCCAGTTTGCTAAAAACTGTCCTCGCTCCCGCGGTCGGCCTGCTGCTGGCTCACCTGATGGGACTCAGCCAGGACGAAATGCGAGTCGCCCTCATATTCCTTGCCTGTCCCACAGCCATATCCTCCCACACCATGGCCGAACGCATGGGCGGCGACGCACAACTCTCCGCAGCGATCGTGATAATCAGCTCCCTGCTGTCGATCCTCTCCCTCTCCGCCATCCTCGCGATGTTCTATTGATCGGTTCTCTCCAGCTCCGCATGATAACTGCTCCGCGTGAACGGCGAAGACATCACCCAGCTAAACCCCAGCTCTTTCGCCTTCTCACCCCACCAATCGAATTTCGCCGGCTCGACATACTCCACCACATCCAGCGACTCCTTCGAAGGCTTGAGATACTGCCCCATCGCAACCCGGTCAACCCCCACCGAACGCAGGTCCTTCAGCACCTCGATAACCTCCTCATCCGTCTCGCCAAGCCCGAACATCATCGAAGACTTCGTCGGCGTATCAGAGAACCTATTCTTGAACTTTCGCAGCAGATCCAGAGACCGTTCATAATTCCCGCCGGGCCGAGCCTTCGTATACAATGACGGCACAGTCTCCACGTTATGACTGAACACGAACGGCAGGGCGGTCCCCAGTATCTCTATCGACTCATCCATACTGTCCCGAAAATCACCCGTCAGAAGCTCAAACTGCATCCCGTCGTTCAACTCCCGGCAGCGATTGACCACAGCCGCAAAATGTCCCGCACCCCCGTCCGGCAGATCGTCCCTGTCCACGCTCGTTATAACCAGGTACTTCACGCCCATCCGCTTTGACATCTCCGCAATCCTGTCCGGCTCATCCGCCGCAGGGGGCTCGGGCTTGCCATGACCCACCGAGCAAAACTTGCAGTTCCTCGTACAGACGTTCCCCAAAATCAGAACCGTCGCCGTCCCGCGATCCCAGCACTGCCCGCGATTCGGACAATTCGCATTCGTGCAGATCGTCTCAAGCTCCAGATCCTTCAGCGTATTCCGCGTATCGCCATAAGTCGCGCTCGCCGGCATGCGCCGTTTCAGCCACACCGGCAGCTTCCCTCTATTCTTCATATCGCACAAGCTCCTTATCCGACCAGTGTTCCACGCACACCCCGGCCAGAACTTTTCTAACTCGTTTCATATCGATCTCACCGCCCACCTCCTTCACCAGACTCGTCATCTCAACCCCCGCAAGCCCGCAGGGCACGATCGTATCGAATATCCCAAGATCGTTATTGATATTGATCGCCATCCCGTGATAAGTCACCCACTTCTGCACCTTCACACCCACCGAGCCGATCTTTCGCTCACCTACCCACAAACCCGGCGCACCCTTTTTCCGTCCGCACTCGAGCCCGAACTCCGCCAGCATATCTATACCGATCTGCTCCAGCGAACGCACATAATCACTCACGCTCAGCCCCAGCGACTTGAGCTTGACCACCGGATACAGCACTATCTGCCCCGGATTGTGCGCCGTCGTACCCCCGCCCCGACGAACAGCCTCCAGCACGATGCCCCGCCTGCCGAATTCCTCATCCCCCAGCAGCAGCCGGTTCTCGCTCTTCCTCGCGCCCATCGTCACTACGGGCTCATGCTCGACGATCAGCACCGTGTTCGGCACCTCATCCGCGATCCGCCGCTCGAGCAACTCGAGCTGCAGATCCAGCATCTCGCGATAACCGCTTGTACCGCAATCTCTTACGATAAGCTCACTTTTTAAAGAATCGTTAAGCAAACCCTTATCCTGACTCGATATCTAGACAAAAACGCTCCCTTGCCGTCTCATCACTTTGTAATCCGGAAAAACTGTAATGGTTTGACACTTCAGCCGTCTATAATATAGAATGTTTGCAGAATATTCAACCGCAGCACAGAACTTTTCCGCCCAGGCCAAAGTTATTATACGGTATGCAAATGATCAAAAACATATTCCGAATAACAAAATTCGCTTTCATCACCGGCGGCATCCTGCTCACCTTCTTCATCTTCATCGAGCTTATCCGCGCCTACCAGACCCTTCGCGACATGCACCCGATCGCGGGCTACGTCTACCTCGCAATCCTGGCCGGCTCACTCGCCTACGTGATCATTTATGTCGCCCGAACGCTAAAAAACCACCCGCCCAGCCTCAAACGCCCGAAAATAAAGGATACCTCCAACGCATCCCCGCGCCGGCTCCGCAAATATGCCCGCTACCTCAACCGATACATCGCCCGCCTCGCCACCAGCCCAGCCCTCGACGAACACCAGCAGGAAGTTGCCCAAACCGGCAGGACCACACTTACCGAACACGTCAATTCTGCATCCGACACCGAATGCATCCTCACAGCCATCCGCCGGGCCGAAGAAAGCACCGTCAACCCGCTCCTCGAAATAATCGACGACTACGCCGCCCGCCACGTCCGCAACTGCATGCGAGACGTCATGATCGCCGTCACCCTAAGCCCCTACAAAGCCGCCGACCTGATCATCGTCCTCTACCGCAATCTGATGATGGTCACAGGCATCATAAAAGCCTACAACTCCCGACCCCGCCTCCGCGAACAGCTCAGCATAATGGTCGACGTCCTTGCCATCGTCGCCACCGTCAACTACATCAACATGGGCAAGAACCTCATCGAGGGTCTCGCCTCCCGCGTCCCCGGCATCGGCAAATTCGTCGACGACATCGCCCAGGGCATGGGCGCCGGCTTCATGACCACCGTCTGCGGCCACGCAGCCATGCAGCGCTGCCGTGCCTTCACCGGCTGGGACGCCGAAGCCGCAAAACGCAATATCTTCAACAACATCACCGATTTCTACGCGGACGTGAAAAACGTCTTCTGGAAGGATATCTGGCCCGCACTGCGCGTCCGCGCCGGCGAAGTATCCACCGACATGAAGGACAAGATCGCAGCCACCCTCGACGACACCCAGGCCGCTGTCAGCAAAATCGTCAAGTCTCCCTTCACCGCCGCATACACCGCGACCTCCTCAGCGGTCAACGTCTCCACCAACGGCACCAAGGTCGTCGTCAATTCCGCAGGCAAGGTCGTCACCACCGCCGGCAACGTAACCTACAAAACCGCACGTTCAGTCGTTAAAACACCGGGCAAGCTCTTCCGCTTCGGCAAGAAAACCGCAACCTCCGCCGCCTCATCCCTTCGCCGAAAACCGAAAAAACTCCCGCCCGAAACCGACAACGACAGAGAATAGTCTCCCACAGCTCCAGCCGCACACCCGAACGCGTTATCACGAATGCTTGACGATCGTAGTCTGCCCCGCCTCGAACATCCTCACCGCACCTCCGTCCAGCCGCAAGATAAGCCCCTCCACCGGATCCACCCCCGCGCAGATACCCGAATACCGCCTATTGTTATGCTCCACCGTCACATACTCGCCCAACTGACTGCTCAGCCTCCCCCAGCCGTCGATGACCGCCTTCTCATCCGCTTGCATCTTGCCCACCCACACATCCAGCTTCCGCAGCAATACCCCCGCCAGCTCGTTCCGATCACAAACCTCACCCATCGCCAGGTCTACACTCGTCCCCGGCATCCGCAGCTCCTCACTCCCGAAAAAATCTTCCCCCTGATGACAGTTAATTCCGATCCCCACAACAAACACCTTCCTCCCCGCGATCGCCCTCGACTCCACCAGTATCCCGCAAATCTTCTTCCCCCCGACCATCACATCATTCGGCCATTTGATCCTCGCGCTAACTCCCGCATACTCCCTGATCGCCTCCGCCGTCGCCACCGCACTCGCCAGCGTCAAAAGCTCCGCACCCGCCGAAACCCCCGACACGATCACCGAACACAACAGACTCTGCCCCGCACTGCTCAGCCATTTATTCCCGCGCCTGCCCCGGCCCCCGCTCTGCTCCTCCGCAAACACCACCAGTCCATCACTCTCCGCACCCTTGGCATATTCCCACGCGATGTCGTTCGTACTCCTGGTCGACTGATAAACCACCACCCGCCGGCCGATCACGCACCCGCTCGCCGCTTCCTCTATTCTGTCAACGTCCAGCCTGTCCACCCAGCCCGCATCTGTCCCCATGCTTCCTACTCCCTGTCCAGCCCAATGTCCACGCTCACCGCACTGTGCGTCAGTGCGCCGACCGATATCCGCTCCACACCCGTCTCAGCCACCTCCCGCACATTTTCCAGCCGTATATTACCGCTTGCTTCCAGCAGGGGCCTCTCGCCGCACATCTCGTTCCGCATCTCCACCGCGCGCCTCATCTCCTTATAGCTCATATTGTCAAGCAGCACCACATCGATACCCTCGACCGCCAGCACCTGCTTGAGCTGAAAGTCCACATCGTCAACCTCGACCCCCACGAATTTTACCCGCGGATAGAGCCTCGCCCTCGCAACCATCGGCCCCAGCTTCTCCGCGATCTTGTCCCCGAACTCCGTAACGTGATTGTCCTTTATCAAAACCCCGTCCCCCAGGTTCATCCTGTGATTTACCCCGCCTCCGCACCGCACTGCGTACTTCTCCAGCTCTCGCCAGCCAGGCGTCGTCTTCCGCGTATCCAGTATCTTCGCCTTCGTTCCCTTAACCGCGTCTACATACTCCTTCGTGCCCGTACTTATCCCGCAAAGCCTCTGCAGGAAATTCAGCACCACCCGCTCCGCCGCCAGAAGCGACCGCGTAGGCCCCTGGATCACGCCTAGCAGATCACCTTCTCCCGCCTCCTCGCCGTCATTGACAAGGACCTGCAGCCCAAGCTTTCTGCTGTACCGTCCAAGAATATCACCCACGATCGACATCCCGCAAACGACTATCTTCTCCCTGCTCACGATACCCGCTCTGCCCCACGCATCCTCAGCCACAGTTATCTCGCTAGTCGGATCACCGTCCGCGTAATCCTCATCCACCGCCAGATCTATCAACCTGCCCACTGCTTTGAGATCGATCTCATGCATCATTTCTTTTTCCCGCCTTTGTTGGAATTCTTGTTAGCCTCTCCGACATCCGCCATCTCCGGCAGCTCCTTAACCTCCTTGAGCCTATCACGCAGCTTCGCCGCCCGTTCGAAGTCCAGCTCCTCCGCCGCCTTGAGCATCTCTCTTTCGATCTCAGCCGCAAGCTCAGCACTGTCGAACTCCTTGTCCTCGAAGTGCAGCGCCTCCTGCGCCGTCTTCCTCGCCTGCAGCCGCCTCTCGATGCCCCTCTTTATAGCCTTCTTCACAGTCTCAGGCGTAATGCCGTTCTCTTCGTTATATTTAAGTTGTATCTCGCGCCTGCGATTCGTCTCGTCCATCGCCCGCCTCATCGAATTCGTCACCCGGTCCCCATACAGCACCACCTTCGCATTCACGTTCCTCGCCGTCCGTCCGATCGTCTGTATCAGCGACGTCTCGCTCCGCAAAAATCCTTCCTTATCCGCGTCCAGTATCGCAACCATCGAAACCTCCGGCAGATCCAGCCCCTCGCGCAATAGGTTGATCCCCACCAGCACGTCGAACTCACCCGTCCGCAGATCACGCAGTATTTCGATCCTCTCCAGCGTATCTATCTCACTGTGCAGATACCGACACCGAAACCCGCTCTTCGTCAGATAGCTCGAAAGATCCTCCGCCAGCCGTTTCGTCAGCGTCGTCACCAGCACACGCTCGTTCACCTCCACCCGCTTTTCGATCTCGCTCACAAGGTGCGGAACCTGGTCCGTCGCCGGATGCACAAATATCTCCGGATCCACCAGCCCCGTCGGTCGAATGATCTGCTCGACGATCTCACCCTGCGACAGCTCCACTTCGTACTCGCTCGGCGTCGCCGACAGGAACACCACGTTCCGCCACCGATCCTGAAACTCCTCGAACCGCAAAGGCCTATTGTCCATCGCGCTCGGCAGCCGGAACCCGTGATCCACCAGCACCTCCTTGCGGTTCCTGTCCCCCGCATACATCGCCCGCAACTGCGGAATCGTCACATGCGACTCGTCTATGAACATCACGAAATCGTCCGGGAAATAGTCCAGCAGCGTATACGGCTTCGCTCCCGCCGGCAGCCCCGCCAGATGCCTCGAATAATTCTCGATCCCGCTGCAGTACCCAACCTCCTCGATCATCTCGATGTCGTACTTCGTCCTCGCCTCAAGCCTCTGCGCCTCCAGCAGCTTACCCTGCCTCCGCAGCTCCATCAGCCTCTCCTCCAGCTCCGCCTTGATACTCGTCGTCGCCGCCTCTATCCGATCCCCGGGCATCACGTAATGCTTCGCCGGAAAGATAAACACCTGCTCCTCGCTTGCCAGCACCTCACCGCTCGTCGGATTGATATAACTGATCGCCTCCACCTCATCCCCGAAAAACTCGAACCGCAGCCCATACGATTCATACGAAGGCCACAGCTCCACCACATCCCCCCTCACCCTGAACGTACCCCGACCGAAATCTATGTCGTTCCTGTCATACTGCAGATCCGCGAACCGGCCCAGCAGCTCGTTCCTGTCGATCTCATCACCCACGTTCACCGGTATCACGCTCGCCTTGTAATCGCCCGGCGAACCCAGCCCGAATATGCACGACACCGACGCAACGATTATCACGTCGTCCCGGCTCAGCAGACTCGTCGTCGCCGACAGCCTCAACCTGTCCAGATCATCGTTACGTGACGCATCCTTCTCGATATAAATATCCCGCTGCGGAATATAAGCTTCCGGCTGATAATAATCGTAATAACTGACAAAATACTCCACCGCGTTATCCGGAAACAGCTCCTTCAGCTCCTCGTAAAGCTGTGCCGCCAGCGTCTTGTTATGACTGATCACCAGCGCGGCCTTGCCCGTCCGCTCGATCACGTTCGCCATCGTAAACGTCTTCCCGCTGCCCGTCACCCCAAGCAGCGTCTGAAACCGCTTACCCGCATCCAGCCCCGTCACCAGCCGATCGATCGCCTGCGGCTGATCCCCCCGAGGCGTATATTCACTTTTGATCTTGAACTCTGTCATATAAACCGGATTCCTGAACTACCACGCAAAAACGAGCATTTTAACTTACTTCCCGCATCCTCGCTACTCTAATTCATCCCAGTCTGTTCGATTGCTCGGCTGCTGCACCATTTCACGCAACGCGCGCAAAAAAACGGGCATCGCATCTCACGATACCCGTCTGTAATCTATATCACCAAAGAGCGGCAGGGCGATTAGCGTCTTCGCGTCCCCATCTGTGCCATGCGCTGAGCCTTACGGCGACGACGGCGATTCTTTTCCGATGGCTTCTCGTAGTAGCTGTTGCGCTTCATATCGCGGATCAGACCTTCTTTTTCACACATCTTCTTGAAACGCTTAACCATCGCCTGAACCGATTCGCCTGCTCTTGCTCTTACTTTAATCATACAGTTTGTAACCCTTTCTTAATAACCTGCAAAGAAATCAACTAACAACCTACACAACTACACAAACATGCTAAGAGTATACTAAATTACACATCCGCCATACTTTTTCAAGGTAAAAATTGTTCATTCACCGGCTTTTCCAGCAAAAAACGCACAAAATCCAGCCGATTTCCCCTCCCGTCGCCGCTTTTTTGCCAATCTAACCAACTTTTAACCCCCATCCCGCTTGCATTTATACCAAAACTTGAGTATACCTGAGATTTTACGTATTTTCAACCGCCCCGGCAGCCCCAGGGCGATTTAGCGAGGATCTCATGGAACACACTGACAATCTGAACATTGTACAATTCAAGCCGCTGATCACACCCGACCAGCTCAAGGCCCAGCACCCCGTCACCGAGCAGACGCTCAAAAGCGTCGCCCAGTCGCGCCACGCCGTCCAGCGGATCCTCCGCGGCGAAGACAAACGCCGCATGGTCATCACCGGCCCTTGCAGCCTCCACGACGAAAAAGCCACCATCGACTACGCCCAGCGTCTCAAAAAACTCCAGCAGGACTGCGCCGACGAGATCCTCATCATCATGCGCGCCTACTTCGAAAAGCCCCGCACCACCATCGGCTGGAAGGGCATGCTCTACGACCCCCACCTCGACGGCTCATACGACATCGAGTTCGGCATCACCCAGAGCCGCAAACTCCTCTGCGACATCGCCGAGATCGGCCTGCCCACCGCCACCGAGTTCCTCGACCCCATCGTCCCCCAGTACATCGCCGACCTCATCACCTGGGCCGCCATCGGCGCACGCACAACCGAATCACAGATACACCGCCAGATGGCCAGCGGCCTCTCCATGCCCATCGGCTTCAAAAACGCAACCGACGGCAACCTCGGCGTCGCAATGGACGCCATCAAAGCCGCCATGAACCCCCACTCCTTCCTCGGTATCGACCGCAACGGCAAGGTAATCTCAGCAGAAACACGCGGCAACCTCTACGGCCACCTCGTCATGCGCGGCGGCAAGGACGAACCAAACTTCGCCAGCCAGTACGTCGCATTCGCCGAGGTCCTCCTGCAGAAACTCGAAATCCCCAACGGCATCGTCATCGACTGCAGCCACTCTAACTCATACAAGGACTTCAAACGCCAGCGGAACGCACTCGAAGACATCGCCGACCAGATCCGCAACGGCAACAAAACCATCGCAGGCGTAATGCTCGAAAGCTTCGTAAACGAGGGCAAACAGTCCATCGACGCCCCCCAACTGAACTACGGCGTATCCCTCACCGATAGCTGCATAGGCTGGCAAGAAACCGAACAACTAATCCGCCACCTCGCAGGCGCAGTAAAAGCCGCAAACTGAATCATCGCGACATTGAGAGCCAAAGACGAATACCGGCATCAGTACTAGCGCCACCAAAGTTGCGCCATTATTTCCTCTTGCCAAAGCCCGACATACGTGGTAAAGTCGCCCCGATTAAACCGAAAGGCGGCAAATGACCCGAACCCAGATACTCGCAAAGGCACTCCTGGCAGTCCTCGGCGTACATGCGTTCTTCTACCTCTTCTTTAAGGCCTTCGACTATATCCGCCTGGCATCCAGATACTCAGCTTCTGCTGTCATCGCATCCGCGATCCTGCTTCTGCTGTTCTGGCTCATTCTAGTCTACCTTGTTTTTCGTAATAATCGCCTCGCAGCTATACTGCCCGGCCCAGCCCCCGACGATCCCCCGGCAACCACGCTGTTTACGGTACTGACCTTTCGCACCGCTTTCGTTGCCTATGGTCTCATCCTCATTGGAAAAAATGCACGGCATTTTCTGGGTATCCTCTCCTTCTTGTTCCCTTCTCGTATTCGCGATTACATAAATCAGATCATCACTGGTAGTACGGACCTCGCCGATGTGCTCACAATATATACTCTTTACCCGCTTGGCTACCTTGTATTGTTCATCCTGAGTATATATTTCATTACTGGCGCCCCGCATCTTGTCCGGTTTTACACCCGCCAGATCGCATCCTTCGCTTCCCAAAAGCCCAAACCTTCAGGAGTCTCCGAAAATGAATAGAACCCACCAGCTCGCAAAACTCGCCCTCGCTCTCATCGGAATCTACTTCATAGTGCTCGCGGTGCCCACACCCATAACATATATCATGGTGATAATTTCAGGTGGTGCCGCAGACTCAGCCAACATCCTGCAGATATTCATAGGCACCCTGATCTATCTGGGATACATGTACCTACTCTACTTCCTGCTCATCCGCAAACGCGCCTGTTTTGCTGAAAAGATCGTGCCCGAGGCCGACCAGTCCGAACCCGGTTCTCCCTCTCAGTGGATTCCCCTCGTATACCG